>CAUJIK010000076.1 GCA_963205255.1 Pseudomonadota bacterium
GGCCGGGTCGGGATGGGTTTCCATGAAGAGCCCGGCCACGCCGGCAGCCACTGCAGCCCGGGCCAATACCGGGACGTGCTCGCGCTGGCCGCCCGACGAGCTGCCCTGCCCGCCCGGCAGCTGCACCGAATGGGTGGCGTCGAACACCACCGGACAGCCCGTGCCGCGCATCACGGCCAGCGCGCGCATGTCGGACACCAGATTGTTGTAGCCGAAGGTGAAGCCGCGTTCGCACACCATGATGTCGGTGTTGCCGGTGGAGCGGGCCTTGTCCACCACATTGCCCATTTCCCACGGCGACAGGAACTGGCCTTTCTTGATGTTGACGGGCTTGCCCGCGCTCGCCACCGCGAGGATGAAGTTGGTCTGCCGGCACAGGAAGGCCGGCGTCTGCAGCACGTCCACCACCGCCGCCACTTCGTCGAAGGGCGTGTCCTCGTGCACGTCGGTGAGCACCGGCACCGAGAATTTCTGCTTCACACCCTCGAGGATGGCAAGGCCCTGCTCGATGCCCGGCCCGCGATAGCTCTTGCTCGATGAACGGTTGGCCTTGTCGAAGGAGGCCTTGAAGACATAGGGCACGCCGAGGCGCCGCGTCAGCTCGACCATGCGACCGGCCACTTCCTCGACCAGGTCGCGGCTTTCGATCACGCAGGGACCTGCGATCAGGAACAGCGGCCGTTCGTTGCCGACCTCGACGCCGGCCAGCTTCATGACGAAACGGCCTTGGGCAGATGCGCGGCACGGGCCGCGCGGGCGGCACGCACGAAAGAGGTGAACAGCGGATGGCCGCCGCGCGGCGTGGAGGTGAACTCGGGGTGGAACTGCGTCGCCAGGAACCAGGGATGCCCGGGCAGCTCCACGATCTCGACCAGGCCGTCGTGGGAGAAGCCGGAGAAACGCAGGCCCGCCTGGCGGTACTGATCGAGGTAGTTGTTGTTGAATTCGTAACGGTGGCGATGGCGCTCGCGGATCATCGGCTGCCCGTAGAGCTGCCGCGCCAGCGTGCCCTCGCCCAGCTCCACTTCCTGCGCGCCCAGGCGCATCGTGCCGCCCAGGTCCGAGCCTTCGCTGCGCTGCTGCTCGCCGCGCGCCTGATCCTTCCATTCCGTGATCATCGCGATCACCGGATGCGGCGAAGTGCGGTCGAATTCGGTGCTGTTGGCCTTCGCGAGGCCCAGCACATTGCGGCCGTACTCGATCACCGCCAGCTGCATGCCGAGGCAGATGCCAAGGTAGGCAATGCCCTTTTCGCGCGCGACGCGCACCGCCGCCATCTTGCCTTCGATGCCGCGCTCGCCGAAGCCGCCCGGCACCAGCACCGCATCCATGCGCTCCAGGCACCCGGTGCCGCCGGTCTCGATGTCCGTGGCCTCGATGTAGTGCACATTGACCCGCACGCGCGCCTTGAGGCCGCCATGGGTCAGCGCCTCGCTCAGGGAGATGTAGGAGTCGCGCATCTGCACGTACTTGCCCACCATCGCGATGTCCACCGTCACCTCGGGGTTGGCCTTGGCGGCCACCACGGCACGCCATTCGGTCAAGTCCGTGGGCGGCACGGAGAGCCCCAGCCGCTCGACCACGATGGCGTCGAGGCCCTGCTCGTGCAGCAGCATGGGAATCTTGTAGATGTCGTCGGCATCGACGGCGCTGAACACCGCGCGCTCCTCGACATTGGTGAACAGCGCGATCTTGCGCCGCTGGTCGTCGGGAATCGTGTCTTTGCAACGGCACAGCAGCACATCGGGCTGGATGCCGATGCCGCGCAGCTCCTTCACCGAATGCTGCGTGGGCTTGGTCTTGATCTCCGAACCGCTGACCACCGGCACCAGCGTCAGGTGCATGTACATCACCTGGTTGCGGCCCAGCTCCACGCCGAGCTGACGGATGGCTTCGAGGAACGGCAGCGACTCGATGTCGCCCACGGTGCCGCCGATCTCTACCATGCACACGTCGGCATCGCCGGCGCCCAGCCGGATGCTGCGCTTGATCTCGTCGGTGATGTGCGGAATCACCTGCACGGTGGCGCCCAGGTAGTCGCCGCGGCGCTCCTTGGCGATCACGCGCTCATAGATGCGCCCGGTGGTGAAATTGCTGTGCCGCCCCGTGGTGGTGTGCACGAAGCGTTCGTAGTGGCCCAGGTCCAGATCGGTCTCGGTGCCGTCGTCGGTGACGAACACCTCGCCGTGCTGGAAGGGGCTCATGGTGCCCGGATCGACATTGATGTAGGGGTCGAGCTTGACCATCGACACCTTGAGCCCGCGGGCCTCGAGGATCGCGCCGAGGGATGCCGCGGCGATGCCCTTCCCCAAAGAGGAAACCACGCCACCGGTGACGAAAACAAAACGGGTCATGGGGAGTTCACCGCCGAAAAAAGGACCGCAGGAGGCCCGCGCAAACGAGCCATATCGACGGGCCGACAGACTAGCAAATCACGCCGGCGGTCGCCAGACGAAACGAGCGGCGCTGCGGGTGATCGCTCCGGCGCGCACCGCAGGATCGACCCACAGGTCGGCGATCGCCAGCAGGCGGGGCGCGGCGCCAGCGCCCCCGGCCGAAACCAGCGGCAGCGCGCCACGGGCGGCAGCCGGCACCGACAGCTCCTGGAACAGCTTGCGCAGACGGCGCTGGCCGGCAAACGCAGGCGCGGGTTGTCCGGCCGTGTGCCAATGCACCCGCAGCAGCCCGGGCAGACGGTCCAGATCGACATCGCCATGAGAGTCGGACCGCAGGACAAGCCGGCCGCCGCCCGCAAGGCGCAGGGTGGGCTGCGCGCGCCAGTTCCACTGCTCCACCTGCCTTGAAGCATCGGCCACAGGTTGTCGCGCCCGGGCAGGCCGCTGCGCACCGACGACCTGCAGAATCAGCCGCCCCCGGGAAAGGCCCACCTGCCATTGGTCCCAGCGCACTCGCGGCGATGCGTCGACGCGCGCCTCCAGCATTCGCAGGATCTCCCGCAGGCGCCGCTCATCCGGCGCGCGCGCTCCCTGATCCGCAATCCAGACCCGCAGGGCTTCGGCGGCACGCGCAGTGCTCATGCACCGCAACGCCGCGGCCTCCAGCGCCTCCCCATCCGCCGCAACACCGGCGTCGCGCCGCGCAGTCTGCTGCACGAAGCCCGCGGCCAGGGCGCAGAATCGTGCGCTGCGCGCCCCCGTGGCCGCCAGCGCCGGCCAGCGTTCGCGCAGCAGCGGCAGCACACTTTGCCGCAGGTAGTTGCGATCGAAGCGCGGATCGGGATTGCTCGGATCATCGACCCATGACAGCCCAGCCGCGCGGGCCTCGGTCGCAAGCGCAGCGCGCGTATCACCCAGCAGCGGGCGCAGCAGCCAGCCTTCTCCGAAGGCCATGGCTTCGGGCATGCCCGCAAGACCCGCCGGCCCCGCGCCACGCAGCAGCGCCAGCAACACCGTCTCGAACTGGTCATCGGCATGTTGCGCCGTCAGCAGCAGCTCGCCGGGTCGCAGCGCGGCACGCAGAGCCGCATAACGGGCATCGCGCGCCTGCTCTTCGGGCGAACCGCCGCGCATGGCTGGCACACTCACATCCAGCACGGTCAGCGGCACCCGCCACTGGCGCGCCACCCGTCGACAATGCCGCGCGAATTCGCGCGACGCGGATTGCAGATGATGATCCACGTGCACGGCGCGCAACCGCAGCGCGCGCGGCGCGGCACGACGCGCGGCGACCAGGCGATGCAGCAGAACGGTGGAATCGAGCCCGCCCGACCAGGCCACACAGCACTCGAGCGCACCCGTGCGCGGAGCGAACCGGCGCAGTCGCGCCAGCAGCGCCAGCGCACCGGCGACGTCCGGCGTCTTCAGGAACCCTTGCCCTCGGCGAAGCGGCCGTAGGAAGCCAGGCGTTGCTGCCGCTGCTCCACCAGCTGCTCGGGCGGCAGTGCCGCAAGCGACTCCAGCGCGCGCAGGACGGCCGCCTTGAGCGCCGCGGCCGTGGTCTCCGGATCACGGTGCGCGCCGCCCAGCGGCTCGCCCACCACCTCGTCGACCAGACCCAGCTGCCCGAGGCGCTCGGCAGTCAGCCCCATGGCTTCGGCCGCGGCCTCTTTCTTGTCGGCACTCTTCCAGAGGATGGAGGCGCAGCCCTCGGGCGAGATCACCGAATACACCGAGTACTGCAGCATGATGAGCCGGTCGCACACGCCGATGGCCAGCGCGCCGCCGGAACCGCCTTCGCCGATCACCACACTGACCACGGGCACCTCAAGCTGCGCCATCTCGAAGAGGTTGCGGGCGATCGCCTCGCTCTGGCCGCGCTCCTCGCTGCTGACGCCGGGATAGGCGCCGGGCGTGTCGATGAAGGTCACGATGGGCAGGCCGAAGCGCTCGGCCGTCTTCATCTGGCGCAGCGCCTTTCGATAGCCATCCGGCTTGGGCATGCCGTAGTTGCGCCGCACGCGCTCCTTGGTGTCGCGGCCCTTCTGCTGGCCGATCACCATCACCGGCCGCTCGTCGATGCGCGCCAGGCCGCCGACGATCGCAAGGTCGTCGCCGAACATGCGGTCGCCATGCAGCTCGGTGAAGTCGGTGAGCATCAGATGCACGTAGTCCAGCGTGTACGGGCGGTGCGGATGCCGCGCCACCTGGGTGATCTGCCACGGCGTGAGCTGCGAGAAAATGCTCTTGGTCAGCTGCCGGCTCTTGGCCTTCAGCCGCGTGATCTCCTCCTGGATGTTGACTTCGGAATCCGAGGTCACATGGCTGAGCTCTTCGATCTTCGCTTCGAGCTCTGCGATGGGCTGTTCGAATTCCAGGAAACTCAGTGGCATGTATGTTCCGGTCGGGAGAGAGACTGATGTGGCGCGTGAGGTTAAGTGGCCGGCGCCGCGGTGTGCAAGTTTCCGCTGGCCGGCGCTTCGTAGAGCAGCTGCAGCCCCTCACGGCCCACCAGCGACTCCAGCTCGTCCATCAGCGCCGGGGTGAGCCGCACCGACCAGTCCCGGCCCAGCGCCAGAGTGCAGCGCGCGCCGGACCCCTCGTAACGCACCAGCACTTCACAGCCACCGGGCCTGCCGGCCGCCAGCAGCGTCTTGAGCTTTGCCACACGCGCCAGCGATTCTTCCGTGCCGCCGCCGGGCCAGCGCAACAACAGCCGCCGCGCCTGCTGCTCGCGCAAGGCATCGAGCAACACCAGGCGCTTGCCCGCCACGCGCCACGCGGCGCTGAATTCGTCATAGCGCAGGTTGCCTTCCACCAGCACCAGCACATCCTTCACCACCAGCTCGCGGAACTGCTGCAACTGTTCCTCGAACAGCGTGACCTCGATGCGGCCGGTGCGGTCATCGAGCATGAAGCTGGTGCGACCATTGCGCTTGCGGATGTCGCACACCAGCCCCGCCACACTCACTACGCGACCGCCGAAATACCTGCCCGCTTCGCCGCCCGCGGGCGGCGGCTCAGTGGCCATGTCGGCCAGCCTGCCGCTCACCAGCCGCGGCAATTCAGCTTCGAATCGCTGGATGGGATGCCCGGTGAGATACAGGCCGAGGGTCTCGCGCTCCCCGGCCAGCCGCTGGGCTTCGTTCCAGTCCGGCACCTGGGCTGCCGCCACGGGAACCACCGGCGCCGCGCCGAACAGATCCTCCTGCCCCGCCGCACTGTCGCGTGTCGATTGCTCGCCACCGAGCACCGCCGAATCGAGCCGGCTCATCAACTGGGCACGGTTGGTGCCCAGCGCGTCGAGGGCTCCCGACTTGATCAGTGCCTCCAGCACGCGGCGGTTGACGCGCGCAAGATCGATTCGCCGGCACAGCTCCTCCAGATCGGTGAAGGCGCCATTGGCCTCACGCTCGGCCACCAGCATCTGCACCGCCTGCTCACCCACGCCGCGGATCGCGCCCAGGCCATAACGGATGGTCTTCGCGCCCGCCACGGTGAAGGCATAGGCCGAGGCATTGATGTCCGGCGGCAGGATCTTGAGGCCCAGCCGCTCGCATTCATCGACCAGCGTAACCACCTTGTCGGTGT
Organism: Pseudomonadota bacterium; assembly: GCA_963205255.1. Lineage (GTDB taxonomy): Bacteria > Pseudomonadota > Gammaproteobacteria > Steroidobacterales > Steroidobacteraceae > ZC4RG30. The sequence continues at coordinate 5,988 of CAUJIK010000076.1, forward strand.
TGTCGATATCGGCGGACAGCACCGCTGCCATGAAGGCTGCCGGGTGATGGGTCTTCAACCAGCCGGTCTGGTAGGACAACAGCGCGTAGGCGGCCGAGTGCGATTTGTTGAAGCCGTAGCCGGCGAACTTCTCGATCAGGTCGAAGATCCACGCTGCCTGCTTCGCGTCGATACCGCGCTGCACGGCGCCGTCGACGAACACCGAGCGCTGCTTGGCCATCTCCTCGGCCTTCTTCTTGCCCATCGCGCGCCGCAGCAGATCGGCGCCGCCGAGCGTGTAGCCCGACAGCACCTGCGCGATCTGCATCACCTGCTCCTGGTAGAGGATGACGCCGTAGGTGGGTTCGAGCACGCCCTGCAGCGAAGGATGCAGATAGTCGATGGCCGTGCCCGGCGTGTTCTTGCGGGCGATGAAGTCGTCCACCATGCCCGACTGCAGCGGGCCGGGACGGAACAGCGCCACCAGCGCCACCACGTCCTCGAAGCGATCTGGCCTCAGGCGCCGGATCAGGTCCTTCATGCCGCGCGATTCGAGCTGGAACACGGCCGTGGTCTGGCCGGACTTCATCAGCGCATAGGTGGCCGCATCGTCCAGCGGCAACGCGTTGATGTCGAGCGGCGGATTCTTGCCGCCATCCAGCTCGTTGATGATGCGCACGGCGCGGTCGATGATGGTCAGCGTGCGCAGGCCGAGGAAGTCGAACTTCACCAGGCCCGCGGCTTCCACATCGTCCTTGTCGAACTGCGTCACCACGCTGGCGCTGCCGGCTTCACAGAACAGCGGCGTGAAATCCGTCAGCACCGAGGGGGCGATCACCACGCCACCGGCATGCGTTCCCGCATTGCGCGTGAGCCCTTCGAGCGACTGCGCCAGATCGATCAGCGCCTTCACTTCCTCGTCGGTGCGGTACAGCCGCGACAGTTCCGGCTCTTTCTCGAGCGCATCCTTCAGCGTGATGCCCAGTTCGAAGGGCACGAGCTTGGCGATGCGGTCGACGAAACCATAGGGGTGTCCGAGCACCCGCCCCACATCGCGCACCACGGCCTTCGCGGCCATGGTGCCGTAGGTGATGATTTGCGAGACGCGTTCGCGGCCGTATTTCTCGGCCACATAGGCGATCACGCGGTCGCGGCCTTCCATGCAGAAGTCCACGTCGAAGTCCGGCATCGACACGCGCTCTGGGTTGAGGAAGCGCTCGAACAGCAGGTCGTATTCGATCGGGTCGAGGTCGGTGATGCCCAGCACCCAGGCCACCAGCGAGCCGGCGCCCGAACCGCGGCCCGGGCCCACGGGCACGCCATTGTGCTTGGCCCAGTGAATGAAGTCCGCGACGATGAGGAAGTAGCCTGCAAAACCCATCGTGCAGATGACATCCAGCTCGCGCTCGAGCCGCGCCCTGTAGTCCTCGGGCAGCGCCTCGCCACCCCGCCGCGCGGCAATGGCGCTCCACCGGGCTTCGAGGCCCGCGGCAGCCGTCACGCGGATGTGCTCCTCCGCGGTCGAACCATCAGGTACCGGGTAGATCGGCAGCCGGCTGCTGCCGAGCTTCAGCACCAGGCTGCAGCGGCGCGCGATCTCCACCGTATTGCGGATGGCCTCGGGCACATCGGCGAACAGCTCCGCCATCTGCTGCGGCGTGCGCAGATACTGCTCGTGCGTGTAGCGCCGGCGGCGCGTGGTGTCGGCGAGCAGGCTGCCCTCATGGATGCACACCCGCGCCTCGTGAGAGTCGAAATCCTCCCGCGCGAGGAAGCGCACGTCGTTGGTGGCCACCACCGGCACCTGCGCCTCACCCGCCAGCGCGATGGCGCGGACCACATCCTCATCATCGCCGGGGCGGCCCAGCCGCTGCAGTTCCAGGTAGTAGCGATCCCCGAGCAGCGCCTTCCATTCCTGCAGCAGGCGCGCGGCCTGGCCCTTGCGGCCCATGGCCAGCGCCCGGCCCACATCACCTTCGCGTCCGCCGGAAAGTCCTATCAGCCCTTGCAGATCCTGCGGCGTGAGCCAGGCGCGATCCACCAGCGGCGTGGTCTGCCGCTCACCTTCGAGATAAGCGCGGCTCACCAGACGCGACAGATTCAGATAGCCGACTTCGTTCTGGCACAGCAGCGTAAGGCGCGAAGGCGGCTCGCGCTCACCCGGCTCCCTGATCCACAGATCCACTCCGATGATGGGCTTCACACCGCGCGCCAGCGCCGCGCGATAGAACTTCACCATCGCGAACAGATTGCACTCGTCGGTGAGCGCCACGGCCGGCATACCCGCCGCGGCCGCGGCGTCGATCAGTTCCGGCACGCGCACGATGCTGTCGAGCAGCGAATACTCGGTATGAACCCTTAGATGAACAAAAGACTGCAAGCTCATCTAAATAAATATCTTTTTAGCCTCTCTGACTGGTGCAAAGCTGTATCGGTGCTGCGGCGAGGGGCCGTGGCGGCGCAATGCTTCCAGATGCCGGGGTGTAGGGTACCCCTTGTGCTCCATGAGCAGGTAGCCGGGATAGGCTGCATCGAGTTGCGGCATCAGCGCATCGCGCGCCTGCTTGGCCAGGATCGAGGCGGCACTGATCGCGGGCACGCTGGCATCGCCTCCCACCACGGCGCGGAGCTGGCAGGGGCGATCGGCCAGCAGCGGCAGACGGTTGCCGTCCACCAGCACAGTAGCGGGCGCCACCGCGAGCGCGCACAGCGCGCGGCGCATCGCCAGCAACGTGGCCTGCAGGATATTGAGGCTGTCGATTTCCTCCGCATCTGCCCAGCCGATGCTGAAGGCCAGCGCGCGCTCGCGGATCTGCACATCGAGCCGCTCGCGCTGCGCGGGCGAGAGCTGCTTGGAATCCTTCAGGCCCTCGATGGGCCGCGCCGGATCCAGGATCACGGCCGCGGCGAACACCGGGCCCGCCAGCGGCCCCCTGCCCGCTTCATCCACGCCCGCGATCAGCTCCCCGATCAAATCAGCTCCCGATCAAAGCCAGGCCGCTCACCGCTGCGCCTGCCGGCGGTCGATGAGCTCGAGCATGGCCTCGGCGGCACGCTGAGCGCCTCCCTGGCGCAATTGCAGGTGCATCTGGCGGAAGCGGCGCTTGAGTGCTTCGCGTCCCGGATCGTCCAGCGCCTTGCCCAGCGCCTCGGCCAAAGCCTGCGGCGTTGCCGCCTCCTGCAGGATCTCCGGCACCAGCGCCTCGCCGGCAAGCAGATTCGGCTGCGAAAGAAAAGGCACCTTCACAAGACCCAGATTGCGCGCCAGAAAGGCCGTGCCCGCCGCCACGCGATAGGCAACCACCATCGGGCATCCGCGCAGCATGGTTTCCAGTGTTGCGGTTCCGGACGCCACCAGCGCCACATCCGCGGCGGAAAGCACCTGCCCGGCGTTGCCGTCGAGCAGCCGCACCGTGGCTCCGACCGCCTTGACCTGCGCGCCGAAGACCTGCGCGAGCCGCTCGTTGACCATGGGAGCCAGGAACAGCAGCGGCTCGCTGCGTTCGCCGGCCAGGAGCCGCGCGGCCGCGGCGAAGACTCCGCCCAGCCGCTCCACCTCCGACAGGCGGCTACCCGGCAGCAGCGCGATGACCTTGGCATCCGCGGGAATGCCCAGTGCGGCGCGCGCCGCCTCGCGCCCGTCTTCCAGCGGCACCTGGTCAGCCAGCGGATGCCCGACGAACTGGGCATGCACGGCATGCTTTTCATAGAAGGCGGCTTCGAACGGAAACAGGCACAGCACGCTGTCGACCGAGGCCGCGATCTTGCGCACCCTGCCAGGCCGCCACGCCCACACCTGCGGGCTCACGTACTGCACAGTCGGCAGCCCCTTGCGGCGCAGCGAACGTGCCAGCCCGAGGTTGAAAGCCGGCGAGTCAATGCCGACGAAGGCGTCATAGCCGCCGGAAAGGAACTCGCGCCTGAGACGCGAACGCAGTGCGAACAGCCGCGGCAGATGGCGCAGCGGTTCGACGAAACCCATCACCGAGAGTTCCTCGGACGAAGCCAGCACCTGGCAACCGGCGGCGCGCATGCGCGCGCCGGCAATACCGGCGAAAGTGGCTTCCGGGCGCCGCGCGCGCAAGGCCTGCATCAGCGCCGCGCCGAGCAGATCCCCCGAGGCTTCACCCGCGACGAGGCCAATGCGCAGCCTCTGCCCCATAGGTCAACGAACCAGGCTGCGTGTCGAACGACCGATGAAGTCCACGAAGATGCGCAGCACATCATGCTCCTGCGCCATCTGCGCAAGGCGCGGCACCGCCTCTTCCAGCTTCAGGTCGCTGCGGTAAAGCACGCGATAGGCATTGCGGATGGCGCGGATCTGTTCCTCGCTGAAGCCGCGACGCTTGAGCCCTTCGCTGTTGACCGCACGCGGCTCGGCCGGATGCCCGGTGGCGAGCACGTAGGGCGGCACGTCGCGCGTCACGGCGGTGTTGTTGCCGATGAAGGCATGGGCGCCGATCTTGCAGAACTGGTGCGCGCCGGCATAGCCGCTCATGATCACCCAGTCGCCCAGCTCCACGTGGCCGCCGAGCATCACGAGGTTCGACAGCACGATGTGATCGCCGAGGACGCAGTCGTGCCCCACATGGGTATAGGCCAGCAGCAGATTGTCGCTGCCCACGCGCGTCACGCCATGGCCCGTCACGGTGCCGCGGTTGACAGTGCAGTACTCGCGGAAGGTGTTGCGGTCGCCGACTTCCAGCCGCGTGGGCTCGCCCCTGTATTTCTTGTCCTGCGGCGCATCGCCCAGGGATGCGAACTGGAATACGCGGTTGTCCCTGCCGAGACTGGCGGGACCATTCACCACGGCATGCGGGCCGATGACCGTGCCCGCGCCGATGGTGACGTCCGCGCCGATCACCGCGAACGGCCCGACCTCCACATCATCGGCAAGCTCGGCCTGTGGCGATACCACGGCGCGCGGATCGATCTTCGCCATCTTCGCGCTCCCTCAGGCAACATCCAGCGGCGTGGCATTGTCCGCATCGGGGAACAGCATCATCGTCGCCGACGCCGCCTCCGCCTCGCCCACATAGGCAGCCGTCGACAGACGCCATATGCCCTTCATGTTGCGCTCCACTTTCGCGGTGAGCACCAGCTGGTCGCCGGGCACGACCGGCCGCCGGAAGCGGCAGTTGTCGATGCCGGCGAAATAGAACCGCGTGTTCACATTGGGCACCTTGCGCAGCGTGCCGAACACCAGGATGCCGGCCGCCTGGGCCAGCGCCTCGAGTATCAGCACGCCGGGCATCACCGGCCGTTCCGGGAAATGCCCGGTGAAATGCGGCTCGTTGAAGGTCACGTTCTTCAGCGCGCGGATGGTTTCGCCAGCCTTGAACTCCAGCACCTGATCCACCAGCAGGAACGGATAGCGGTGCGGCAGATACTTGAGGATGGCCTGTATGTCGAGGAATGGCTTGTCAGTCGTCATTGTTCTCTTTCCTTTCAAGCTTGCGCACGCGCGATGCCAGTTCATCCAGCCGTTTCAGGCGCCCGACGATGCGGCGCCAGGTCCGCACCTCTTCCACGGGGAGCACGCTGGAATACACCCCTGGATTGTGCAGCGTGGCCGAGACCATGCCAAAACCGGTGATCACCACATCATCGGCGATCTCGACCTGGCCGATGCCGGTTCCGCCGCCGATCATGCAGCGGGCGCCGATCTTCGCACTGCCGGCGATGCCGGTGCAGGCGGCAATGGCGGTGTGTGCGCCGATCACCACGTTGTGGCCGACCTGGATCTGGTTGTCCAGGCGCACGCCCTCGCCGATCACTGTGTCTTCCAGCGCACCACGGTCAATGGTGGTGTTGGCGCCGATCTCCACATCAGCCCCCACATGCACCGTGCCCAGCTGCGGCACCTTCACCCAGCGCTCGCCGTCACGGGCATTGCCGAAACCATCGGCGCCGATCACCGCGCCCGGATGGACGAGGCAACGCTCACCCAGCGTCACCTGCGCGCCGAGCGTGACGCGCGCCACCAGCTGCACATCGGCCGCCAGCTGCACGCCCTCGGCCAGCACGCAATGCGGGCCCACGAAACAACGCGACCCCACTTGCACGCCTTCGCCGATCACGACGAAGGCGCCGATTTCGGCCGAAGGATCGATGCGCGCCGTGGGGGCAACCTGCGCCGTGGGATGAATGCCCGCGCGCAGCGGCGCAGCAGGATGAAGCAGCGCCGCGATGCGGGCGAAGGTGGGATGCGGATTGCGGTGCACCAGCGCCGGCACCGGGCATTCGGGCGCCAGGCGCGCATCGAGCACCACCGCACCGAGCCGCGTCTGCCTCAGCGCGGCCCGGTAGGCAGCGCTGGCGACGAAACCCAGCGCGTCGCTGCCGCCGGCAAGCGTCGCCACGCGGGCAACCCGCACATCCGGATCACCGCGCAGCTCGCAGCCAAAGCGTACCGCCAGTTCACCCAGAGAGCAGGTCACCACCGCGGTCCGGGCGTGAATGAACTAGGGCTTGGCGGCAGCAGCCGGACGCTTGGCCTGCAGGGCCGAGAGAATGGCTGGCGTGATGTCCACGCCGTTGGAGGCGTAGATCACGCCATCGGCCAGCACCAGGTCGAAGTTCTGCGCCTTGGCATAGACCTGCACTTCCTCGACCAGTGTGCGCTGCAGCCGCGCCATCTCTTCGTTGCGCCGGGCGTTGAAATCGTCCTGCACCTCGGACTGCTTGCGCTGCAGATCGCGGTAACCGTCACGCAGTTCCTTCTCCGCGGCGGAGCGCTGCATCTCGCTCATGGTGGCCGCGTCTTTCTGTAGCTTGTCCTCGCGGGCCTTGAGCTGGGTGGCCTGGTTCTGCATGTCGCGCTCGCGCGGCGCGAACTCGTTGCGGATCGCATCCAGCGATACCTTGGCCTGCGGGGAATCCTGCAGCAGACGGTTGTAGTTCACGAAGCCCACCTTGATCTCCGCGCTGGCCGCCGATGCATACAGGCATGCGACCAGTGCAGTGGACAGGAGAACCTTGAAGCTGCGATTCACGTTGTATCTCTCCAAAACTGTGTCTAGAAGGCCTGGCCAACCGAGAACTGGAACCCTTCACGCTCGTCCGGGAAGACCACGCTGTTGCCCTTGACCGCATTGAGCGGCACGGCATAGCTGAAGCGGAACACGCCCAGGGGCGCCAGCCACTCCACCGCCAGACCCGTCGAACGGCGCAAATTATCATACTTGAATTTGTAGGTTACAGGCGTCAGACCGTCCTGCCCCACGAATTTCGTGTTGTTATTTGTCGCGAACACGTTGCCAATGTCGTAGAACAGGCTCACTCGAGCGCTGGTTTGCCACTTCTGGGGCATCGGCAGCACGATTTCCGCCCGGCCAACGGTGAGCAGGTTGCCACCATAGGGGTTGCCGAAATTGTCTTTCGGCCCCAGGCGGCTTTCGCGGTAGCCGCGCACCGTATCCGGGCCGCCGGCATAGAACTGGCGGTACGGCGGCAGGCTGGTGGTGTCGCCCATGCCATCGCCGAAGGAAGCGCGCAGGTTGATCAGGCCCGTGAAGCGCCGCCACAGGGGGATGTAGCGGATGAACTGGGCATCGGCGACATAGTATTCCACCGGGCTGCCCGGCACGCTGGACGAGACCGTCAGCGACATCCTCTGACCGCGGTCCGGGAACAGTCCGCGGTTCAGGCTCTGCATGTACCAGCCGGCCGACAGCTCGAAGGTGGTGTACTTGCTGCCGAAGAACTCGAAGATGTTGCCGTAGTCGTCCACCGCGCTGCGGCTATAGGGCTTGCCGTTCTGCTGCACCCAGTTCTGCGCCTGCACGGCGCTGCCCCGGGAGGTGGTGAGCAGTTCCGAACGTGTGACGTTGAGGCCGAAGCGCAGACCCTGGAACTCGGTGATCGGATAGCCGTATTCGAGGCCGGCGCCGAGCGACTTGGACGAGAAATCCGACGAGGCCGACACGAACTGCGTGATATCCGAGTAGCGCAGGCTGAAGGTGCGTGCCACGCCGTCGATGCTGGTGTAGGGATCGGTATTCGAGAAGCTGTACACCTTGCTGTAGCGGCCGGTGTTCAGTTCCAGCGCCACGCGCTCGCCGCTGCCCATGAAATTGCTGTCGGCATAGCTGGCGTTGAGCATGAACGAGTAGGACTCGGAATAACCGATGCCGCCGGTGAGCGATGCGCTGGGGCCTTCCTTGATGGTGTATTCCACATCGACGAGATCGTCCGAGCCTTCCACCCGCGTCTTTTCGTAATCCACCTGCTCGATGTAGGGCAGCTGCTGGATGCGCTGCTTGGAGCGCTCCAGCGCCACGTTCGACACCCAGGCGCCTTCCATCTGCCGCATCTCGCGCCGCAGCACCACGTCATTGGTGCGCGTCACGCCGGCGAAGCTGATGTGCCGCACGTACACGCGCTTGCCCGGATCCACCAGGAAGGTCATCGTGACCTCGCGCTTCTCGTCATCCAGCTGCGGCACCGGGTCGACCCTGGCGAAGGCATAGCCCTCCTCGCCGAGGCGGTTCTGGATCAGCTGCTGGGTGATGGAAACCAGCTGCTGCGAATAGATCTGCCCGGGCTGCACCTGCACCAGCCGGCGCAGCTGCTCTTCCGGCACGATGGTGTTGCCGGCGATCTTGGCCTCGGAGACACGATAGATCTCGCCCTCGTTGACGTTGATCGTGACGAACATGTCGTCCTTCTCGGGCGCGATCGTCACCTGCGCCGACTCGATCTGGAAATTCGCGTAGCCGCGATCCTGGTAGAAGCTGCGCAGCTTCTCGAGATCCCCTTGCAGCGATTCGCGCGAATAGCGGTCGTTCTGCTTGAACCAGGAGTTCCAGCGCGGGGTCTTGAGCTCGAAGCTGTCCAGGATCTCCTTTTCCTTGAACCTGGTGTTGCCGACGACGCTGATCTGGCGGATCTTCGCACGCGCGCCTTCCTTGACGTCGATCTTCACCCTGACGCGGTTGTCGGGCTGCTCCTCCACCGAGGTATCGATCTGCACGCCGTACTTGCCGCGGCTGTAGTACTGGTCGGTGAGATAGCCCTGGACCTCCTCCAGCACCGAGCGGTCGAAGGTCTTGCCGGCGGCAAGGCCCACGTTGCGCAGCGACTTGGTGAGATCTTCGGTCTTGATGTCCTTGTTGCCCTTGATCTCGAAGCTCTCGATCGTCGGGCGCTCCTTCACCACCACGATCAGCGTGCTGCCATCGCGGCGCAGCTGCACATCGTGGAAGAAGCCGGTCGCATACAGCGAGCGCAGCGCCTCGCGCAGCCGCT
>CAUJIK010000077.1 GCA_963205255.1 Pseudomonadota bacterium
ACTCACGACGGCGGGATCGAAGATCACGCTCACCACCTCGGCATGGCCGGTGCGCCCCGAGCACACCTCTTCGTAGGTGGGATTGGGCGTGAAGCCGCCGGCATAACCGACGGAGGTGGAGTAGACACCGGGCAGGCGCCAGAACAGCCGTTCGGCCCCCCAGAAACATCCCATGCCGAAGATGGCCTGCTGGTAACGGGCGTCGAACGGACCCTGGAGGGGATGACCGCTGACCGCATGCCTGGCGGGAACCGCAAGCGCGGTGTCGCGCCCGGGCAGGGCCGTGGCCGCGGTGGGCATCACGGCAGACCGGAATGACAGAGACATGTATCTCAAGATGCCGCGTCGCGACGCTGAATTCAAGAGTGGCTGGTATCATCAGGGAATGGCACTCATCCAGTCCGCACACAACCTGCGCAAACCGCACAGCGAGGAACCGCGCCCCTACGGTGTGCGCGTCAGCCTCAAGTCCAACGACCCCTTCCGCAAGATCCTGGGACCGGACTGGCATCGCCTGCACTGGTACCGCAGCGCCGAGGAGCGCGACGCCGCGCTTGCGGAAATGAGCCGCCGGCACGACTACTCCCGGCCCAAGGACTCCCCCACGCTGGACTATTCCAAGGTGGAGAACCTGGCCTCCAGCCGCGGTCTGGCCTGACGCGCGGCGCGCACCTTCAGGGCGCGCCCTCCTAGAAGCCGCGGCCCAGCGACAGATAGAGCGCGCTGCGCCCGCGCACGTCGTAGCCGACGGCGAAGTACGCCGGCCCGAGGAAGGTATCGAGACCGAAGAACAGGCTGAAATCCTTGCGCGCGGACCCGAAATCCATGTCGCTGCGGCTCTGCCAGGCATTGCCCGCCTCGAACGACATGCCCGCATACATGGGCACGTTGAGGAAACCCTCGCCGCCCCGCCCCACCTGCCGGTAGTAGATCAGGCGCGTGATGCCATAGTGCGGGCCGCTGAGCGTGTCGGCGCTGAGGCCGGAGAGATTCAGGAAACCGCCCAGCGTGAAATAGCTGCGCTCGTCGGCGAACTGCGGATCCAGCAGCGAGCCGCCGGACACCCACACCAGCGCCGTGTTGCGCCCCCAGGAGCGCGCCAGCCGCCAGTCGAAACGCAGCGAATCTGAAACCTTGTTCTCGAAGCGGTCGTCGAGCTGACCGCGCCACTCCAGCAGCAGCGAATTGCCTTCACGCGGGAAGGACACGCTGTCGAAACGGTCGAGGCTGTAGCGGAGGAAGAACTCGCGGGTGCGGAATTCGTCCTTGGGCGTGGTGGTGTCGCCGAGGCGCACGCGCGCACTGCCCACTTCGCGCTCGACGCCGCCGCGCAACTCGCCCGAGCTGCCGATCAACCGGCCTGCATCGAAGCCGAAGCGCGTCGAACGCACGCGCAACTCGCCGACCTGTTCCTCGGTGACCGGGTCCACCTGGGCAAGGCTGCGTATCTGGAACACGGCGTGGGGCGCCACGAACCAGCTCTGACGCAGCGACAGCGGCACGTACAGTTCGGTGGCGATGCGCGGCGTGCCCCCCACCTGCCCGTCCCAGATCCACTCGGCGCCGGTGCTGCTGAGCTCGGTGATCTTCACGCGCATCGCGGCATCGAAGGTGGAATTGCCGGCGAAGTTGTCCTGCAGCCGCAGGCCGAAACGCACGTAGTTCGGGCCCCAGGAATTGGCGCGCGCGGAGAACGTCAGGCCCAGCGGTGATTGCGGGTCGGCGGCCGATTGTGGCTCGAGGCGGTAGTCCAGCGTCTCCATCTGCCCGCGGCCGTAATAGCGGTTGAGGCGATCCTCCAGATCCGCGATGCCGAGCGGTTCGCCGACCAGCGAACCGAACAGGGTGTCGACCGATGCCGCAAAGGCTTGCGAGGTCTCGTCCACACGCACGAAGGCCACCTGTGTATCGGCCATCGCCGGCGGCGCCCGGCGCTGCGCCAGCCAGGCCGCATACCCGGCCTCGTCCAGCGACAGCTGCGCCAGCTGCGGCGCCAGTTCACGCGCGGCCTGCTCGCCGATGTTCATGGCGCGCGGCAGACGCGAGAAATCGAACGAAGAGAGATTGTGCAGCGGCGGATCGATGATGACGTCCCGCGGACCGAGTGTGGCACGCTCGCGCTGGCTTTCGCGGCGGATGAGGATGGCGAGCATCTGGTTGGAGACGCCCGCGACGCTGCCCAGACGATCGCGGTCGATGAGCGGTGAACCCACGTCGACGACGATGAGCACGTCCACACCCATCTCGCGCGCAATGTGCACCGGCAGGTTGTCCGCGATGCCGCCATCCACCAACAGCCGGCCGTCGCGCTCCACCGGCGCGAAGATGCCTGGCGCCGAAAGGCTGGCACGCAGGGCGGTGGCCAGATCGCCGCGGTCGATCACCACGCCTTCGCCGGTCTCCAGGTCCGTTGCCACGGCGCGGAAACGGATCGGCAACTCGTCGAAATTGCCCACCTGGCTCACGGGCAAGGTGAGGCGCCGCAGTATCTGGCTGAGCTTCTGGCCCTGGATCAGCCCGCGCGGCAGCTGGAAACGGCCATCGCGCAGCCCCAGGGGCAGGCGCACGAGGAAATCGCGGTCTTCGCGTTTGCGGCGGAAGTTGAGGTCGGCGCGCAGCGGACGATCGCTGAAGGCGCCCTCCCAGTCCACCGACGCCAGCTCCTTCTCGAGCTGCTCTCCGGTGAGGCCGCTGGCGTAGAGACCGCCCACCACGGCGCCCATGCTGGTGCCGGCAATGGCGTCCACGGGAATGCGCAGCTCGTCCAGCACCTTGAGCACGCCCACGTGGGCGGCGCCGCGCGCGCCGCCGCCGGAGAGCACCAGGCCAATGCGCGGCCGGCCGTCGGCGCCGGCCTGCGCGGCAGGTGCGGGAGAAATACCAAGCCCCAGCAGCGCCACGGCCAGGAGCGTTGCGGAACGCGGGAACATGCGGTGAAGCATAATCGTCTCCCCCGCCCGGACGCCACGAAGGTTGAAGTCTCCGTCATGTCGCTGTTCGTTCTGTCGCTGATCCTGCAGGCCCTGCTCATCGTCCACTGCATCAAGACCGGCCGGAACCAGATCTGGATCTGGGTGCTGGCGCTGCTGTCCTACGCCGGCGTGATCGCCTACCTCGCCGCCGAGCTGATCCCCGACCTGCTGCGCAGCCGCACCACCAAACGCACCGTCCGGGGCGTGCGCAAGGCCCTGGACCCGGGCGCGAACCTGCGGGTGCTGGAAAACCAGGTGCGGGTCACCGGCGGCGTGGACGCCCGGCAGCGCTATGCCGAGGAGCTGCTGCGGCTGAACCGGCCGCGCGAGGCCGTGGAAACTTACCGGGAGACGCTCACGGGGCTGTATGAGCATGACCCGAACCTGATGCTGGGCCTGGCACGGGCGCAATTCGCGGCCGAAGAGGCGGGAGAGGCCCGCGCCACGCTGGATGCGCTGATCCAGCACAACCCGGACTTCCGCTCCCAGGAGGGCCACCTGCTCTATGCGCGGGCGCTGGAAACCGAGGGCGACACGGTCCGGGCGCTGGAGGAATACCAGACGCTGGCGGGCTATTTCTCCGGAGCCGAGGCCACGGTGCGCTACGCCCGCCTGCTGCGGGCTTCGGGAAGCACCGCCGAGGCCCGCAAGCAGCTGCGCGGGCTGCTGGACCAGGCCGCCCTGGCCCCCGACCACTACCGCCGCGGCCAGGAAAACTGGCTTCGGGAGGCCGAGCGCGTTCTGGCAGAGCTGCCGGTGCAGTAAACTCCGCGGCGCTCCTCTACCGGAGGCCCCTGACAGAAGGACCGTCGATGACCACCGCCAAGATCCTCTACACCCTTACCGACGAGGCTCCTGCCCTCGCCACCTATTCACTGCTGCCCATCGTGCAGGCTTTCGCAAGGGCAGCCGGCATCACCGTGGAAACCCGCGACATCTCGCTCGCCGGCCGCATCCTGGCGAATTTCCCCGAAGGGCTCACGCCGGCGCAGCGCCAGAGCGATGACCTGGCAGAGCTGGGGGAGCTGGCCAAGCGCCCCGAAGCCAACATCATCAAGCTGCCGAACATCAGCGCCTCGGTGCCGCAGCTCAATGGCGCCATCCGCGAGCTGCGCTCCCAGGGCTACCAAGTGCCCGACTATCCGGAAGCCCCGCAGGACGAAGCTGGCAAGACGCTGAAGGCGCGCTACGCCAAGGTGCTGGGCAGCGCCGTGAACCCGGTGCTGCGCGAAGGCAACTCGGATCGCCGCGTGGCCAACGCGGTGAAGCAGTACGCGCGCAAGCATCCGCATTCCATGGGCAAGTGGTCGCCGGATTCGAAGACCCGCGTGGCCCACATGGACGACGGGGACTTCTACGGCAATGAGAAGTCGGCCTCCATCGACAAGGCCGGCCAGCTTCGCATCGAGTTCGTCGGCCGCGACGGCGCGACCAAGGTGCTCAAGGACGCGGTGAAGGTGCGTGACCGCGAGCTCATCGCCACCACCTGCATGCGCGCGGCGCAGCTGGACGAGTTCTACCGCCGCGCCATCGCCGCCGCGAAGGCCGATGGCCTGCTGGTGTCGGTGCATCTGAAGGCGACGATGATGAAGGTCTCGGACCCCATCCTCTTCGGCCATGCGGTGAGCGCCTATTTCGCCGCGCTGTTCGCCAAACATGGCGCGCTGCTGGCGCAGCTTGGCATCAACCCGAACAATGGCGTCGGCGCGCTGGTGGAGAAGGTGAAGACACTGCCGCAGGAGCAGCGCGCCGCGGTGGAAGCGGACATCGCCGCGGTGTTCGCGACGCAGCCGCCGCTCGCCATGGTGGACTCGGACAAGGGCATCACCAACCTGCATGTGCCCAGCGACGTGATCATCGACGCCTCGATGCCGGCCGCGATCCGCGCCTCGGGCCGCATGTGGGGCCCGGACGGCAAGCTGCACGACATGGTCGCCATCATTCCCGACCGCTGCTACGCCGGCGTCTATCAGGCCGTGATCGACGACTGCCGCGAGCACGGCGCCTATGACGTCACCACCATGGGCAATGTGAGCAACATCGGCCTCATGGCTCAGGCCGCGGAAGAATACGGCTCGCATGACAAGACCTTCGAGATCACGGCCGCGGGCGTGGTGCGCGTGATCGGCGCCGACGGCGCCGTGCTCACCGAGCACGAGGTCGCGGCCGGAGATGTCTGGCGCATGTGCCAGACCAAGGATGTAGCGATCCGCGACTGGGTGAAGCTCACCGTGCAGCGCGCGCGCATCACTGGCCAGCCGGCCATTTTCTGGCTCGACAGCCAGCGTGCCTACGATCGCGCCCTCATCGAACGCGTGCGCGAATACCTCAAGGAGCACGACACCAGGGGCCTGGACATCCGCATCGAATCGCCGGTGGAAGCCACGCGCTCCACGGTGGCGCGCATGCGGGCAGGCCAGGACACCATCTCGGTCACCGGCAACGTGCTGCGCGACTATCTCACCGACCTGTTCCCCATCCTGGAACTGGGCACCAGCGCCAAGATGCTCTCCATCGTGCCGCTGCTGGAAGGCGGCGGGCTGTACGAGACCGGCGCCGGCGGCTCGGCGCCCAAGCATGTGCAGCAGTTCCTCGAAGAGAACCACCTGCGCTGGGATTCGCTGGGCGAGTTCCTCGCGCTGCAGGTCTCCATCGAGGAACTGGGCGAGAAGACCGGCAACCGCGGCGCGCAGATTCTGGCGCGCGCGCTGGATGCGGCCAACGGCCAATTCCTGGAAACGGACAAGTCGCCCTCACGCAAGGTGGGCGAACTGGACGTGCGCGGCAGCCACTTCTACCTCGCGCTGTACTGGGCGCAGGCCCTGGCGGCGCAGCAGGAAGACACCGCGCTGCAAGCGCGTTTCGCGCCGGTGGCAAAGGCGCTGGCGGCCGATGAGGCGAAGATCGTCGCCGATCTCAACGGCGTGCAGGGCAAGCCGGTGGATATCGGCGGCTACTACCACCCGGATGTGGCGCGCTGCGCGGCGGCCATGCGGCCCAGCAGCCGGCTCAACGCGGTGATCGACGCGATCTGACCCGGATCGGTCAGCGCCTGCGAGGACGGGCGGCGGGCACCTGCTGCGTGATGCAGTGGATGTTTCCGCCGCCCAGCAGGATCTCGCGGCCCGGCACGCCCACCACGCGACGCTCGGGGAACACACGCCTGAGTTTGGCGAGCGCGGCGGCGTCGGTGCGCGGATCCAGCAACGGCGCCACGACGCCGCCATTGCACAGATAGAAATTGGCGTAGGAACCGGCCAGCCGCGCCCCGCCGGCGCGCGGCTGCGTGCCGGAGCGCCATTGCACACCGGCAGCCTCGGCATCCGTCATCTTCAGCGGGCCCGGTGTGGGCAGCTTGTGCACCTTGAAGCGCCGGCCACGGGCATCGCGCGCATCCTTCAGACGTGCCAGCGCATCGCTCGACACTTCCCACTGCGCATCACGGCGGTTGTCCGTCCAGGTCAGGCAGATCTCGCCGGGACGCACGAAGCAGGCGAGGTTGTCCACGTGGCCGTCGGTCTCGTCATTCACCACACCGGCGCCCAGCCAGATGATGGCTTCGACGCCCAGATAGCTCTTGAGCAGGCGCTCGATCTGCTCGCGCGACAGCTGCGGATTGCGGTTGGGATTGAGCAGGCACTGCTCGGTGACCAGCAGCGTGCCCTGCCCGTCCGTGTGGATGGCGCCGCCCTCCATCACCAGCGGCGCGCGGTAGCGGTCGCAGCCTTCGATCTCCAGCACCTTGCGCGCCACCAGATCG
>CAUJIK010000078.1 GCA_963205255.1 Pseudomonadota bacterium
CACCTCGCCGGTGCTGGCCGAAGGGTCGGGCAGGAAGGCCGTGGGCGTGCGGGTGGTGTTCACGCGCTTGTCGCGGTCATAGCGCAGCGCCGCGTCGAACTGCATGTTGTCCGACAGCTCGACCGTCGCGTTGGCGAACACGGCCCAGGCATCGTTGTTCTGCGAGTCCGCCAGGAAGGTGGCGCTGGGATTGTTGCCGCTGAGTCGCGGCGTGCGATACACGGGGAACACGCCGGCGCCCGTATCCACCATGTTGCCGGTGGAGATGAAGCGCTTGGTGTGCACGTAGTAAGCGCCCGCGATCCACGACACCGTGCCGCCGGTGGCGGAGGTCAGCCGCAGCTCCTGGCTCAGGCTCTTGAGGTTCAGGTACTGGCTCTGGTTCAGGTCCGAGCCGCCCAGCGCGTTGAACACGGAGTTGGCGGCCGGACGGAAGTCGTAGGCATCGCCGGTCAGCACTTCCTTGGTGTTGTTGTGGGCCGAAACGGAAGTCAGCGTGCCGAGCGCGGTCTCGAAATCCATCTTCAGCGACGCGGTGTACAGGTCGCGCGTGTTCGCGCCCGGGTTGTCGACCTGGATGGGCGAGGTCACGTCATTGGCATTTGGCGGCGTGGTGAAGCTGCTGAACGGGTTGGCTTCCACGTCGCGCGGGATCACGAAGTACAGCGCGCGCGTGTCGAGGTTGCTGAACGCGAAGCGCAGGTCGCCGGTGAAGTTCTCGCTGGGCTTCCATACCAGGCGCGCGCGGCCCGAGAGTTCCTCGGACGGGTCGGCCTTTTCGTTCAGATAGGTGTTGTTCAGGAAGCCGTCGGTGTCGCTGTAGCTCAGCGAGGCGCGGAACTTCAGCGTGTCGGAACTGCCCACGGGGCCGCTCAAGGCGGCCTGCGCGCGCTTGGACGAACCATTGCCGAAGCCGCCGCGGAACACGCCCGAGAGCTCATCCGAAGGATCCTTGGTGCGGATCAGGATGGCGCCGCCGATGGCGTTGCGGCCGTAGAGCGCGCCCTGCGGTCCCTTGAGCACCTCGATCTGGCGGATGTCGAAGAGCTCCTTGTTGAACTCGGCGGGGTTCGTCTCGAGCACGCCGTCGACCAGCACGGCCACCGAGGCTTCGCTGTTGCGGGCCTGCGAGACGCCGCGCACCACCACGAAGGCGTTGCCGGCGTTCTGCGTCTCGACCAGCGTCATGTTGGGCACGCGCGCGATGAAATCGGCGGGCTTCTGGATGCCGGCGGAGAGGATGGCCTGCTCGGTGAACACGTTCACCGACATCGGTACGTCGCGGAAGGATTCATCGCGCTTGCGCGCGGTGACGACTACTTCCTCGAGCGCCAGGTCTTCTGCGGCAAGGACAGGCGCGGCGATGGCCGTTCCCGCGACAGCGCATATCAGCGCCGAAACAGTCTGACGTACATTCAGTGATTTCATGGTCTCCCCCCGGAGTGTTTGCTTGCTCGACCGAAGCGATCAGGACTTGCTGGCGTATTCCCGGCGCACGATGCGCGCGCCGGCCACCATGGCGGCGAGCTTGGCATCGGCCACGTCGCGCGGCAGGTACTTCATGCCGCAGTCCTGCGCGACGATGATGTTCTCCGGCGGCGCGTGCTTCAGCGCGCGGCGGATGCGTTCGGCCACGAGGTCGGCCGTCTCGATGTTCGGATCCGAAAGATCGATGACGCCGAGGATGATTTCCTTGCCCGGCAGCGTGGTGAGCACGCTGGTGTCGAGGTTCGACTGCGCCGTTTCGATGGAGATCTGGTGGCAGCGGCAGCCGGCCATCTCCGACAGGAAGGAATAGCCGTTCGGGCGCGCGTGGATGATGGCGGCATAGCCGAAGCAGATGTGCACGGCCGTCTTGCCCGTGACGCCTTCCAGCGCCGTGTTCAGCGCGTTCAGGCCGTACTGGCGGGCCTCATCGGGCCGGGCCTGCAGGTAGGGCTCGTCGATCTGCACGATGTCGGCGCCGGCGGCGTGCAGGTCCTTGATCTCGGCGTTCACGGCCTTGGCGTAGTCCATGGCCGCCTTCTCGCGGCTGCCACCGTAGAAGTCGATCTGCGCCTGCTGCGACATCGTGAACGGGCCGGGCACGGTGATCTTCACGCGGCGCTGCGTGTTGGAGGTGAGGAACTTCACGTCCTCGACCATCACCGCATGGCGGCGGCTGATCTTGCCCGTGACGCGCGGCACCGGGTTCGGGTGGCCGCTGCGATCCAGCGCCTCGCCGGGATTGTCGAGATCCACGCCGTCGAGCGCGGTGGCGAAGCGGTTGGAGTAGCTCTCACGGCGCATTTCGCCGTCGGAGATGATGTCGATGCCGGCCTTTTCCTGCGCGCGGATGGCCAGCAGCGTGGCATCGTTCCAGGCCTCTTCGAGGTATTCGGGCGCGATGCGCCACAGCTCTTTCGCGCGCACGCGCGGCGGAAAGCGTCCGGCCAGTTTCTTGCGGTCGATCAGCCATTCGGGTTGCGGATAGCTGCCTACGAGCGTGGTTGGAAAGAGCATCGAAAGACCCCGTCTGGTTGTTTGCGTTGTGCGAAAAGAAGACCGATCTGCGGCAATCAGCGCTGCGGCCAGTGGCTGGATGCGGCCAGCTGCGCGCGGATGGCCTCCCCGTGTTCATTGATCAGCGGCGCCGGGAATACCCCCGTAGCCCGCTGGCCGTCGAATTGGACCGCCGGTCGCACCGATTGTTTCGCGGCATGCGGGTTTTCCACCGGCACCATCAGGCCCAGGTGCTTGACCTGTGGGTCCTCGACCACGTCGCTCACCTTGTTAATAGGGGCGAAGGGCACGTCGGACTTGCCCAGGCGTTCCACCCATTCGGCCACGGTCGCGGTCTGGAAGCGACGGTCGAGCTCGCGGCCCAGGTCGTCGTAATTGTCGATGCGCGCCAGGCGGGTGCTGAAGCGCGGATCGGTGCCGAGCTCCGGCGCGTTCAGGGCGGCCAGCAGGCCGGTCCAGAACTTCTCGAGCGACGACAGGTGGATGGCGATCAGCCCGCCGTCCTTCGTGCGCAGGATGTGCGCCTGCGCCAGGCGCGGTCGGTCGGCCGACTTGGGCACCGTGCCCAGCGCGAAGTAGGCGGCGAAGGGTTCGACGGCGAAGTGGGCCATGGCCTCGAGCATCGAGACCTCGACCAGGCGTCCCTTGCCGGTGCGGCTGCGATCGAACAGCGCGCCCAGGATGCCGTACGAGGCATAGATGCCGGTGATGGCATCGGCCAGCGCCGGACCCAGGAAACGGGGGCGGTCCGGGTCGACCACTACGCTCAGGAAACCGGACAGCGCCTGGGCGACTGAATCATAGGAGGGACGATCAACGTACGGACCGTTGCCACCGAATCCACTAATGGAACAATAGACGAGTTTCGGGTTCAGTTCCTGCAGCCGCTTGGCGCCAGCGCCAAGGCGGTCGGCGGTGCCCGGACGGAAGTTCTGGATGAAGACATCGGCCTCGCGGATGAGGGTGTCGAACACGCCGCGATCGCCCGCCGCCTTCATGTCGAGGGCGAGGCTGCGCTTGTTGCGGTTGTAGGCCTGGAAGTGGGGCGAGTAGTTGCCGCCCTGGTAGGCGCGGTACGGGTCGCCGTCGGGGCTCTCGACCTTGATCACGTCGGCGCCCAGGTCGGCCAGCATCATTCCGCAGCAGGGGCCCGTGATGAACGTGCCCTGCTCGACGATGCGCACGCCCTTCAGTACGTCGAGGCCCTTCATGCCTCACCCGCCACGAAACCGGACGGCACGCTGCCGTCGTAGCCCACGGCCTTCGACCCGGCGTGCGAGAGCACGAAGCCGATGGGCTTGATCTGCTCTTCAAGCAGGTGGGCGATGAGGCTTGCGGTGCGCGCCAGGATGGGCACGCCCTTCAGCGCGCCCACCGGGAAGCCGGCATCCAGCAGCACGGCCGGGATGGCGGCGGAGACATTCATCACCAGGTGCTTGCCGGTGAGCTCCGGCAGCAGCGATTCGACCATCTTCGCGGCGGCGCGGTGCCTGTCGGAGACACCGGCAGCGGTGGCCACGGCAAACAGCTTCGACGCCCGCGGATCCTCGCCCTTGTGCAGCGGATGCCCGTAGCCGGGGATCGGCCGCTTGGCGGCGCGCATCTCGCCGACCACGGCTGAGGCGGCTTCCTTCAGGGACATCGTCGAGCTGCGCGCGACCACATCGGCCAGCATGCGGCCGGCATTCTCCGCCGCGCCCAGGATCACCGAGCCGCAGCCCAGGATGCCGGCGGCCACCGCGCCCTGCAGCGCCTCGGGCGCCGCGGCATAGGTCATGCGGCTGGCCTGCACGCTGGGCACCAGGCCGTGCTCGGCTATGGCCACCAGCGTGGAATCCAGCACCTGGCGCTGGCGGGAATCCGGCATGGCGCCGGTGAGCAGAAACCAGAAATAGTCCGTGAAACTGGTCTGGCCGAGCAGCTCTCCACACAGATCCTTGCCCCGGACGACGATGGTGTCGGCGTTGGAGGTGGAAATGGAGGAGCTGCGGTGTTCCTGACGCCCGATTTTCATCCGCGGTGGACCCCGTACTTTCGTTATTCGAAATAAATTTCGTAAGTCGAACTAAATTCTACCCCGACAGTCTATCCACAGGGCTGTCAACGCAACAGCCAGCGGGGGAACTATGGCAGGGGATGCTTCGGTTATGGGCAGACGCGAAGTGATGGGTGGTCTGGCTAAGGGTCTCGAGGTGCTGCGCACGTTTTCGCGCGCCAAGCCTCACATGACCCTGAGCGAGATCGCGGCTAGGGCGGGTTTGCCGGCAGCGACCGCGCGCCGCTGCCTGAACACATTCGAGGAGCTGGGTTACGTGACCCGCAACGGCCGGCAGTTCCTGCTGCGGCCTAAGGTGCTGGAGATCGGCGCCGTCTACCTCGACTCCATGGACATCGACTCGCTCACGCGCACGCATCTTGAAGAGATGGCGCGCGAGACCGGCGACTCCGCGGCGATGGCGGTGCTCTCCGGCACCGAGATTGTCTATGTAGCCCGCGCCTCGGTGCGCACGCTGGTGCGGATGGAAGCCCATGTGGGCAGCCACTTCCCTGCGCATGCCACCTCGATGGGCCGTGTGCTGCTGGCCGGCCTTTCGCCCGAGCGCCTGGCCGAATTCTTCGGCAAGTCGAAGCTCGAGAAGCTCACCGAGAAAACCGTCACCGACCGGGCCGAGCTCGAGAAGCTCATTGCTGCCACCCGCCGCGATGGCTACGCGGTGATCGAGGAAGAGCTCGCGCTGGGCGTGGTGGCGCTGGCGGTGCCCGTGCACGATGCGCAGGGTCGCGTGGTCGCGGCGCTGAATTCCTCCAGCCACTCGCGCCACACCAGCAGCGCCTCGATGGTGGCCCAGCGGCTGCCCACGCTGCAGCGCATTTCGAAGGCGATCTCGGTAGAGCTGGCCAGCGTGCCGGTGTTGTCGCTCAGCGCGCAGGTTTGATCCCGCGCCCATCCTCTCTATAGTTCCCGCACGATGACATCGGGCGGAGACCATTTCAGCGAGCATGCCGGCGCGCGCCTGCGCTGGCGCAAGGAAGGCGGCGGGCCTGCGCTGGTGCTGCTGCACGGC
>CAUJIK010000079.1 GCA_963205255.1 Pseudomonadota bacterium
GAGACCCTTGTTCTCGCTGGTGAGGAAGGTCTCGCCCTGGTAGTTCTGCGTGACGATGCGCCGCTCGAAGCGCCGGATCTGGTCGACCAGCGGCCACTTCATGTGCAGGCCGGGGCCGTATTGCGTGCCGACGATCTGGCCGAACTGCGTGCGCAAGGCCACCTCGGTCTCGCGCACCTGGAACAGCGACAGCAGCGCCGCGACGGCGGCGATGCCGACCAGAACCACCACCGGTGCGATGCGGGAGGACATCACCTCACCCCCCGGCCGCGGCCGTCAATGGTGATGGAAGGCAGTTCGTTGACCACCTGCGAGGCTGGCGCGGCCGTCTGCGGCGGTTGCGCCGACGTGCCCGCCTTGGTGCCGAGCCGGTCCAGCGGCAGATAGATCATGTTGCCCGCACCACCCTTGGCATCGAGGATCACCTTGTTCGACTGCCCCAGCACCTGCTCGATGGTCTCCAGGTACATGCGCTGGCGCGTGACCTCGGGCGCCTGGGCATAGGCGGAATAAACACTGTTGAAGCGCGCCACGTCACCTTCGGCAACGGCTGTCACCTGCGCCTTGTAGGCCTCGGCGTCCTCGATCTGGCGCTGGGCCGTACCTTCGGCCTTGGGCAGGATGTCGTTGGCGTAGGCCTGCGCCTCCTTGCTGAAGCGGTCGCGGTCCTCGATGGCCCTGTTGGCATCGCGCTGCGCGGCGATGACGGCCTCGGGCACCTGCACATCGGTGAGGTTCACGCTGGTCACGCGGATGCCGCTGTTGTAGGTGTCGAGCGTGCGCTGGATCAGGTCGCGCGTGCTCTCGGTGATCTGCAGGCGCGCGGCGCCCAGCACCTGGTCGAGATTGGCCTGGCCCACCACCTCGCGGATGGCGCTCTCGCTGATCTCGCGCAGCGTGGATTCCGGATCGCGCACCTGGAACAGCACCTTCACCGGATCGGCGTACTGGTACTGGATGGCGGAGCGGATCTCCACCAGATTCACATCGGCGGTGAGCATGCGCGAGCGGTACTCGACACTGTTGACCCGCGAGATGTTGAGCTTGGTGACGGTCTCGATCGGCCACGGCAGCTTGTAGCCCCAGCCCGGCCCGCGCACACCGGTGAACTTGCCGAAGCGCTGGATCACGCCGGCATCCGAGGCATGCACCATGAAGAAGCCCGACCCCAGCCACAGCAGCACCAGCGCGCCGATGGCGAAGAACAGGAAGCTCGACGAACCGCCCTCGCCGCGCGGCAGGCCGCTGCCCGTACCGCCGCCATCATTGCCACCGCCTCCCAGCATCGCCTCGAGACGCCGCTGGAAGTTCTTCAGGGCCGCATCCAGCCCGCCATCGGGAGGCGTTCCGGGGCGCTTGCCCCAGGGCGAATCCTTCCGGTCTCCAGGCTCATTCCACGCCATGTCTGTATTGATTTCCCGAGGGTTGCCGGTTGATGGATGAACGCGCCGCAAAAAATCACGACGACGTGCAGGCAAACTTCAAGTTTAAGGCAGTGGCCTGCCTCGAACAACCAAAGCCCGCCCCTGGGTGGCGCGCCAAAATGCTCCTCAGGAGGCCGCGCTCACCACGGCGTCCGGCAGCCTTTCCAGCGCCGCGAGCTCCTCCTCCGGCAGGTCCACCGTGAGGTCGAAACCCTGTTCCGAGCTGTGCTCGTCCAGCACCACGCCAGCCGCATAAAGCCGGGCGCGGGTGGCGCCCGCCGTCAGCGGCAGATGCAGCCGCATGCGGTGCACCGCCCGGGACAGGCGCCCAGCCACGGCGCGCAGCAACTGCTCAAGGCCCGCTTCGCTGCGGGCGGAAATCCATACCGCCGTCGGCTGGCCGTCCTCGCCCAGGTCGATGCGCGGCTGGATGTCCAGCCGGTCGATCTTGTTGAACACCTTGATCTGCGGAATGTCGCCGGCACCGATCTGGCTCAGCACGCGCTCGACCTCGGCGATATGCTCGGAACGGCGCGGGTCGCTGGCATCGATGACGTGCAGCAACAGATTGGCGCCGCGGGCTTCGGTGAGCGTGGACTGGAAAGCCGCCACCAGTTCGTGCGGCAGATCGCGGATGAAACCCACCGTGTCGGCCAGCACCACCTGCGTTCCCCCTGGCAGCGACAGGCGCCGCACCGTGGGATCCAGCGTCGCAAACAGCTGGTCGGCGACATAGGCCTGCTCGCCCGTCAGGCTGCGGAACAGCGTGGACTTGCCGGCGTTGGTGTAGCCCACCAGCGCAATGGATGGCACGGGGATCGACACGCGCGCGCCACGCCCGGTCGCGCGCTGCTGCTTGATCTTCTCCAGGCGTTTGGTGAGCACCTTCACGCGCTGGCCGAGCAGACGTCGGTCGGTCTCCAGCTGCGTCTCGCCAGGGCCGCGCAGGCCGATGCCGCCGCCGCGCTGACGCTCCAGGTGAGTCCAGCCGCGCACCAGACGGCTGGCAATGTGCTTGAGCTGCGCCAGCTCCACTTCCAGCTTGCCCTCATGGCTTGCGGCGCGCTGCGCGAAGATGTCGAGGATCAGGCCGCTGCGGTCGAGCACGCGCCGGCCGATGAGCTTCTCGAGATTGCGTTCCTGGCTGGGCGACAGCGGATGATCCACCAGCACCACTTCAGCCTCGTGCGCCGCGACCTCGAGACGGATTTCCTCCGCCTTGCCGCTGCCGACGTAATAACGCGGATCGGGCCGGTCACGCCGGCCCGTGATGGTGGCCACCGGAACCGTGCCGGCAGAGGTCGCAAGCTGCGTGAACTCTTCCAGATCCTCCGGGTCCAGTGGAGCGCCGATGCCGAGCCGCACCAGCACGGCCCGCTCACCGCTGCGTGGGCGTTCGAACATTATTCGGCAGCAGACTCCGTGTCGGAATCATCGCCGCCCGGCAGACGCACATTGCGCGCCGGCACCACGGTGGAGATCGCGTGCTTGTACACCATCTGGTTGACGGTGTTGCGGAGCAGCACCACGAACTGGTCGAACGAGTCGATCGTGCCCTGCAATTTGATGCCATTGACCAGGTAAATGGAAACCGGCACCCGCTCCTTCCGCAGGGCATTCAGGAAAGGATCCTGAAGTGACTGGTTCTTGGCCATAGGGTTCTCCTTGTTATGTTGCAGTGCAGCTTAGCATGGGGGCAAAAAGTATTGGATCAAGGCCACGGCAAGTTGTTCCCTTGCCTGGGCATCAAATGCGTCCATTCTTTGCGCAGAAGCGCCTTCCGGCAGAACTGTCGCTGAACGCAGCCAGGTGAGCTGCCGTTTGGCCAGTTGCCGGGTGGCGGCCAGCGCCTGCGCCACTGCCTCGGGCAACGACACCTCACCCAGGCAATGGCGGGCCAGCTGCCGATACCCGACCAGGCGCAGCACCGGGCTGTCCGGCTTCAGGGTGCCTCTCGCCAGCAAGCCCCGCACCTCCGCGACGAATCCCTGCGCCAGCATCTGCCGCAGGCGCTCTTCGAGTTGCGCATGCAGCAGATCACGGCGCGTTGGTTCGAGGATGACGAAACGCCAGTCCGCGAAATCCTCCGGCGCAGCCTGTTGCCGCCAGTGATCGGCCAGCGGCTGGCCCGACAGGCTCAGCACTTCCAGCGCGCGCTGGATGCGCTGCGCATCATGCGGGTGGATGCGGGCGGCGGCCACCGGATCGTGACGGGCGAGCTCGGCATGCAGCGCCGGCCAGCCCTCGCGCGCCGCGCGCGCGTCGATGTCGGCGCGCAATTGCTCATCGGCCAGCGGCAACTGGGCGAGACCATGGAACAGCGCGCGGTAGTAGAGCATGGTGCCGCCCACCAGCAGCGGGATGCGACCGCGCGCGCGGATCTGCGGCAGCAGCTGCCGCGCGTCCGCGCAGAACCGGCCGGCCGAGTAGACCTCCTCCGGTTCGATGATGTCGATGAGATGGTGCGGCGCCACGGCGCGCTCTTCGGGCGTGGGCTTGGCGGTGCCGATATCCAGTCCGCGATACACCTGGGCCGAATCCACGCTGACGATTTCGACCGGCAGCTGCGCGGCCAGCCGCATCGCGAAAGCGCTCTTGCCGGAGCCTGTCGGGCCGAGCACGGCAATGGCCGCGGGTCGGCCTGCGGCCGGCGCGGCGTTGCTCATCGTCCGCGCAGGAACAGCCGGTCCAGTTCGCCCAGCGTCAGCCGCGCAAAGGTGGGACGGCCGTGATTGCACTGCCCTGCCCGCTCCGTCTGCTCCATCTGGCGCAGCAGCGCATCCATCTCGGGAAGACTCAGGCGGCGTCCACCATGCACGGCGCCGCGACAGGCCAGCGTCGCGAGCAGCGCATGCTCGGCGCCCTCGATATGGTGCGTGCCTTCCTCGCGCGCCACCGCCAATGCGCATTCACTCACCAGCGAGGCCACATCCGAACGCGCCAGCAATGCCGGCACGCTGCGCACCGCGAGACTCTCCGGACCAAGACGGTCGAGGCGGAAACCACAGCGCTCCCACTCGGGCAGCGACGCGAACACCGAATCCAGCACCGGCTCGGGCAAGTGCACCGCCACCGGCTCCAGCAGGTGCTGCGAATCGGCGCCGCGCACGGCATGCTCGGCCTTGAGCTTCTCGTACAGCACGCGCTCGTGGCCGGCATGCATGTCGACCAGCACCAGCCCCTGCTCGTCCTGGGCGAGGATGTATATGCCATGCAGTTGCGCGATGGCGGTGCCGAGACCGCCGGCGTGCGGCGCGGAGTGGATCGAGGCAGAGGCAAAGTCCGCTGAAATCGCGGACTCCGATGCTTTTGCGGCCAGACGCTCGATGGCCTCGCGCACACCCCAGGCGTCGTTGCGCCCAAATGCCAGACCCTGGGGCATCGGCAGACCATGCGATGCCGGCTGCGACAAGGGCGCCGCCACCTGCTGCGGAACGATGCGCGTCGAATCCACCGTGGTTGCCAGCGCGGCCGGCCCGGTCTGCGCCAGCTGCCTGTGCACGATGCGCAGGATGTAGTCATGCACGGCGCGCGGATCACGGAACCGCAACTCCTGCTTGGCCGGATGGGCATTGACATCCACTTCGCGCGGGTCGATCTGCAACCACAGCACATAGGCCGGATGGCGGCCGCCGTAGAGCACATCGCGATAGCCCAGCTTCACCGCGTTCTGCAGCAGACGATCGCGCACCGCGCGGCCATTGACGAACCAGTGCGTCATGTCCGCCTGGGCGCGGGAAAAAGTCGGCAGGCTGAGCCAGCCCGACAACTGAAGCGGACCTGCCGCCGGCGCCAACTCCAGTGCTCCGCGCGTGAACTCCTCGCCCATCACCGCCGCCACACGCTCGAGCTGCTGCGCGGGCGTCACGGCCGCCTGCACGCGCAGGATCTCTCTGCCATTGCTGGTGTAACGCAGCGCCACGTCGAAGCGCGACAGCGCCAGGCGCTCGACCAGGCGCTGCACATGGCCGGCCTCGGTGGCCTCACTGCGCAGGAAGCGGCGCCGCGCCGGCACGTTGTGGAACAGCTCACGCACCTCGACCACGGTGCCCTCCGCCAGAGCGGCCGGCCGCACATCGCCCAGGTTGCCATTCTCGGCCGCGACCTCGAAGGCCGAGTCGCTGCCCGCGGCGCGCGACGCCAGACGCAGACGCGCCACCGCCGCGATGGAAGGCAGCGCCTCGCCGCGAAAGCCCAGTGTCTCGACGGCCGCCAGATCGTCCAGGCTCGCGATCTTGCTGGTGGCGTGGCGCGTCAGCGCCAGCTGAAGTTCGTCACGCGCGATGCCGCGACCATTGTCGCGGATGCGGATCACCTCGATGCCGCCTTTGGCGATGTCGATCTCGACACGCGTGGCGCCGGCGTCGAAGGCATTCTCGACCAGCTCCTTGACGATGGAGGCGGGACGCTCGACCACCTCGCCGGCGGCGATCTGGTCGATGAGATGGGAAGGCAGGATGCGGATCGACATACGACCCGCATCTTACCGGGTTTGGCTCAGGGGCCTGTGCTGCCCGCGATGACGGGCGCGCCACCGCGCGAACGTTGCTGGCGGGCGAACAGCGAGCCATCGGGCGGACTGCGGCGGAAATGCTCGCGCACGCCGCGGAAGATGGCGTCGGCGAGCTCGGCCTGGTAGGCCGGGCTGCGCAGTTTGCGCTCCTCGCCGGGGTTGGAGATGTACGCGGTCTCGACCAGCATCGAGGGAATGTCCGGCGACTTCAGCACCACGAAAGCAGCCTGCTGCACCTGGGACTTGCGCACCGTTCCCACCTGATCGAGAGAAGCCAGCACGCGCTCGGCCGCTTCCATGCTCGAGCCGATGCTGGCCGACTGCGACAGATCCATCAGCACCGAAGCCAGCTGCCCGCCCTTGTCGCCCAGTGACACGCCGCCCTTGAGGTCGGCGGCGTTCTCGCGCTCGGCCAGCCAGCGCGCCTGTTCGCTCGAGGCGCCGCGCTCGGAAAGCACATACACCGACGAGCCGCTCACATCGCGATTACCGATGGCGTCGGCGTGCACGGAGATGAAGATGTCGGCGCGCGCCGCGCGGGCAACACCGATGCGGTCGCGCAGCGCGATGAAACGGTCGTCATTGCGCGTCAGCACGGCGCGCATGCCCGGCTCGGCGTCCACGCGCTTCTTCAGCGCCTGTGCGATGGCCAGCACCACATCCTTCTCGCGTGTGCCGCTCTTGCCAGTGGCGCCGGGGTCCTGCCCGCCATGCCCGGCATCGATGGCCACGATGACGTCGCGACCCGAATCCTCCGGCGCGTGCCGGGGCTGCACGGCAACGGGCACAGCTGGCGCCGCGGGCGAAGCGGCCGCGACCATGACGTTGCCGACCTCGACCACCAGCTGCGCGCCGCCTGCCGCCTGCCGCACCTGGCTGGGGAGCGCCTCGCGCAATTGCAGCACCAGGCGCAGCGTGTTCTTCGGCTGGGTCCCGCTTCGCAGGCCCGTCACAGGGCCGGCGGCAGCGGGCAGCCGCGCGGCGCGATCCATCTGCGTACCGGGCAGATCGATGACCAGACGATGGGGATTTTCGAGCGTGAAAACCTTCTGCGCGACGGGCGCGGACAGCCGCAGCGTGAGCCGCGCGCCACGCTCTCCATCCGCCTGCAGATCGACACCGCGCAGCGTTGCCGCGGTCGCCATGGGCGCGAGGACGAGCGCGAGCAGCGCTCCGAGTCCTGCCCAATACGAACGCCTGAACTGGTGCTGGCGTGGCCGGATTCCCATGCGCGGTAATCTAGGTGGCGATAAGTCAAATATCAAGGAATATAGAAAGATAGGCAAGCTTCATGAGGAGGGGCCTGCGACAAACCCTGCAAGCCATTGTCGGCCCGACTCGCTGTGGGCGGTGGCCGTCAAACGCCGCCCTTCGCCCTCGACCTGAATACCCAGCTCCACATCGGCCGCGGGCAGCAGGCCCGCGCCCCGATCCGGCCACTCGACCAGCCACAGGCGACTGCCGTCGAGCAGGTCACGCAGGCCCAGATTCTCCAGCTCCTCCGGATCCTGCAGGCGATACAGATCCAGATGGACCACACGCCCGCCCGGCAGCTCGTAGTCCGCCACCAGGCCATAGGTCGGGCTGCGCACCGGGCCGCGCTCGCCCAGCGACCGCAGCAACCCGCGCGCGAAGCTGGTCTTGCCGGCGCCCAGATCGCCGACCAGATAGACGATGAGCGGAGCGTCGCCCACGGGCAAAGCCTGCGCAGCCTGCTCCGCCAGCGAAAGTGTGGCGGCTTCATCAGCCAGATAGTGGGTCATGCATCGAACTCCGCCAGCACGGCGCGCAGCTGCGCGGCGACTTCCAGCGCGAGGATGCCGCGTCGCCCCGCGCGCGCGCAGCGGTCACCCGCCGTGGCATGCAGGAACACGGCGGCGACCGCCGCCGCCAGCGGTTCGGCGCGCTGCGCCAGCAATCCGGCCAGAGCACCCGTGAGCACATCGCCCATGCCCGGCACCGCCATGCCGGGATTGCCGCGATCACAGAGGAAGGGAATCTCCCGCGCCGTGCCAACCAGCGTGCCCGCTCCCTTCAGCACCGCCACACCGCCGCGCTGCTGCACCAGTGCGGCCAGCGCCGCGCCGCGATCCTCCTGAACCGCCTGCCCCGTGAGTCCCAGCAATCGGGCGGCTTCGCCGGGATGCGGCGTCAGCACCCAGTCGTCGCGGTGCATCGGGCCACGGCGAGCCAGCAGGTTCAATGCATCGGCATCCACCACCAGGCGCTGATGAGGCACATGGGCCGCGAGCACCGCATCGAGCATCGCCTCGCCCCAGGGCTGCTGCCCCAGGCCCGGCCCCACGGCCACCACATCGAACCGCGGCAGCATTGCCGCAAGCTCAGTCGCATCCTCCACACCACGGAACATCAGCTCCGGTCTCGCGCCGATGATGGCGGCGGCGTGCTGCGGCAGACTCGCGACCGTGACCAGGCCCGCGCCCACGCGCAACGCCGCCTCCGCGGCAAGCCGTGCTGCACCGGGCATGCCCTCTCCTCCGCCGACCACGAGCACACGACCGAATTCGGCCTTGTGCGCGTTGTGCCGCCGCGGCATCAGCAACCGCGCCAGATCATCCGGCGTCATGCGGCGCATGGAAGGCCGCAGGTCCGCGGCCACACCCAGCGCATCGAAATGCACCTCGCCGCTGCACTCGGGACCATCGACGAGGAACAGCCCCTGCTTGAGACCAAGGAAGGTCGCCGTAGCTGTGGCACGAACGGCAGACACGCCCACGCCGCGATCCGGATCCAGTCCCGACGGCAGGTCGAGCGCCAGCACCGGCCGGCCACAATCATTCATTGCATCGATCAGGCCCTGCACTCGCGGCGACAGCGGCGCGCGGACGCCGATGCCCAGCAATGCATCCACCACTACATCAGCGTGGGCGAATCCCTCGGCAAGTTCGGCAGCCGAACAACCCCTAATGATTGCGCCCTGCCCCTGCAGATCCTGCCAGGCCTGCGCCGCCTCGCCTCGCAACTGCTCCGGCGCAAAGGTGGTGAGCACAGTGACCGCAACACCGCGCGCGCGCAGCAGACGCGCCAGCACCAGCCCGTCGCCGCCATTGTTGCCGCCGCCACAGAGCAGCGTCACATGCCGCGCCTGCGGCCAGCGCTCATGCAGCACCTGCTGCGCGGCCGCCGCGGCCCGTTGCATGAGTTCATAGCCCGGCACGCCGCCTGCGTATGCGGCGGCCTCGAGCTCGCGGACTTGCGCTGCGCGGTACAGCTCGCGGGGAAGATCCATGGGGAAAGTATACTTTCGCGCGATGCCAGCCTCGTTGTCGCGTCCGGAACTGCTTGCCATGGCCCGTGCCCGGGGCTTTGCCGACGTGGGCGTGACCGGCGTGGACCTGCCCGAGGACGAGGGTTTCCTGCTTTCGTGGCTGGAGCGCGGATATCACGGCGAGATGGACTACATGGCGCGCCACGGCCTCAAGCGCAGCCGGCCGGCCCTGCTGCAACCCGGCACGCTGACCGTGATCAGCGCGCGCATGGATTACTGGCCTGGCGAGGCGCGCGATGCCGGGGAAGTTCTGGCCGACCCGGCACTGGGATATGTATCGCGCTATGCGCTGGGGCGCGACTATCACAAGGTGATGCGAGCCGCGCTCGCGCGGCTGGCCGGGGACATCGCGCTGCGTGTGGCGCCGCACGGCCACCGCGTGTTCACCGATTCGGCGCCGCTGCTGGAAAAGGCACTGGCGCGCAATGCGGGGCTGGGATGGATCGGCAAGCACACCAACCTCATAGCCCGCGACGCCGGCTCGTGGTTCTTTCTCGGCGAAATCCTCACCGACCTGCCGCTTCCCGCTGACGAGCCGGCAACCGCCCACTGCGGCAGCTGCACGGCGTGCATTCCGGCCTGCCCCACGCAGGCCATCGTCGGCCCGCGGCAGCTGGACGCGCGCCGCTGCATCTCCTACCTGACCATCGAGCTCAGAAGCGCCATCCCGGAAGAACTGCGGCCGCTGATCGGCAACCGCATCTACGGCTGCGACGACTGCCAGCTGGTATGCCCATGGAACAAGTTCGCGCAGGCCGCCGGCCATCCGGATTTCCACATCCGGCACCAGATGGATGCGCCGCGGCTTGCCGACCTCATGGGCTGGTCGCGCGAACAATTCGAACAGCGCTTCGAAGGCTCTCCGGTGCGCCGCATCGGACATGCCTGCTTCCTGCGCAATGTGGCGGTGGCGCTGGGCAACGGACCTGCGACGCCGGAAGCACTGGCGGCGCTCGAAGCGCGGCGCGGCGATCCTGATCCGCTGGTCGCGGAGCATGTGCAATGGGCGTTGCGACGCCTTACAGGGACAGACGCAGATTGTCGATGAGCCGCGCCTTGCCCAGGCGCGCGGCAGCCAGGATCACCACCGCGGTGCTGCCCTCATGCGGTGGATCGAGCGTCACCGCATCGCGCACTTCACAGTAGTCGGGATCGAAACCCGATTCGCGCAACTGCCGCAGACCGCGCTGCTCCACAGCGGCAAAATCGCGCTCTCCCGCTTCGATCCGCGCCGCGAGCGAGCGCAGCGTGGCATGCAGGCCGGGCGCCACGGAGCGTTCGGCGGGCGTCAGATAGAGATTGCGCGAACTCATGGCGAGCCCATCCGGCGAACGCACGGTGGGCGCGCCGATGATCTCCACTGGCAGCGCCAGATCCGACGCCATGCGCCGGATGATGGCCAGCTGCTGGTAGTCCTTCTCTCCGAACACCGCCACATCGGGCTGCACGATGCCGAACAGCCTCGCCACCACGGTGGCGACGCCATCGAAATGGCCCGGACGATG
Source organism: Pseudomonadota bacterium (assembly GCA_963205255.1). Taxonomy (GTDB): domain Bacteria; phylum Pseudomonadota; class Gammaproteobacteria; order Steroidobacterales; family Steroidobacteraceae; genus ZC4RG30. The sequence goes on from CAUJIK010000079.1 coordinate 10,732, forward strand.
CGCGCCGCAGAGTATTCCCGACAGCTGCGGCACCGACACCTTCGTTGCCGACTGCCCGCCATCGGGATAGATCTCCGCCACCGCGGGCAGGAACAGCAGGTCGCAGCCGGCGTCGGCCAGCAATCGGCGGTCATCTTCGGGGGTGCGCGGATAGCGCTCGAAATCCTCGCCCGGGCCGAACTGCAGTGGATTGACGAAGATGCTGGTCACGACCCGGTCGGCGCGCTCGCGCGCCACCTGAAGCAGACTGAGGTGCCCCGCGTGCAGGCTGCCCATGGTCGGAACGAATCCGATGCGCGCTCCGGCGGCGCGCCAGCTGCGCACCTGCTCGCGCAGCGCGGCAATGTGTTCGACGACGACCACTGTCAGAAGCAGTGCTCGGGAGCCGGATATTCGCCCGACTTCACGGCCGCCACATAGGCCTTCAGCGCCGCCAGCGGCGTGCCGTTGCCGGTCATGAAATCACGCACGAACCTTGGCTTGCGCCCCGGCGTGATCTCGAGGATGTCGTACAGCACCTGCACCTGGCCGCTGGCGCCGGGGCCCGCGCCGATGCCGATCACCGGCACTTCCAGCGCTTCGGTGACGGCCTTGCCCAGCGCGGCAGGAATGCATTCGAGCAGCACGATGTCGGCGCCGGCCGATTCCAGATCTCGCGCGTCCTGCAACAGCCGCGCGGCCATCTGCTCTTCGCGCCCCTGCACGCGGAAGCCGCCGGTCTTGTGAACCGACTGTGGCTTCAGGCCCAGATGGGCACAGACGGCGATGTCGCGCCCGGCGAGGAACTCGATGATGCGGATCTGCTCCGCGCCGGTTTCCAGCTTCACCATGCGCGCGCCGCCTTCCTGCATCAGGCGCACGGAATTCTTCAGCGCCTGATCGGCCGAGGCATAGCTCATGAACGGCAGGTCGGCGACCAGGAAGGGCCGATGCAGCCCGCGCGCCACGGCGCGCGTGTGATAGACCATGTCGTCCATCGTCACCGGCACCGTGGTGTCGTGCCCCTGGATCACCATGCCGAGTGAATCGCCCACCAGCACCAGATCCACGCCCGCCTCATCCACCAGCACGGCGAAGCTCGCGTCGTAACAGGTGAGCGCGGCGATGGCCTCGCCCTCTTTGCGCATGCGCCGCAGCGTCGTCAGATTGACCGGCGGACGGGCGGCATCGCGCAATTGCAGTTGCGTGTACATCCTGAAAGCTTGACGGAGCGCCCTCGCGTAATCAACCCGGACGCGCTGCAAACCGCCCGGCGCCCCGGCGAGGTCTAAAGATCGGGGTGCCGCATGGGGTTGTAGTAAAGACGCCCGCGCGTGGCCGCGGCCATCCGGTCCAGCAGTTCGACATAGTCTGCCTCGTTGTGCACCGGATCGATGGCGGCCGCGTTGACGATCAGCAGCGGCGCCTCGTCATAGCCATGGAAGAAGCGCGCATAACTCTCGTTCAGGCGCGTGAGATACGCACGATCGATGAGGCTTTCATAAGCAATGCCGCGGCGCGCGATGCGGTCCAGCAGCACATCCACCGGGGCCTGCAGATAGACGACCAGATCGGGCTTCGGGGCATCCACGGCAAGGCGCTCATGCACCTGGCAATAGAGCTTGTATTCGGCGTCGTCGAGCGTGAGGCGCGCGAACAGATCGTCCTTGGCGAGCAGATAATCGGCGACCCGCTGCTCGCCGAACAGATCCTCCTGTTGCAGCGCCGCCTGCTGCTGCGCGCGCTGGAACAGGAAATAAAGCTGCGCCGGCAGCGCGCCGGCTTTCGGATTGCGATAGAAACGTTCGAGGAAGGGATTCTCTCCCGCCTGTTCGAGCACCGACTGGGCGCCGAGCGTGGCGCAGAGCCTGCGCACCAGGCTGGTCTTGCCGACGCCGATGGGCCCCTCGATCACGATGTAGCGTTGTGTGGGCGTGCTCATGCATCCACCCGCCCGACAATGCCATCGCCGGGCAGCCGCGCCAGCAGATCATCGACCCTGCCCATGCCGGGCACTTCCAGATCCGGCGCAATGTCCGCCAGCGGGCGCAGCACGAAGCCGCGCTCTGCAATGCCGGGGTGCGGCACCTTGAGCCCGGCGGAATCGATCTGCTGCGCGCCGTACACCAGCAGGTCCAGATCGAGCTGGCGCGGCCCCCAGCGCTCGGCCCGCACCCTGCCCTGCATTGTCTCGATGTCGAGCAGCGCAGCCAGCAACTGGTCCGCCGGCAGCTGCGTCAGCACACCCGCCACCGCATTGATGAAATCATCCTGCGCCACCGGCCCGAAAGGCCGCGTGCGGTACAGCGGCGAGATCGCAACGAGCCGCGTCTGCGGCAATGCGCCCAGCGCCGCCAAGGCCTTGCGCACCTGCGCCTGCGGCTCGCCCACATTGCTGCCTACGCCGACGTAAGCCGGCATCCAGGCAATCACTCGCCGCCTGCTGGCCTGGCACGCCGCCGGCGCCGGCGTGGCCGGCCGCCACCGCCTTCGCGCCGGCCACTGCCGCCACGCTGCTCCAGCGCATCGGCCATCTGCCCCCGCTCTTCCTCGCCCACCTGCTGCAGGCGGGTCCACCACTGCGCGACTTCAGGCGGCGCCATGCCGATCTGGGCCCGCAGCAGCAAGAGGTCGAAGGCGGCGCGGAACCGCGACTGCTCCAGCAGGCGCAGCGCGCGACGGCCGCGCGGATGCTCCAGCCTGGGCTGCAGCGCGAACATCTCGCGCAGCCCCAGCGCAAAGCGCTTCGGGATCTGCACCCGCTCCTGCGCCGCGCGGACCGCATGGTCGCAGCCATCGAGGATGGTGCCGACGTCATCCCACTTCTGTGGCGGCTGGCGCTCGATGTACTCGGCGATGGGTCCGTAGAGCAGCAGCGTGAAGAGGAAGGTGGGCGTGACCGTCTTGCCGGAGGCCACGCGCGCGTCGGTGTTCTCGAGGCCCGCCTTCAGCAATTGCTCGACCAGGCTGCCCGGGTGCTTGCGCAGGTAACGATCGACGCTGGGATACAGCACGCCGAGCAGTTCGCGACGGCGCAGCACCTCGAGCGAGCGAGCGCCATGCCCGGTGAGGAACAGCTTCAGCGTCTCGTCGAAAAGACGCGCCGTGGGCACCTCGGTGAGCAGGTGCCGCAGCGGGCCGATCTTCGATTCGGTCTCGCCGTCGATGGTGAAGCCCAGCTTGGCCTCGAAACGCGCCGCGCGCAGCATGCGCACCGGATCCTCGCGATAACGCTGCTCGGCGTCGCCGATGAGCCGCAGGCGGCGCGCCTGGATGTCGTCCATGGCGCCGACATAGTCCCAGAGCGAGAAATCCTCGATGTTGTAATAGAGCGCGTTGCAGGTGAAGTCGCGCCGCCACACATCTTCTTCGACGGTGCCGTAGGTGTTGTCCCGCAGGATGCGGCCGCCCTCGTCGAGCACGCGGTCGGTATCCTCGTCTTCTTCGCCTTCGTCGGGCGGCGGCAGCGGCGGCTCGACGCCGTTGTCTTCGCTGGCTCCCACCTCCGGCAGGATGTCCGGATCTTCCTCGGGCTCCTCGCCCTGCGAGGGCGCGCTGGCGGCGCGGAAGGTGGCGACCTCGATGATCTCCTGCCCGTAGAACACATGAGCCAGCCGGAAACGCCGCCCGATCAGCCGGCAGTTGCGGAACAGGCGCTTGACCTCCTCCGGCCGGGCGCTGGTCGCCACGTCGAAATCCTTCGGCTCCACCCCCAGCAGCAGGTCGCGCAGGCAGCCCCCCACGAGGAAGGCCTGGTGGCCCCCGTCGCGCAGGCGGTAAAGCACGCGCAGGGCGTTCGGCGAGATGTTCTTGCGGGAAATGGAGTGTTCGGCGCGCGCAATGATGCGCGGCACGGCGGGAGCTGTGGCGCCCGAATCAGGGTCTGGGTTCAATGCAGGAGGTCCAGGGAGATGTGAGACTTGAGCTCATGGTTCGGACGCCTATAATACCGCGCCCCGCCCGGCGTGCGGTTGCCATGCTCCCTTCGTCTAGAGGCCCAGGACATAGCCCTCTCAAGGCTAGTACACCGGTTCGAATCCGGTAGGGAGCGCCACCCCGCGCCGCGCTAGCGCCGCCCGATCTGCCGCCCGGCGATCAGGGCCACCCCGATCAGCGCCGCGAGCTTCAGCAGCTCCACTCCGATATAGACATCGTGCAGGTGCGAAGGCGGCACCGGCTGGCCGGCGATGATCATTCCCACCCGCTGATCCAGCGCCGGCAGCAGCCAGGCCGCCTCCAGCACCACGAGCACCGAGGCCAGCGCCGCGCCCGCGGTGGCCGCATGATTTCGTGGACGAACCAGCAGCGCCACGAGAAGGCCGGCAGCGAGCAACCACTCCACCCTGTTGAAGACGGCGAAGGTCTGCCGCCCCACATCCAGCGCCACCGGCAGCGACAGGCTGGGCGCCATGAACTTCACCGGAGTCGCCAGGAACGAGACACCCACCAGCAGGCCGATCCACAGCAGCGCCAGCACGAAACCGGGCATTGCGGCTCCGCACATGCGTCGATGGTTCATCTTGATACTCTCCGGTCGGAACAATAAGATGTATTAAGAATATATCTTTAATGGGCACAGGGGCCAGAGCCATGATCGACGATCTGCCCGAATACGAGGACGCCGCGATGGATGCGTCGCCGGAACCGGCCTGCGAATGGGATGTCGTGGCCGAGAACTCCTGGGAGCTCATCGCCGAAAGCACGCCGCAAGCCGAGAGGAGCAGCCATGCAGGTTGAAATCGTCGACGGCGATGTGGTGGTGGATGCCGCCCTGCTGGCTCCCCTGCTTCGGGTGCCGGCGCGCGACGTGCCGGAAATGATGCGCAAGCAGGAAATCACCAGTCTCTGCGAGCGCGGCATCGAGGCGGATGAGGGGCGTTATCGCCTGAGCTTCTTCTACCGCCGTCGCTGCGTGCGGCTGAAGGTGGACCCCACGGGCCGGGTGCTGCAACACAGCACCATCGACTACGGCCGCCCTTGAGCCTTCATTTGCGCTGTGCGGCAGATTGCCTATCTTTGGCGTCCCCAGGGGGATTCGAACCCCCGTTACCGCCGTGAAAGGGCGATGTCCTGGGCCTCTAGACGATGGGGACGTCGAAAGGGGCCGGCATTCTAATCGGAAGCGGGCCGGCTTCCTATCCCTATCGCATGCTCGGTGGCATCCACGGCCACCGACTTGACCAGCGCGAAAACCGCCCCGCCGGGCGCCAGTTCCAGCTTGCGCACCGCGGCCCGCGTCACCTGGGCCAGCACCACCACCTCGCCCAGGGCGACGTGGACCAGCGAGGTGGTGCCGTCCGGCAGGTCGTCGATCTGCACCACCCTGCCCGGCAGCTGGTTGTGAATGCTCAAGGCCGGCGCCGGCTGTGAGGCCAGCACCACCTCGCGCGCGCTGATCCGCACGCGCACCATGCCGCCATCGACCACATCCAGCACCGGCGCGAGGATGCGCTGCGCGCCGATGCCCAGCTCGGTGAGGCCGCGTTGGGGATGGCGCGCGATGACCACGGCATCGAAAGCCACGGCCGCATCGCCCTGCGCCTGAAGCAGCGGCAGGTCGGTGCGCCGGCAGATTTCATTCACCGGGCCCTGGGCCACGATGCGCCCGCCCTCGATCACGGCCACCGCATCAGCCAGGCGCAGCACTTCCTGAAAATCATGCGTGACCAGCACCATGGGAATGGACAGATCGCGGCGCAGGGCCGCCAGCTCCTGGCACAGCTCGCGGCGTACACCTGCATCCAGGGCGGAGAACGGCTCGTCCAGCAGCAGCACGCGCGGTTCACGCGCCAGCGCACGCGCCAGCGCCACACGCTGGCGCTGGCCACCCGAAAGCTCCGCGGGACGACGCCCGGCGAATTCCGCCATGCGCATCTTCGCAAGCAGCGCCTGCGCACGCGGCAGGCGCCCGGACCCGGGACAATGACCCAGCGCGGCCAGCACATTGCCCAGCACCGTCAGGTGCGGAAACAGCGCGTACTCCTGGAACACGTAACCGACGCTGCGCCGCTGCGTCGGCAGATCCAGGTTGCGCTCTGAATCGAACCACAGCTCTTCCCCGGCCTGAATGCGGCCGCGGGCCACCCGGCTCAGACCCGCGATGGCGCGCAGCGTGGAAGTCTTGCCGCTGCCGGAGGCGCCGAACAGCGCCAGTGTCCGGCCCGGAGGACATTCGAACTGCATGCGCAGCGCCACGGGCGTGTGCTGCTCGATGTCCACCACCAGACCGCGCTCAGCCACGCCGGCTTCCCACCCTGCGCGACAGGGCATTGGTGACGCCCAGCGCGACGAACGCCAGCAGCAGCAGCAACGCCGCCATCGCACCGGCCGCCTGATAGTCGAAAGCCTGCACACGGTCGTAGATGGCGATGGCCATGGTGCGCGTCTCGTCCGGAATCGAACCGCCCACCATCAGCACCACGCCGAACTCGCCCAGCGTATGCGCGAAGGCCAGCACCAGGCCGGTGGTGATGCCCGGCCAGGCCAGCGGCAGCTCGATGCGCAGGAAAGCCGTCAGAGGACTCATCCCGCAGCACGCCGCCGCCTCGCGCACCTCGGGAGCGATGGCTTCGAAAGCGCGCTGGATGGGCTGCACGACGAAGGGAATGTTGATCAGCACCGAAGCCAGCAGCAGCCCCTGGAAGCTGAAGGCCAGCGTATGTCCCGACAGCGATTCGAATGCCCGGCCCAGCGGCGAGGTATTGCTGAAGGCCACCAGCAGATAGAACCCGATCACCGTCGGCGGCAGCAGCAGCGGCAGCGCCACCAGCGCCTCGGCCAGCGCCTTGCCACGGAAACTGCGGAACGCCAGCCGCCGGCCCAGCCAGACGCCCAGCGGCAGCAGCAGCAGCACCGTTGCGGCGCCGAGCTTGAAAGACAGGGAAAGCGCGGACCAGTCCATCCGGAACTCCATCGGGGCCGCCACTGTACCGCGCAGGCGCGGATCAGCGTGCGGGAGCGGCAGCCTCGCCCGGCAGCACGAAGCCGAAGCGGCGCATCACCACGCGCGCCGCCTCGCTCTGGATGTACTGGTAGAAGTGCTCGGCGTCCGGCGTCGCATTGCGCAGCAGCACCATGCGCTGCAGAAGCGGCTTGTGGTCGGCCTCGTCCAGCGGCGCGTATGTGCCTCTGGAGCCGATCTGCGGCGCCAGCACCAGCGACAGCGGCAAGATGCCGCCCTGGCTGCCGGCAAGGGCGAACTGCGCGGCCTGGGACACGTTCTCGCCAAGCACCAGCGCCGGCTGCGCTGCCTGCCACAGATCATGGGTCATGAGCCATTCACGGGCCGCGCGTCCATAGGGCGCGTGCTCCGGATTGGCGATGGCCAGGCGCTTCACGGAGCCCTGTGCAAGGCCGGCGCGCAGCCCCTGTGCCGTGAGATCGGCCGCCAGCGGCGAACCCTGCGGCGCAAACAGCACCAGATGACCCGAGGCATAGAGCATGCCGCGGTCGCGCGTCAGCCCCTTGTCCGCGAGATCAAAGACGAAGGCCTCATCCGCGGAGAGAAACAGCTGGAACGGTGCGCCCTGCGCGATCTGGCGCGCAAAATTGCCGGAAGCGCCGAAGGAGAGCCGCACCTGCCGGCCGGTGTCGCGCTGGTAATTGGCGGCGACTTCCGTCATCGCGAACTGCAGATCGGAGGCACAGGCAATGACCGGAGTCTCCTGCGCCAGCAGACGTCCGCTGCCTCCCGCCAGCGCAAGCAGCAGCACGACGAACACCGATCGACGCATGAAACGCACGAGCTATCTCCCCGCCTGCATGGTCGGCAATCCGGCCGCCTTCCACGCTTCGATGCCACCGCGATACCACATCACCTGAGTGTAACCGGCGTTGATGGCGCGCAGCGCCGCGTTGTAGGACATCCAGCACTGCGTGGAGGCGCAATAGAACACCAGTGGCGTGTCGCGGCGCCCCTGCACACGAGCCTGCAGCCGGTGCACCAGCTGCTGCTGCACCGGGTCGCTGAAGCTGCCCGGTTGTGCAATCCAGGCAGCCTGCAGCGCATTGGGCAGCGTCTCGGAACCACCCAGCACATCGAAGACCAGCGCACCCGAGCCATCCTTGAGCAGCGCGGCAAGCGCCTGCGTGGTAATCACCGTGCCACCGGGAATGCGTGTCGGCGTGGGCCCATGCATGGAGCCATTGTGCAACTGGCTCTGGGGAGCAACACCGAAGTCCTGCAACTCCATGGCTTCGGCCGTGCTGTGTCCGCGGGCCGGAGCGGCCGCCGGCGCCACAGGCTGCTGCGCGGGCTGCTGCGGCGCCGGCTTGCGGTTGCCGCCAAAACTGTCCTGGGCAACGGCCGTCATCGGTGCGCCAAGGCATAGCGCCAGTGTCATCACGAACAGTGCATGATGGCAGGACTTCACTTCACGACTCCCATCTGCGTGGCCTCGATGCCATAGGCCCCCGGATTGAAATTCGGATCCCGCGTAAGGATGTAGGCATCCTGGTTGTTCACACGCCAGGCGTGCTCATAGTTGGCGTCGAGCTGCACATTGCGGCCATCCACGGGGTCATGATACGTCTCGACGCCGCGAATGCCCTCCACGCTCTCGCGCTGCATGCGATCGCCGGCAGCATCGCCGGGGAAGATCTCGCGCGGCGCACTCCTCTGAGCGGCGGCCACGCTCCTCTGGCTGGCGGCCACGCTGTCCTGGCTGTTCTTCACCGAGTTGCGCGCCATCTGCTCGAAGTGCGCAATGTTGCGGCGTGTAGCCTCGGCGCCGCCCGCGACGATGATGGCGGCGCGCTCGCGTGTGGCCTGCGCATTCATCTGGCCCAGTTCGGCCTGCAGCGCGAACAGCCTTTGCAGCCACGCGGCATCGGGAACGATGGAGCGGCGCGAGGCCTCGACCAGATCGAAATCCAGTTCGCCCTCCGGCGCCACGGCCATGAAAGTGCCCAGTGTCGAACCCACGAACTGCTCCATCCTCGAGCCATCCAGAGGATTGCGACCGACGGTGCCCTGGAACACGGCGGTCACGCCCATGACGCCGCGCATCTCCACGCCATCGCGCTGGAAAGCGAACAGCAGCTCGCCGCCTTCAGCGTATGCACGCATGTCGGAAAGGCCCATGCCCTGCGCCATGTTGAGCAGGCGCTGCGCGTTCTCGGCGGCGGACTGCGCGAAGTCCGGCCGATCACGGTAGTCGAGTGGTCGCGCGCCGGGAAAAGCGCGCGTCGCCCGCGACTGCAGATAATCGCGTGCCGTCCTGAGGACCGCTTCGGGACACGGGGTCTGCATGGGGAAAGTGGACCACCGCCAGGCTTCGGTCGGAAAGATGCCCAGCGCCGAGCGGCCGTCCGGCGAGGTCGCCGTCCAGTCCACAAGGAAGGGTTCCGAACAACCGGACTGCGGCCCCACGACGCCGCCCTGTGCCTGCCATCCGGCAGGAATGAGCGCCGACATTGCCGGCCCGCGGTGGATGACGCCGCGGTCCTCGATGAGCACGCGCCGCAGGACGATGGCGCCTGCCGGAAGCTTCGTGAGGTCCGCCGGACCGGACTGCTTGCTGTGCGCCGTGGCGGAGGGCGGATTTCCAGAGGCTGCCGGTCCCGAGGCATCGCAGGCCGCGAGGGTGAACAGGGCAAGGGCGAACACCGGGATCTGCAGACGGACGGACACAGGCACGTCGTACTCCTGTCGGCGCAGCGGGAGCAGGTTGCGGCAAGGATGTTAAAGCCGTTTGGAGCGCCTGTGGCGCGCGCATCGATGATCGGAATGGCCGGCCGGGAAGATTGGTGGAGCTAGACGGGATCGAACCGTCGACCTCTTGCATGCCATGCAAGCGCTCTCCCAGCTGAGCTATAGCCCCACATGCCGGAAAGGGGCGCGACGTTACGCGGCGCCTCGGGACCTGTCAAGAAAGAAGCTTCAGACGACCGCCATCTTGCGCGGCCGGCCACGCGGACGGTGCCTGGAAACCGGCTGCACGCGGTATACGGCCGGCTCCTCATGGACCTCCGACAGGAAGGGGTTCACCACCCGCACGCCATTGAAGTTGGCGCCGTGTTGAAGGGCTTCGGTATAGAGCACCGCGCAACCCTGCAACTGGGCCGCGGCGACGATGAGACAGTCCCACCAGTTGAGCTTGTAGCGCTGCTCGATCTGGCGCGCTCTGTGCAACAGCTCCTGGTCAATCGGCTGCGGGTTCCACTGGAAGAATTCCTCCACGTCTCCCCAGGCCACATCCCGGTCAATCCTGTCCGCGAGTTTGCCAGTACACACGGAGTAAAACTCGTTCAGGGCCTGGATGCTGGTACGCCCACAACTCTCCTGCCAAAGACGCAAGAGCAGTGCCGCCGCCACCTCGCGCTTCAGTGGCTCGGAAGGGTCGTGCGCGTACACCAAAACGTTAGCGTCGACGAAACACGGGACGGTCATAGATTTCTTCCCGGGTAGGTAGCTTTTCGCCAGGTTTGCGCAGCGGCTTGAGGTTCTTCTGACGGGCAATCCAGCGGTTCATGGCCTGCTCGTACGCCAGCGCCTGCGGCAACTGCTTGCGCAGCACCTCGCCCACGTAACGCGACAGGCTCAGACCCTGGGCGGCGGCCTCGGCGCGCGCCCATTCGGCCGTCTGCTCATCGAGCGTGATGGTGATGTTCTTCATGCCCTATAAATACACTTGAATAGTGTATTTATAAAGCCGTTTTCAGCACCTCTCCAGCCTTGCCAGCACCCGCTCCCGCCCCAGCACCGCCAGCGTGGCGTCGATCGGCGGCGAGACCGTCCCGCCGCTCACCGCCACGCGCAGCGGCTGGGCCACCTTGCCCAGCCCCAGCGAGCGGCTGCCCGCAAAATCGTTCAGCAGCGCATGCAGGGCCGGCGCCGACCATTCGGGAAGCTGGGCCAGCTGCGAGCGCAGCTCGCCCAGGAGAGCCCGTGCGTCGGCCGTGAGGTGTTTGGCCACCGCCTTCTCGTCCATCACCGGCTCGCGGAAGAAGAACAGGCTGGAAGCCGCCATCTCCTTCATGGTCTTGGCTCGCTCGCGCAGCGCCTCGACCACCCTGGCCAGCATGGCCGGATCCGCATCGGTAACACCCAGCGAAGCCAGCTGCTCCGCCAGCGCCGCGGTGAGCACCTCGGGCTTCGCCTTCATGATGTGCTGCTGGTTCAGCCACAGCAGCTTCTCGGCATTGAACGCCGAGGCCGCCTTGTTCACGTCGGCGATGTCGAAGGCCGCGATCATCTGCTCGCGGGTGAAGAATTCCTGGTCGCCATGCGACCAGCCCAGCCGCACCAGATAGTTCAGCAGCGCATCGGGCAGGAAGCCTTCCTTCTGGTATTCCAGCACACTCACCGCGCCATGACGCTTGGAGAGCTTCGCCCCATCCGCGCCGAGGATCATCGGCACATGCGCATATGCCGGCGGCGTCGCACCCAGCGCGCGCAGCATGTTGATCTGCCGCGGCGTGTTGTTCAGATGGTCGTCGCCGCGGATCACGTGCGTCACGCCCATGTCCCAGTCGTCCACCACCACGCAGAAGTTGTAGGTGGGATTGCCATCCGAACGCTGGATGATCAGATCATCCAGTTCGGCGTTCTGGAACACGGTGCGCCCATGCACCAGGTCATCGACCACCACCTCGCCCGACTGCGGGTTGCGGAAGCGGATGACGGGCGTCACGCCGGCCGGGGGTGTCGCAGTGCTGTCGCGCCAGCGACCGTCGTAGCGCGGCTTCTCCTTGCGCGCCAGCTGCGCCTCGCGCATGGCGTCGAGCTCTTCCTTCGAGCAGTAGCAGCGGTAGGCCAACCCGGAGTCCAGCATCTGCTGGATCACCGCCTGGTACCGGTCATAGCGCTGCGTCTGGTAGTACGGCCCCTCATCCTCGTCGAGGCCCAGCCAGCGCATGCCCTCGAGGATCACGCGCACGGCCTCGTCGGTGGAACGCTCGCGGTCGGTGTCCTCGACGCGCAGGATGAACTTGCCGCCGTGACGGCGGGCCTGGAGCCAGGAGAACAGCGCCGTGCGGACGCCGCCGATGTGCAGCATCCCCGTGGGGCTGGGGGCAAAACGGGTTGTGATGGTCATGGGGCGCGTAGCGTAGCCGAAGCCACCCCGCCGACGTAGTCAGTCGACGCGGTAGAAGTCGACGATCACCTGATCGGGCTTGCGGATGCCGCGCGCCACGAACACATGGCGGCGCATCCAGTCGTGCGGCCCGGCGCACACGTCGAATACCGGGCTGGTGCGGAAGTAATACTCGTCCGGCCCCACCTCGATGCCGCGGGTGAGCTTGTCGATGACCTCCGGCGCGGCTGCCCGCAGACCACCGTTGGTCACGCTGATCACCGTGCCATCGGCAGCCTCGATGCTGTAGCGCGCCAGTATCGAGGTCAGACCACCGGGCGCGATGGCCTGCCAGTCCCCGCCGCCGGGCAACACCCTGCCCTGAAGCCGCGGACCATAGACCGGACCACCGGTGACCGGGATGAAGCGCTTGCGCGCACCGTCGATCTCGCCGTGCTCCACGGGCGCACCCACCTCGGCGCGCAACGAGAACACATACGTCAGCCCGGGCGCCGGGGCGGAAGGACCAGAAGGGACTGGATGGCTCATCGGGGCACTGTGTCACAGAGCCAGCCGGCCCCTCAACCCTCCCCGGCCGCTCAGCGGCTCTCGGGGAGATTGCCTGCCGGCCCGTCCATCCGTAGACTTGCGCTCCCTTCGGAAGGGGCGGTTAGCTCAGCGGTAGAGCACTGCTTTCACACGGCAGGGGTCACAGGTTCAAGCCCTGTACCGCCCACCATTCCGGGCCGCTGCGGCGGTCAACCCGGCGCGGGGTTTGTACCCCGCGCGGCGGCGGGTAGCATCTCGCCATGAAAACCTCCCTGATCACCCGCCGCGCCCTGTGCGCCAGCGGCACGCTCCTCGTCCTGACCGGATGCTCGGGAATGCTCGACGCCACCGACACACCCTCCTCAATGATCCGCCTCGAAGGCACAGCCGCCTACCGCGAGCGCATGGCGCTACCGCCCGACGCAAAGCTCGAAGTGGTGGTCGAGGACATCTCGCTCGCGGACGCGCCGGCGCAGGTGCTGGGAAGCACCACGGTGCAACCCGCGGGCCAGGTGCCAATCCGCTTCTCGGTGGAATA
>CAUJIK010000080.1 GCA_963205255.1 Pseudomonadota bacterium
TGCCACTTTTTCCGTTTTTACAATTGGGGGGGCGGCGCCCCGCCCCCCCCCCCCCCCCCCCCCAGCATACTTGCGCCCGCCACTTGTGTCCCAACAAGGAAAGCGAGTCATGTCAGCTTCACGTCCGCACGCCGCTCAGGCCTTGCCCGTCATGAGCCCCATTGCCTGGGTCGAGCGGGGCCTGGTTCCCGACGCCCTCGTGCGTGCCGGCATCCGCCGCCTGTGCGAGCAGCGGCTGCGCGAGATCGCCGCGGCCGATCCGGCGCGCTCGGCGTCGATCGCCGAAGACTTCGTCCGCGCACTGTCTCTGGCCGAGATCGCTCCGCTGCCCCGCCTCGCGAACGAGCAGCACTACGAGGTGCCCGCGGAGTTCTTCGCCGAGGTGCTCGGGCCGCATCGCAAGTACAGCAGTGCCTGGTGGCCGGAAGGTGTCGACGAGCTCGGGCAGGCCGAAGCCCATGCACTCGCGGAAACGGCGCGCCGCGCCGGCCTCGCGGATGGCCAGGACGTGCTGGAACTGGGCTGCGGCTGGGGTTCTCTCACGCTGTGGATGGCCCGCCAGTTCCCCGGCAGCCGCATCACGGGCGTATCGAACTCCAGCTCGCAGCGTGAGTCGATCCTGGCGCGCGCACGCGCGTCAGGATTGCACAACGTGCGCATCATCACGGCGGACATGAACCACTTCCAGCCCGACGGCACTCATGACCGCATCGTCTCGGTGGAGATGTTCGAGCACATGCGCAACTGGCCGGCGCTGTTCGCGCGCGTGCACGACTGGCTCGAGCCCGGCGGCCGCTTCTTCATGCACGTGTTCTGCCACCGCTCCACGCCCTACGCATTCGTGGATTCCGGTGAATCCGACTGGATGAGCCGCCACTTCTTCTCCGGCGGCATGATGCCCAGCGACGACCTGGCGCTGCGCTTCCAGGACCGGCTGCGACTGCTGCAGCGCTGGCGCTGGGATGGTCGGCACTATGAAAAGACCGCCAATGCCTGGCTCGCCAACCTCGACGCACGCCACGACGTCGTGATGCCCGTGCTCGAAGCCACGTACGGCAAAGCTGCCGCGGCGATGTGGCTGCAGCGCTGGCGCATCTTCTTCATGGCCTGCGCCGAACTCTTCGGCTACCGCAATGGCCAGGAGTGGTGGGTCAGCCACTACCTGTTCGAACGGCCCGCGCGATGAAATCGCTGCCGCTGCTGCTGAACTTCGCGCTCTACCAGTGCGTGTGGTTCGCCTGCGTGCTGGGCGCAGCCGGCGGCAACCTCGCCGCCGGCCTCGTGCTCGCCCTGCTTGCGATCGCCGTGCACCTGTTCCGCGCACGCGATGCGCGACGCGAGTTCGTCCTTGTGGGCATTGCCGCAGTGACGGGCGCGGCCTTCGAGTCGCTGCTCGTCGCCAGCGGCTGGGTGCACATCGACGACGAGCTGTTGCTGGGCGGGCTGCTGCCCGTGGGGATGGTTGCCCTCTGGGCGGCCTTTGCCACCACCCTCAATGTCTCGCTGCGCGCCCTGCGCAGCCATCATGCACTGGCCGCCGTGCTGGCAGCGCTCGGCGCCCCGCTCGCCTATGCGGGCGGCGTGCGCCTCGGCGCGCTGGAATGGGTGCAGGTGCTTCCGGCACTGGCCTTCATCGCGGTGGGCTGGGCCCTGCTTCTGCCATTGCTGCTGCGCGCGGCACGGCGCTTCGATGGATTCACGGCATCATGACCACGACCATGAACTGGCTCATGGCCTTTCCCTGGCTGCTTGGCATCGCTCTGGTGGCGTGGGTGGTCTCGAGCCTGCGCCGCAACGCGGGGCTCGTGGACATCTTCTGGTCGCTGTTCCTGCTCGCTGCCGCGCTGTGCTTCTGGCTGCAGGGCGCGGGCAACCGTGAACGGGGCTGGCTCGTGCTGGGACTGACGGCGGCCTGGGCGTTGCGGCTTGCACTGCACCTGGCGCGACGCAACTGGAATGCGCCCGAGGACCACCGGTATCGCGCCATCCGCGCACGCAACGAACCCGGCTTCGTGTGGAAGAGCCTCTATCTCGTCTTCGCACTGCAGGCGGCACTCGCCATCCTGGTCTCGGCGCCGCTTCTTGCCGGCATCACTTCACCGCATCCCTGGCCGTCGGTACTAGATGTGGCGGGCCTGCTGCTCGTCGTCGCGGGATTCGTGACGGAGGCCGTGGCCGACGCGCAGCTCGCGGCCTTCCAGGCCGATGCGGGCAACCGCGGACAGGTCATGGACCGCGGCCTGTGGCGATATTCCCGGCATCCGAACTATTTCGGCGAGTTCTGCGTCTGGTGGGGCTTCTTCCTCATTGCCGCTGCAACCGGGGCGTGGTGGACCGTGATCTCGCCGCTCGTCATGAGCCTTCTGCTGCTGCGCGTCTCCGGCGTGACGCTGCTGGAAAAGGACATCGGACAGCGGCGCCCGGGCTATGCCGAATACGCGCGGCGCACGAATGCCTTCTTTCCAGGACCACGGAGGTCTGCATGACGAAACGGCACTCGCTGCTGCTGTGGCTGCTCGCGCCCATCGCCGGCATGCTGTCGGGCTGCCAGACGCCGCGGCACCCCCCGCTGCCCCCCGTGACCTTCGTGGACCTGCCGCGCTTCATGGGCGACTGGTACGTGATCGCGAACATTCCCACGCCCATCGAGCGCAATGCGCACAACGCCATCGAGAACTACGCGCTCGACCCCGATGGCACCATCGCGACCACCTTCACGTTCAGGGCGGGTGCATTCGACGGCCCGCCGAGGAAATACACGCCGCGCGGCTTCGTGCTCGACCGCAGCAGCAATGCGCTATGGGGCATGCGCTTCGTGTGGCCCATCAAGGCCGACTACCGCATCATCTATCTCAGCGACGACTACTCGATGACCGTGGTCGGCCGGCAGAAGCGCGACTACGTGTGGATCATGGCACGCACACCGCAGATCGCCGCCGGCGACTACGAGCGGCTGCGCGGTTTCGTTGCGGCACAGGGATACGATGTGACGCGCCTGCAACGCGTGCCGCAACAGTGGCCCGCGCGCGCGCCGCAGGAAACCACTCCATGAAGATCGCCATTGTCGGCAGCGGCATTGCCGGCAACTTCGCGGCCTTCCGGCTGCATCCCGACCATGACATCACGGTGTACGAGGCGGGTGATCACGCAGGCGGACACTCGCACACGCACCAGGTGACACAGGAGGGGCGCAGCTTCCAGGTGGACAGCGGCTTCATCGTCTTCAACGACTGGACCTATCCGAATTTCGTGGCGCTGCTGCAGGAGCTGGGAGTGGCCTCGCAGCCCTGCGCCATGAGTTTCTCGGTTCGCAACGACGCGGCGCGCCTGGAATACAACGGCACGACGGTGAACACGCTGTTCGCGCAGCGCCGCAACCTGCTGCGGCCCTCGTTCCTCGCCATGGTGCGCGACATCCTGCGCTTCAACCGCCAGGCGCCCGGCCTGCTCGGCCAGGGCGCGGGCGAGATGCCACTGGGCGACCTGCTGCGGGACCAGCGTTACAGCCGCTCCTTCGTGGAGCACTACATCATTCCCATGGGCGCGGCCATCTGGTCGACGAGCCCGGGCGCCATGTTCGCGTTCCCGGCGCGCTTCTTCGTGCGTTTCCTCATGAACCACGGGATGCTGTCCATCAACGACCGCCCCGTGTGGCGCACCGTGGTGGGCGGCTCGGCGCGATACGTGGAGCGCCTGACCGCACCGTTCCGCGACCGCATCCGGCTGCGCACCCCCGTCGAATGGATCCGCCGCCAGCCCGGCAGCGTCTTCCTCAAGGCGCGGGGCGAGGAGGCCCAGCGTTTCGATGCGGTGTTCCTCGCCTGCCACAGCGACCAGGCGCTGCAGCTGCTCGCCGATCCCACGCCGGCCGAACGCGAGGTGCTGGGGGCCATTCCCTACCAGCGCAACGAGGCTATCCTGCATACCGATGTCCGGCTCATGCCGCGCCGGCGCCTGGCCTGGGCCTGCTGGAACTACCACAGCCTGCCACAGCGCGACGGGCCGCTGGCGCTCACCTACAACATGAACATGCTGCAGAACCTCGACACGCCGACGCCGTTGCTCGTCACGCTCAACCACGACG
>CAUJIK010000081.1 GCA_963205255.1 Pseudomonadota bacterium
ATGTTTCCGGTCCCTTTTTCCGCATCGTGCCGCTCAGGCCTGGCGTCAAGCGCATCGATGACAGCGAAAGCTACCTGGGTGAAGCCGAGGGGCACTGGGACGGCGACACCCTGGTTGTCGTCACCCGCAATTTCAACGACCTGACCTGGCTTACCGATGACGGCGCGTTCCACACGACGGGACTGGTGGTCACCGAGCGGCTGACGCGGCGCGGCAACGAGATCGAGTGGCTGGCGCTTGCGGATGATCCGAAGGTGCTGGCGGAGCCCTGGCAGCTGCGGCCGCGGCGCATGGTGCTCACGGACGTCGAAATGGCCGAGCCCGCGCCGTGCATCGAGCAGGACATGTCCCATATGAAGGACGACTCCTATCACTCCAATCCGCGGTGATTTGCCCCGGGGCGTGAAATTCCTGCCCCGGCGGGGGTTTACCCGCGGCCCAACAGGGCCTAGAATCGCCGTCCCGCTTGGAGGGTCAGGCGGGCTACGTTTTAGGTGACAAAAGGCCCCCGTGTGGGGCCTTTTGCTTAAGCGAGGGCCGGTTCAGGGCCCTTTTTTGTTTCAGGTGCCCTGTGTGGCAGGAGGTCTTTGGCGTGCTGCGGGAACGACTGCTGGCATTGGCCGAACCCCTGGTGCAGCGGCTGGGCTACGAGCTGGTGGATGTGGAGTACGCGGCGACGCGCTCCGAGGCCACGCTCCGGGTCTACATCGACTGGCCGGAAGGCAAGATGAGTGCCGAGGCCCAGCTTGCCGGTGATGACGGAACGCGGGCCTTCGACGGCATCGGCGTCGAGGACTGCGAGCGTGTCAGTCGCGAGCTGTCGGCGCTGCTGGATGTGGAGGATCCGATTACGGTTCCCTACCAGCTGGAGGTGTCGTCGCCGGGTGCGGATCGCATCCTGCGGACACCGGCGCACTACCAGCGCTTCGTTGGCGAGCGCGCCCATGTGGAGCTCCTGGCGCCGCGCGACGGCCGGCGACGGTACACCGGCACGCTGGTGCGTGCGGGTGAAGAGGATTTTGAAGTGAACGTGGATGGTTCGGCTGTGAGCATCCGGTACGCCGAGGCGGGCAAAACCCGCCTGGCGCCGGATTTCTCGCGCCAGAGGCCCCGAGGAAAGAAGTGATGAACAAGGAAATCCTGATGGTCGTCGACGCCGTCTCCAACGAGAAGGGCGTCGAGAAGGAAGTGATCTTCGAGGCGCTGGAGGCGGCGCTGGCCGCGGCCACGCGCAAGAAGCACGGCGAAGAATGGGACGTTCGCGTCGCCATCAATCGCAAGACCGGCGACTACGACACCTTCCGTCGCTGGCAGGTGTTTGCCGACGAATCCCCAGACCTCACCACGCCGGATCGCGAACTGCGCCTGGAAGACGCGCTCGACCTGTCGAAGGACGCCGAGCCGGGCGGATTCGTCGAGGAACCGATGGAATCGGTAGCCTTCGGCCGCATCGCCGCGCAGCAGGCCAAGCAGGTCATGGTGCAGAAGGTGCGCGAGGCAGAGCGCGCGCAGGTGGTCGAACTGTTCAAGGATCGCGTCAACACGCTGGTTTCGGGCGTGGTCAAGCGCGTGGACCGCAACGGCATCTTCGTCGACATGGGCAGCAACGCCGAAGGCTTCATCCAGCGCAGCGACATGATCCCGCGCGAAGCCCTGAAGCCCCAGGACCGCGTCAAGGCGTTCCTGAAGGAAGTGAAGAAACCCACCGAACAGCAGCGCGGCCCGCTGCTGTTCCTGTCGCGCACCGCACCGGAGTTCCTGATCGAGCTGTTCAAGCTCGAGGTACCGGAAGTGGGGCAGGGCACCATCGAGATCCTGGGCGCCGCGCGCGATCCCGGCGTGCGCGCCAAGATCGCCGTGCGCAGCAACGAGCCGCGCATTGATCCGGTCGGCGCGTGCGTCGGCATGCGCGGGTCGCGCGTGCAGGCGGTTTCC
This sequence comes from Pseudomonadota bacterium, assembly GCA_963205255.1. Classification (GTDB taxonomy): domain Bacteria; phylum Pseudomonadota; class Gammaproteobacteria; order Steroidobacterales; family Steroidobacteraceae; genus ZC4RG30. Next base: position 1,936 of record CAUJIK010000081.1, read on the forward strand.
AATGAGATCGCCGGCGAGCGCGTGGACATCATCCCCTTCGACGAGAACCCGGCGCAGTTCGTCATCAACGCCATGTCGCCGGCCGAGGTGCAGTCGATCGTCGTCGACGAGGATTCGCACTCGATGGACATCGCGGTGTCGGAAGAAAAACTGTCGCAGGCCATCGGTCGCGGTGGCCAGAACATCCGCCTGGCCAGCCAGCTCACGGGCTGGGAACTGAACGTGATGACCGAATCCGACGCGGAAGCCAAGAGCGAGTCCGAGTCCCAGAAGCTGGTGCAGATGTTCACCAAGGCGCTGGACGTGGACCAGGACGTGGCCACCATCCTGGCGCAGGAAGGCTTCTCGACCATCGAGGAGCTGGCCTATGTGCCGGTGAGCGAGCTGGCGAACATCGCCGAGTTCGACGAGGAGATGGTCAAGGAACTGCGCAATCGCGCGCGCGACGTGCTGCTGACGCAGGCCATCGCCAGCGAGGAAAGCCTGGAAAGCACGATGCCCTCGGACGACCTGCTGGCACTGACTGGCATGAACCCCGACCTGGCGCTCGCGCTGTCTTCCCGCGGCGTTCGCACGCGCGAGCAGCTGGCCGAGCAGTCAGTTGACGACCTGGCGGATATCGATGGCCTGGATGAAACCGCAGCCGGCACGCTGATCATGAAGGCGCGCGAGCATTGGTTCACGGCCGAGAAGTAAGCCGCAAGGCTAAGGACGAACATGGCTGACGTCACCGTTACACAATTCGCCGACGTGCTGAAAGTGCCCGTCGACCGGCTGCTGGTGCAGCTGGAACAGGCGGGCATCACCGTGTCTGGCCCCGACGACATGATCAGCGACGAGGCCAAGATGGAACTGCTGTCGCACCTGCGACGCAGCCACGGCACCGGCGAGGATGCCAGCGCGCCGCGCAAGATCACGCTCAAGCGCAAGACGCAGAGCGAACTGAAGCTCGCCAGCACCCAGGGCCGGGCGCGCACCGTCAACGTGGAAGTGCGCGTCAAGCGCACCTATGTGAAGCGCGATGTGCTCGAGGAACAGAACCGCGCCCAGCAGGAGCAGGCGGATCAGGTGCGCCGCGAGCACGAGGAGGCGCAGCGCGCCGAGACCGAGCGCCGCGAGCGCGAGCGCGTCGACCAGGAGCGCATCGACCAGGAAAACCGCCGCCGCCTCGAGGACGAGCAGAGCCGCAGCCGGCAGGCCGAGGAAGACCGCCGCGCGCAGGAGCAGCGCGAGCGCGAGGAAGCCGAGCGCGAGAAGGAGCGCAAGGCAGCCGAGCAGGTGCGGGCTGAGCAGCCCAAAGCCGAACCGGCGCGGACCGAGCCGGCCCGCGTGGAAGCGCCGAAGCACGAGCGGCCGCGCACCGAGGTGCGTACCGAGAACCGCGCTCCGGCCGAGCCGGCTCGCGGCGCGCCGGCCACGCGTTACGGTCGCCAGGAACTGCACGTTGCCGGCGACGCCAGCCGCTTCAGGAAGGCAAAGCGGTCGCGGCTGCGCGGCCGTCCGGTGTTTGGCGAGGGCGAGCAGAAGCACGGCTTCGAGATGCCCACCGCGCCGGTGAAGCGTGAAGTGCAAGTGGGCGAGACCATTACGGTCGCCGAGCTTGCGCAGCGCATGGCCGTCAAGGCCACCGAAGTGATCAAGGCGCTGATGGGCCTGGGAGTCATGGCCACCATCAACCAGCCCATCGACCAGGACACGGCGGTGCTCGTGATCGAGGAGATGGGCCACGCGGCGAAGCTCGTCAAGGAAAACGAGATCGAGGAGGACATCCAGGGCGAGGAGGCGCATAACGAACTGCTGCCCCGGCCTCCGGTGGTCACCGTCATGGGTCACGTCGATCACGGCAAGACCTCGCTGCTCGACAGCATCCGGCGCACCAAGGTGGCTTCGGGCGAGGCGGGCGGCATCACGCAGCACATCGGCGCCTATCACGTCGAGACGCCGCGCGGCATGGTCACCTTCCTCGACACCCCGGGCCATGCCGCCTTCACCGCGATGCGCGCGCGTGGCGCCAGGGCCACCGACGTGGTGGTGCTGGTGGTGGCCGCCGACGACGGCGTGATGCCGCAGACCGTCGAGGCCATCCAGCATGCCAAGGCAGCCGGTGTGCCCATCGTCGTGGCCGTGAACAAGATCGACAAGCCCGAGGCGGACCCGGACCGGGTGCGCACCGAGCTTTCGCAGCACGAGGTGATCTCGGAACAGTGGGGCGGTTCGGACATCTTCGTGCATGTCTCGGCCAAGACCGGCCAGGGCATCGACGAACTGCTGGAAGCCATCCTGCTGCAGTCCGAGGTGCTGGAGCTCAAGGCGCCGCGCGACGGTCTGGCTTCGGGTGTGGTGGTCGAATCCTCCATCGAGAAGGGCCGCGGTGCCGTGGCGACCGTGCTGGTGAGGCGCGGCACGCTGAAGCTCGGCGATCCCATCCTCGCCGGCCAGCAGTTCGGCCGCGTGCGCGCCATGTTCGACGAGACCGGCAAGTCGGTCACCGAGGCGCTGCCGTCCATGCCGGTGGTGGTGCTGGGTCTTACCGGCGCGCCCAATGCCGGCGATGAACTGCTGGTGGTCGAAAGCGACCGCAAGGCGCGCGAAGTGGCGCTGCACCGTCAGGGCAAGTTCCGCGATACGCGCGTGGGCAGCCGCGCTGGATCCACTGCCGAGGATGTGTTCTCGCAGATGGAAGAGGCCAAGGCCGGTGTCATTCCGGTGCTCATCAAGACCGATGTGCAGGGCAGCGCCGAGGCCCTGCGCGATACCTTGAACAAGCTCTCCACGTCCGAAGTGCAGGTGAAGATCCTGGGCTCGAACGTCGGCGGCATCACCACTTCGGATGTGCAGCTGGCGGCCGCTTCACGCGCCCACATCATCGGCTTCAACGTGCGCGCCGATTCCGGCGCGCGCGAGGCCATGAAGGAAACCGGCGTCGAGGTGCGTTACTACAGCATCATCTATGAAGCCATCGATGACGTGAAGCAGATGATGAGCGGCATGCTCGCGCCGGAGATCAAGGAGCAGATCGTGGGCACCGCGCAGGTGCGCGATGTGTTCCGCTCCAGCAAGTTCGGTGTGGTGGCCGGCTGTCTGGTCATCGAAGGCTCGGTCAAGCGCAACAATCCGATTCGCGTGCTGCGCGACAATGTGGTCATCTTCGAGGGCGCGCTCGAATCGCTGCGCCGCTTCAAGGATGACGTCAACGATGTGCGTGCCGGCACCGAGTGCGGCATCGGTGTGAAGAACTATCAGGACGTCCGCGTGGGCGACCAGATCGAGTGCTTCACGCGCGTGGAAGTGGCGCGCACCATTTAAAGGCAAGTCATGGCCAATGCCCGTCAGCAGCGCATCGAGGCGCAGATCCAGCGCGTGCTGGCGGAATTGGTCCGCAGCGAGGTCAAGGATCCGCGCGTCGGACCGTTGACCGTCACCCAGGTGGCGGTGACGCAGGACAAGAGCGTGGCCCGCGTCTACGTGGTGCCGTTCGCCGAGGACGCCGCGGCTCATCCGGAACTGCTGGAAGGGCTGCGGGCGGCGGCCGGTTTCCTGCGTGGCGAGGTCGGGCGGCGTGTCGGTCTGCGCCATGCGCCGCGACTGGATTTCGTGCTTGACGACAGCTTCGACAAGGCGGCGCGCCTCGAAGCACTGCTCGCTGCGGCGAAGAAACCCGACGCATGACTGACGGAATCCTGCTGCTGGACAAGCCGCAGGGGCTGTCTTCCAATGCTGCGGTGCAGCGCGTGCGACGCGCATTTGGCCGCGTCAAGGCGGGCCACACTGGCAGTCTCGACCCCCTTGCCACCGGCATGCTGCCGGTATGCCTCGGCGAGGCCACCAAGGTGGCCGGCTATCTGCTCGACGGCGACAAGCGCTATGCCTTCACCGCCTGCTTCGGCGTGCGCACCACCACCGGCGACCTGGAGGGGGAAGTGGCCGCCACCGCCTCCGTGCCCGCGGATCTGCGCGCCGTGCTGGTGGAAGTGCTGCCGCGCTTCCAGGGTGCGATCACACAGGTGCCGCCGATGTATTCGGCCATCAAGCAGGGCGGCCAGCCGCTGTACCGGCTGGCCCGGCAGGGCATCGAGGTGGAGCGGGCGGCCCGGCAGGTCACGATCCATGCACTGACGCTGGAGGCCGTCCGGGAGACCGAGGCCGATTTCACCGTGACCTGCTCCAAGGGCACCTATGTGCGAACCCTGGCCGAGGACATCGCCGTTGCTGCGGGCAGCCTCGCCCATTTGACCTATCTGCGGCGGCTGTCCGTGGCGCCCTTCCCGGAGGAGGCCATGGTCACGCTCGAGGCGCTGGAGGCCGATCCGGCGCATGCCGTGCTGCTGCCTCCCGATGCGGCGCTGCCCCATCTGGCCGAAATCCGCGTGGATGAGGCCGCTTCCCGCAGCCTGCGCCATGGCCAGGCCGCAAGGTTGGCCGAACCGCTGGCGGCCGGGGCGAAGCTGCGGCTGTACGGGCCGGAAGGATTCATCGGTCTGGGCGAGTCCGAGGGCGGCGGGGCAGTGCGGCCAATCCGGATTTTCAATCATTTAGGCGCGCAGACTGCTTGAGAGCGCAGGCCGTCGCAGTTAATATGCCGGGCTTTCCCGAAGACCCAAACGAAGACAATCAATGGCCCTATCGACCGAAAAGAAAAGCGGCGTGCTCGAGAAGTTTCGCCGTGACCCCAAGGACACCGGATCTCCCGAGGTGCAGATCGCGCTGCTTTCCGAGCGCATCAGCGGCCTCGGTGAGCACTTCAGCGCGCACAAGGGTGATCATGCCTCGCGCCGTGGCCTCGTGAAGATGGTGAACCAGCGCCGCAAGCTGCTGGATTACCTCAAGTCCACCAAGCCACAGAAGTATCAGGAAGTGGTTGAGCGGCTGGGTCTCCGCCGCTAACCCATTCCTTCGGGCCGCGCCGTTCAACAGACGCCGCGGCCCGAATTCCATTCGCGGCATCGCATCCGGTGCCCCACCCCTTGAGGTCATGCAATCGTGACTATTGCCAAACAGTCGTTCCAGTTCGGTTCCCATCAGGTCAGCATCGAAACCGGTGAGCTCGCCCGCCAGGCCGACGGCGCCGTCGTCGTCTCCATGGGCGACACCGTGGTCCTCGTCACCGCCGTGGCGCGCAAGCAGGCGCAGCCGGGCAAGGATTTCTTCCCGCTGACGGTCAACTATCAGGAGAAGACCTACGCCGCGGGCCGCATCCCCGGTGGCTTCTTCCGTCGCGAGGGTCGCCCCAGCGAGTCCGAGACGCTGATCTCGCGCCTCATCGACCGTCCCATCCGTCCGCTGTTCCCCGATGGCTTCTACAACGAAGTGCAGGTGGTGGCGACGGTGGTGTCGCTGGATCCGGATATCCAGTCCGACATTCCCGCCATGCTCGGCGCCTCGGCCGCGCTGGCGCTGTCGGGCGTGCCCTTCGCCGGTCCCATCGCCGCCGCGCGCGTGGGCTACAAGGGCGGCAACTACCTGCTGAATCCTTCGCGCAAGGATCAGGAAGACAGCCAGCTCGATCTGGTCGTCGCCGGCACGCAGGCCGCGGTGCTGATGGTCGAATCCGAGGCCGACAGCCTGTCCGAAGAGGTGATGCTGGGCGCGGTGGTGTTCGGCCACCAGCAGATGCAGGTCGCCATCAACGCGATCAATGAACTGGTGAAGCAGGCCGGCAAGGCGCGCTGGGACTGGCAGGCCGCGCAGGCCGATGCGGACCTCGTGGCCTTCGTGAAGCAGCAGGCCGAAGGGGCGCTGTCCGAGGCCTATCGCATCACCGAGAAACAGCAGCGCTACACGCGCGTGGGCGAGATCAAGGCGGCGGTGGCCGCTGCCGCGCCCGCGGTCGACGGCGTCGCCAAGTGGTCCGCGCAGGACATCGGCACGCAGCTGTTCAATCTCGAAAGCCGCATCGTGCGCGAGCGCATCCTCAACGGCGAGCCGCGCATCGACGGCCGCGATGCCGTGACGGTGCGCCCCATCACCATCAAGGCGGGCCCGCTGCCGCGCACGCATGGCTCGGCGCTGTTCACGCGCGGCGAGACGCAGGCGCTGGTCACGGCGACGCTCGGCACTTCGCGCGATGCGCAGATCATCGATGCGCTGGAAGGCGAGCGCCGCGAGCCCTTCATGCTGCATTACAACTTCCCGCCGTTCTCGGTGGGCGAGACCGGCATGATGGGTTCGCCCAAGCGCCGCGAGATCGGCCATGGCAACCTGGCGCGCCGCGGCATCAGCGCCGTGCTGCCCGCGATGGAAGATTTCCCCTACGTGATCCGCGTGGTCTCCGAGATTCTCGAGTCCAACGGTTCGAGCTCGATGGCTTCGGTGTGCGGCACCAGCCTCGCGCTGATGGACGCCGGCGTGCCGGTGAAGGCGCCGGTGGCCGGTGTTGCCATGGGCCTGGTGCTCGAGGGCAGCCGCTTCAAGGTCATCACCGACATCCTCGGTGACGAAGATCATCTCGGCGACATGGATTTCAAGGTCGCGGGCACCGCCAACGGCGTCACCGCGCTGCAGATGGACATCAAGGTCGAGGGCATCACGCCCGAGATCATGAAGGTCGCGCTGGAGCAGGCGCATGCCGGCCGCCAGCACATCCTCGGCGAGATGAACAAGGTCCTGTCCGCGCCGCGCGCCAAGATGAGCGAGTGGGCGCCGTCGATCATCACCCTCAAGATCGATCCGGAGAAGATCCGCGACGTGATCGGCAAGGGTGGCGCGGTGATCCGCCAGATCACCGAGGAAACCGGCACCACCATCGACATCGAGAACGATGGCACGGTCAAGATTGCTTCGGTGCAGGGCGCGGCTGGCCGCGAGGCCCAGCGCCGCATCGAGCTGATCACCGCCGATGTGGAAGTGGGCCGGATCTATGAAGGCCGCGTCGCGCGCCTGATGGACTTCGGCGCGTTCGTCACCATCCTGCCGGGCCGTGATGGTCTGGTGCACATCTCGCAGATCTCCGACGAGCGCGTCGAGAAGGTCGGCGACAAGCTCAAGGAAGGCGATGTGGTGCGTGTGAAGGTGCTCGAGGTCGACCGCCAGGGTCGTGTGCGCCTGTCGATGCGGGACGTCGCCGAGGGCTGACGTCCCCTCAGGAGCCGGGGCGCCTCGACTGATCCGGTCTGCGCTCCGGTTCTGTGTTCTCCGGGCGGGTGCGGTTGCTGGTCAACGCGCCATGCAGCGTGCGGAAGATCTCGTCCTGCACGCTGCGCCAGCGCTGGAAGTTGCGCTCGGCAAAGGCGGCCGCCGTGTTCAGGGCGTCTGGCCCCGTCACCTGCCGGATGCGTTCCTGCAATTCGTGCTGCTGTGCGCCGAACAGGCGCATGGCCTGTTCCAGATAACTGCTGAGCACGCCCTGCGCCTGTTCCGTATGGCTGCGGATGACCTGCGCCAGGAAGTCGCGGCTCAGCACCGGCGGCTCATGGGCTTCCTGGTCCGCGATCACCTGCAGCAGGATGGCATGCGTGATGTCCGCCTGAGTCTTCTTGTCGATGACGATGAAGTCGATCCGCTCGAGGACCAGACGCTGGATGTCGGCCAGCGTGATGTACCGGCTCTCGACCGTGTCGTAGAGCCGGCGGTTCGGATATTTCTTGATGACCCGTGGTTCACTCATCGCCGACCTCTCGTGCGAATGGCGGGATACCAGCCAGGCAGTCTTTACATTAGACCATTCGGGCCTGAACCCCAAATCGCGTTTTCCGGTTGCCTGGATGGCATGTTCAGACGGCTGCGATGCTGCGCTGGCCGGCGAATCCGGCAGGGCTCCAGTGGGCGACGGCCCATTCCAGAATGGCCGCGGGCGTGGCCGGGATCAGTTCTGCTGGAGGCTGCTGCCGCAGCAGTGTCAGCGCCCGCAGCAGCTCGCGCTGCGGCGCCAGCGCATCCAGCGGCAGGCTGCGTTGTGATTTGGCGAGCTTGCGCCCATCGGCCTCGGTGATCAGGGGCACATGCGCGTATCGCGGCGGCCGCGCGCCCAGCGCCTCGATGATGGCCAGCTGCCAGGGCGTGCTGTCCAGCAGGTCCGCGCCGCGCACCACATCCGTGATGCCCTGGGCCAGATCATCCACTACCACCGCAAGCTGGTAGGCCACGATGCCGTCCCGTCGCAGCAGCACCGGGTCGCCCAGTTCTCCGGCGCGAAACCGGACCTGCCCCTGGAAGCGGTCGGTGAAGCGGGAATCGCCTTCCGGCATGCGCAGCCGCCAGGCGCCGGGTCGCCCGGCCGGATGCCCGGCATCGCGGCAGGTGCCGGGATAGGGAAAGGAAGCCTCGTTGCGGCTGCAGATGCAGCGGTAGATCAGCCCGCGAGCCTGGAGCGTCGCGAAGGCCTGCAGGTAGCGATCCTGCTGCGCCGACTGGTATAGCACCGGCTCGTCCGGGACCAGCCCGAGAGCATCGAGGGTTGCGAGCAGGGCCGCCGCGCTGCCGGGACGGTTGCGCGGCTCATCCAGATCTTCCATGCGCACGAGCCAGGCGCCGCCGCTGGCGCGCGCATCCAGCCAGCTCGCCAGCGCTGCGACCAGCGAGCCCAGGTGCAGCAGGCCGGTGGGCGAGGGGGCGAAGCGGCCACGGTAGTGGCCGGCCGCTTCAGCGGTAGCGGTCGTCCCGGTCGCCGTATTGTTTCTCACGGCGTTCACGGCGTTCCTGCGCCTCGATGCTCAGCGTTGCCACTGGCCGCGCTTCCAGGCGCTTGACGCCGATGGGCTCGCCGGTTTCGAGGCAGTAGCCATAGCTGCCGTCCTCGACCCGGTTGAGCGCCTCGTCGATCTTGCGGATCAGCTTGCGCTCGCGATCGCGGGTGCGCAGCTCCAGGCTGAATTCCTCTTCCTGGGTGGCGCGGTCATTGGGATCGGGGAAGTTGGCCGCCTCGTCCTTCATGTGGGAAACCGTGCGGTCGACTTCCTCCATGAGATCCTGCTTCCAGCTCTGCAGGATCTGGCGGAAGTGGTCGAGCTGCTCGCGGCTCATGTATTGCTCGCCACGCTTGGGCGTATAGGGCTGTACGTTGCGCGGGCCGGTCAGCAGTGCGCTGTCGCCCGTATCGGTGTCTTCTTGCAGGGAAACAGGCTTCACGAGTCTCGACTTTTCTGCGGATGATGTATGGGGCGCGGGTTTGGCGCGCGGCTTCGGGGCGGGCGCCGCCTTGCGTGGCGCTGCCTTGGCGGCGACCGGAGCGGCTTTGCGGGCGGCAGCGGCCTTGCCGGCCGTCTTGGCTGGAGCAGGCTTCTTCGCCTGGGTGGTCTTCGGCTTGGCTTTCTTCGCCGGCATTGCGCACTCCTCGCAGCCCAGCGGGCCAGCTAAAAGGACGCGGGATTATACCGACGGGGGAGAGGCTGTACAGCCCGCAAAAAAGCGCGAAAAGCGGCCCTCGCGGGGCCCGCGGCGCCAATTGCTGTCAGGGCAGCCGGACATCCGCCGGCGGGGACCATCCCGGCTGCGTCTTCTGGGCGACCACGGTGGTGTAAATCCCGCCGCGGACCAGGAATTCCGCGGTGAGGCGCATGAAGCGCGGCGCGGTGGCCCCGGCCAGATATTCCAGGATCTCGTTGGTGACGGCCTCGTGGAAGCAGCCGCGGTCGCGGAACGACCAGATGTAGAGCTTCAGGGCCTTGAGCTCGATGCACAGCTGGTCCGGCACGTATTCCAGTTTCAGCGTGGCGAAGTCGGGTTGTCCTGTCTTCGGGCACAGACAGGTGAACTCCGGCATGGTGATGCGGATGGTGTAGTCCGTGTGTGGCGCCGGATTGCGGAAGGTCTCGATGACCGTCTGAGGTTTGGTGCTCATGGGATGGCAGTTAATTTACACTACCGCCGCCATGCAGTCCCCCGAATCCATGACGGCCGCGCGATGCGTCTGACCCGAATCAAGCTCGCCGGCTTCAAGTCCTTCGTCGATCCGACGAGCGTGCCTCTGCCCTCGAACCTGACCGGCGTGGTCGGGCCCAATGGCTGCGGCAAATCCAACATCATCGACGCCGTGCGCTGGGTGATGGGCGAGCTTTCCGCGCGCCATCTGCGCGGTGACTCCATGGCCGACGTCATCTTCAACGGCTCGGGCACCCGCCGGCCGGTGGGCACGGCCTCGGTCGAACTGGTGTTCGACAACAGCGACGGCAAGATCGGCGGCAACTACGCCGGCTACAACGAGATCTCGCTCAAGCGCGTGGTCTCGCGCGACGGCAACTCGGCCTATTTCATCAATGGCGCGCGCTGCCGCCGCAAGGACATCACCACGCTGTTCCTGGGCACCGGCCTCGGCGCGCGCAGCTACGCCATCATCGAGCAGGGCATGATCTCGCGCGTCATCGAGGCGCGCAGCGACGACATGCGCGCCTTCATCGAAGAGGCCGCCGGCATCTCGCGCTACAAGGAGCGGCGGCGCGAAACCGAATCGCGGGTGGCAGACACGCGCGAGAACCTCGAGCGCCTGCAGGACCTGCGCGACGAGGTGGACAAGCAGATCCGCCACCTGCAGCGCCAGGCCACGCAGGCGCGGCGTTTCCAGGAGCTGAAGAACGATGAACGGCGCCTCACCGGCGAGGTGCTGGCGCTGCGGCTGCGCGAGATCGACAGTGGCGCGGCGGTGAACGATCGCGCCATGCGCGATTGCGACCTGACGCTGCAGCAGGAACTGGCCGCCCAGCGCAGCGCCGAGGCGGCGGTCGAGAAGCAGCGCGAGTTCCAGTTCTCGGCCAGCGAACGCGTCAACACCGTGCAGGCCGACTACTACCAGCAGGGCGCGGAAGTGGCGCGCGCCGAGCAGACGCTGACGCATGCGCGCGAGTTGCGTGAGCGGCGTCGCGAGGAACTCGCGCGCACGCGTTCCATGCTGGGCGAGATCAACGGCCAGCTGGCGCGTGATGAAGAGCTGGTGATGCGGCTGCGTTCGGAAATCGCAATGCTGCAGCCCGATGCGCAGGCGGCGCAGCAGGCCGAACAGGCTCGCGTCGCCGAGAGCGAAGCCGCCGAAGAAGAGCTGCAGCAATGGCAGCAGCGCTGGGAAGTGTTCAACCGCGAGCTGGGCGGCACCTTCCAGACCACGCAGGTGGAGCGGGCGCGCATCGAGCAGCTGGACGAGCAGCTGCGGCGTTTCGGCGCGCAGCTGGATCGTCTCACCGTGGAGCGCGATACGCTTGCGGCCACCCAGTCCGGAGACGGCATCGCGGTGCTGGAACAGGGCGAGCAGCAGGCGCGGGAAACCAGTGAAGATGCATTGAGCAATCTGCAGAGCCACCTCGCGGCCTTGCAGCAGCTGCGCGATCGCCAGCATGCGCTGGAGCGGGAGCTCGAGGCGGCGCGGCAGGCGCGCGATGCCGTGCGCGCCGAGCGTGTGTCGCTCGAGGCTCTGCAGAAGGCGGCGCTGGGCGCCGCGGATCGCGAGGCCGGTGCCTGGCTTGCGGCCAATGGTCTGGCGGACCGGCCGCGTGTGACGGCGCAGCTCGAGGTCGAGCCGGGCTGGGAGCGTGGGGTCGAGTCGGTGCTGGGCGAGGCGCTGGAGGCGGTGCACGTCGAGTCGCTGGATGAGGCGGCCGGCCGCATCGGCGAACTGGCCGGCGGACATGTGATGCTGGTGGAGGGCGGCGCGGCGGGCGCGGCGGGCGCAGGCTCATTGGCCGCCAGAGTGCGCGGCCCCGAGGCTGTGCTGCGGCGCCTGTCACGCGTGGGCACGGTGGCGACGCTGGCCGAGGCGCTGGCCCGGCGCCGCAACCTGCCGGCGGAAGAATCCCTGGTCACGCCCGAGGGCGTGTGGGTGGGGCGCGACTGGCTGCGCGTGGCGCGCGGCGGCGACATGCACGCTGGCGTCATCGAGCGCGAGCACCGCATTCGCGCATTGCGCGAGCAATGCGAGCAGCGCGAAGCGGCAGCGGATGAGCTCGGGGAGCAGCTGCAGGATCTGCGCGCCGAGGTCAGCGCCGGCGAGGCCGCGCGTGACGGCTTGCAGCAGCAGATCCAGGCGGCGCACGCAGGCCACTCCGAAGCGCGCAGCCGTCTCGAGGCCACGCGCGCCCGCGCGCAGCAGGGGCACGAGCGTCTGGAGCGTATCGAGCGCGAGAGCGCCGAGATCCTGGGCGAGCGCGACCGCGGCAACGAGGCGCTGGCGCGTGCGCGCCAGGCGCTGGAGCAGGCCTCGGAGCTGCTCGAGCAGCTCGAATCCCGGCGCAGCGAACTGGAAAGCGAACGGGATGAGCACCGGGCGCGCAGCCAGCAGGCGCGCGAGCAGGCCGTGGCGGCGCAGGCGCGCGCCCGCGAGGTGCTGATCCAGCTCGAAGGGCGGCGCTCCACCGAAGGTTCACTGGCCTCGACGCTGCTGCGACTGCAGGAGCAGCGCACGCAGCTTGCCGTGCGCGAGGAACAGCTGGGCGCCGAACTGGGCGACGGCGATGGTCCGCTGGAAGAGCTGGGCACGCGCCTCGACGAATTGCTGTCGCGGCGCCTCGAAGTGGAGACCGAGCTCACGGCCGCGCGGCGCGACCTGGATGCGGTCGATGCGGAGTTGCGCGCGCTCGACGAGCGCCGCCTGGCGATCGAGCGGCGCGTGGCGGCGGCGCGCGAGGCGCTCGAGGCCGCAAGGCTCGCGGCGCAGGAGTCGCGGCTGCGGCGCGAATCGCTGTACGAGCAGTTCACGCACACGCGTTTCGATCTCGAGGAAGTGCTGGCGGCGCTGCCGCTGGATGCCGGCATCCTCGCGCGCGAGGACCAGCTGGCCGAGACCCAGGCCAACCTGGGGCGTCTGGGCAGCGTGAACCTCGCGGCCATCGACGAACTCAAGGAGCAGTCCGAGCGCAAGGTGTGGCTCGACTCTCAATGGCAGGACCTCACCGATGCGCTCACGGCGCTGGAAGAGGCCATGCACAAGATCGACAAGGAAACCCGCAGCCGCTTCGAATCCACCTTCGAGCGCATCAACGACGGCCTGAAGGAGAAATTCCCGCGGCTGTTCGGCGGCGGCCATGCCTACCTCGAGCTCGTGGGCGAGGACATCCTCAGCGCCGGCGTCGCGGTGATGGCGCGGCCGCCCGGCAAGCGCAACAGCAGCATCTCGCAGCTCTCGGGCGGTGAGAAGGCGCTCACCGCCGTGGCGCTGGTGTTCTCGATCTTCGACCTGAACCCGGCGCCGTTCTGTCTGCTCGACGAGGTGGATGCGCCTCTGGACGAGCACAACGTGGGCCGTTTCTGCGACATCGTGCGCGACATGTCCAGCCGCGTGCAGTTCATCTTCATCACGCACAACAAGGCGGCGATGGAACTGGCCTCGCAGCTGATCGGCGTGACGATGAACGAGCCGGGCGTCTCGCGCCTGGTCACTGTGGACGTGGATGAGGCCGTGCGGCTTGCGGCGGTGTAAGACATGAACGATCTGCACTGGGCTTTGGCGATCCTGGGCGCGCTGTTCGTCGCGGGCCTGGGTCTGTGGGAGTGGCGCCGGTCGCGTGAGGCGGGCCTCAAGGCAAAGGCTGCTCCGGTCGAGCCTCCTGCGTTCACCGAGCCGCCGCGGCTGTCCGAGATCGCCGGTTCGCGGCGTGAACCGCGCATCAGCGAGTTCGATACGGCGTTCGATGTCGATGATCCGCCCGTGGTTACGGCCCGGGATCTGCCGCAGCGGGATCTGGCGGATGATGATCTGCCGCAGATCGACGTGGATGCGGTTGATGATGAGGTGGAGCAGGCTCCGGTTTCCGCGCCGGCGTTGCGCGTGGGCATCTCGACCGAGGAGGCCGTGGATGTCCCCGGCGCCACTACTGTGGTGGCCGAATCCAGACCGATCCGCTGGCCGCCTGAGCAGCTGCCGGATCGTGTGCTGGGCCTGCGAGTGATCGCAGGCAATGGCCTGTTCGGCGGCAAGCCGGTGCGCCTGGCGCTGCTGGCGGCGGGCCTGCAGCATGGGCCGCAGCAGATATTCCACAAGACCGACGTAGACGGCAATGTGCTGGCGAGCGTCGCGAACCTGGTCCGCCCCGGCAATCTCATTCCCGTGGAGATGGACGGTCAGGAGTTCAGAGGGCTTTCACTGTTCGCCGTGCTGCCCGGCCCGCGCGCTCCCGAGCAGATGCTGGATGGTCTGGTGCAGCTGGCGCGCCAGCTGGCGAACCGGCTGGGCGGTTCGGTGCAGGATGAGCATGGCCGCGAGCTCGATGCCGAACGGCTTTCGCAGTTGCGGCGCGCGGTCGTGGCCATCGAGGGTGGGGACGGAGCCGGGGCGTGAGCCAACCGGCCGGGGCAGCTTTGTCCGCGGCTCGCCAACGCGTGCAGGCGCTGCGCGAACAGATCGCGCAGCACAACTACCGCTACTACGTGCTCGATGATCCGGGTGTCAGCGATGCGGAGTTCGATTCGCTGCTCGGCGAATTGCGCGCGCTGGAAACCACCCATCCGGAGCTGCTTTCTCCCGATTCGCCGACGCAGCGGGTGGGCGGAGAGGTGGCGGAGGCTTTTGCGCCGGTGGTGCACCGGCTGCCGATGCTGTCGCTGGAAAATGCCTTCAGCGCCGAGGAAGTGGAGGGCTTCGACCGTCGCTGCCGCGAAGCGGCCGACGGCGCCGAAGTGGCCTATGTGGCCGAGCCCAAGCTGGATGGGCTGGCGGTGAACCTGGTGTACGAGAAGGGCCGGCTGGTGCGCGCCGCCACCCGCGGTGACGGCGCCACGGGCGAGGATGTCACGGCCAACATCCGCACGCTGCGCTCGGTGCCGCGGGTGCTGCGCGGCGCGGCGCCGGCGTTGCTCGAGGCGCGCGGCGAAGTGTTCATGCCGGTGGCGGGGTTCGCGAAACTCAACGAGGAGCAGCAGCGCGCGGGCGGCAAGCTGTTCGTCAATCCGCGCAATGCCGCGGCGGGAGCGTTGCGGCAGATCGATCCACGTGTCACCGCCATACGGCCGCTGGAAATCTGTTTCTACGGCATCGGCGCCATGGAGGGGGGCGCCGAGCCCGATACCCAGACCGCCATGCTGGCCATGCTGCGCGAATGGGGGCTGCGTGTCTCGAGGCTGGCGCAGACGCTCACCGGCCCGGCCGCATTGCTGGCTTACTACGGGCAGATGCAGCAGCAGCGCGCGGCGCTGCCCTACCAGATCGACGGCGTGGTCTACAAAGTGGATTCGCGCGCCCTGCAGCAGAAGCTGGGCCAGGTGTCGCGCGCGCCACGCTGGGCCGTGGCGCACAAGTTCCCGCCGGAGGAGGCGCGCACGGTGCTGCGCGAGGTGGAGTTCCAGGTGGGCCGCACCGGCGCGCTCACGCCGGTGGCGCGGTTGCTGCCGGTGCTGGTGGGCGGCGCCACAGTGAGCAATGCCACATTGCACAACATGGGCGAGATCGCGCGCAAGGACATCCGCATCGGCGACACCGTGCTGGTGCGGCGCGCCGGCGACGTGATTCCCGAGGTGGTGCGCAGCCTGCCGGAACTGCGTCCGGCCGATGCGCCTGCCATCCTGTTGCCGGCGCAATGCCCAGTGTGTGGCTCGGCGGTGGAACAGGTGGAGGGCGAGGCCGTCGCGCGCTGCACCGGCGCGCTGCGCTGCCGCGCCCAGCGCCACGAAGCGCTGCGGCATTTCGCCTCGCGCCGCGCCATGGACATCGAAGGGCTCGGGGACGAGCGCATCGCGCAGCTGATCGAGCGCGAACTGGTGCAGACGCCGGCCGATCTGTACCGGCTCGAAGTGCCGGCGATTGCCGGGCTTGCGCGCATGGCGGAGAAGTCGGCGCAGAATCTGGTGGCGGCGATCGCGGCCAGCCGCGAGACCACTCTGCCGCGCTTCCTGCATGCGCTGGGCATCCGCGAAGTGGGTGAGGCCACTGCCGCCACGCTGGCGCGGCATTTCGGCAATCTCGACGCATTGCGCGGCGCGGACATCGATGCGCTGAGGCTGGCGCCGGACGTGGGGCCGGTGGTGGCGGCGCGTGTCCACGCCTTCTTCGCCGATGCCGGCAATCAGGCGGTGGTGAATGATCTGCTGGCCTGTGGCATCCGCTGGCCGCAGATCGCGGCGGCGCGCGATGCACAGCCGCTGGCGGGCAAGACGGTGGTGCTTACCGGAGCACTGCCCGACATGTCGCGCGAGCAGGCCAAGGAGCAGCTCGAAGCGCTGGGCGCGAAGGTGGCCGGCAGCGTCTCGAAGAAGACGCACTATGTGGTGGCCGGCGAGGATGCCGGCTCGAAGCTCACCAAGGCCCAGGGGCTGGGTGTGCCGGTGCTGGATGCGCAGGGCCTCGCCGCGCTGCTGCGCGGCGAGCTGCCCTGAGCAGGCAGCACCCGATCAGGACTTAAAGCGACTTCTCCACCTTCGCGGCCTTCAGCAGCTCCTCGGTGTAGGCCTGGAATTTCTTCGCATCGACGATCTGCGCCACGCGTTCCTTCACCGACTCGAAAGTGGGCGGCGCGACCTGACGCGTGTCCTCGAGGCGGATGACATGCCAGCCATAGCTGGTCTGCACCGGCGTGCGGGTGAATTCGCCCTTCTTCAGTGACGCCACCGCGTCGGCAAAGGGTTCAGCCATGCGTTCATGGGTGAACCAGTCCAGGTCGCCGCCATTGCCGCGGCTGCCCTCGTCGAGGGATTCGCTCCGCGCCAGTTGCGCGAACGCCGTGCCGCGTTGCAGCTGCGCGATGATCTTGTTCGCGGCATCTTCGGTGGCGACGAGGATGTGCCGCGCCCGGTATTCGGTGTTCGGCATCGCGGCGATCTGTGCCTGATACTCGCTCTGCAGTTCGGCTTCCGTGGCCGCGCGATCCTTGATGTAGTTCTGTGTGGCCGCCTGCTGCAGCACCGTCAGGCGCGACAGCTCCATCACGGCCCTCGTCTCATCGCGCGCCGTCAGCCCGTCTTTCTCCGCCGCCTGCGCCACCAGCTCGCCGCGGATCAGGTTGTCCAGCAGGGTGGCGCGCTGCTCTTCGGTCAGCTCGGTGGCCGGTTTTCCCGCCACGCCACGCACGTAGTAATTGAAGGTGTTGCGGCTGATCGGCTTGCCGTTGACGGTGGCGACGTTGTCCACGATGGCCGCGGTGGATGAAGCATCGGGCTTCTGGGCGCAGCCGATGGCGGCCGCGGACAGGACGATGAGCAGTGCGGAACGGATGAACATGGGTACTCCGGAGAAAAATCAGGCTGGATTGCCGGCGGCTTCTTCCGGCGTCTGCGCGTGGATCTGGAGGGCGTGCAACGGGCCTGCCAGCAGGTCGCCGGCCGCGGCGTAGACCAGGCGGTGGCGTTCCAGCGCCCTGAGGCCGCGGAAGCGCGCGGCGATCACCCGCACCGTCAGATGCGACGCCTCGCCGGCGTGGGCATGGCCCTCGTGCGCGGCGCTGTCGTCACGGATGCGCACTTCGCAGGGCGCGAGCTCGGCGCTGATGCGCATCCGGAGCTGTTCGATATTGGCGCTCACGTGCTTTCGCCCTGCGGAGGGCGCGAATGCAGCCACCACACCTGCAGCAGCATGAAGACGAACATGGCCGCCGGCAGGCCGAAGAGCTTGAAGCGCACCCAGGTGGCTTCACTGAAGCGGTAGGCGAACGCGAGGTTGGCGGCGCCGATGATCAGCAGGAACACCACGCAGGCCCAGTTCGCCGCCAGCCACTGGCGGCGCGTGCGCGTGACCTCGCCCAGTGCCGGCTGGAGCAGCCGCTGCGCCAGGGGCTGGGCGCCGACGAAGGCGCTGACCAGGAAGGCCGCGGCCAGCAGCCACAGGAACACGCTGGGTTTCCACTGGATGAACTGCGCGTTGCGCAGGATGAGGGTGGCCGTGCCGAACACCAGCACCAGTGCGGTGCTGATGGCGTTGACCTTGGGCAATTGCCCCTTGACCTTCCAGGCGATGAGGAGCGTGAGCGTCATCGCCACCATGATGGTGGCGGTGGCCGTGTACAGGCCATCCAGCCAGTAGGCGAGGCCAAAGGCGACCAGCGGCAGGTATTCGAGCAGGGCGAGCATGGGGCAGGTAGCAGGGTTCGGGGCGGGTATCATATCGGAGTGTCCCTGTACCTCGAAGTTCACCCGCTCAATCCGCAGCCGCGGCTCATCCGCCAGGCTGTCGACCTGCTGCGCGACGGCGGCGTGATTGCCTATCCCACCGACTCCTGCTACGCCCTGGGCTGCCACATCGGCGACAAGGGGGCGCTGGAGCGTCTGCGGCGCATCCGCGGCGCGGACAAGAACCATCACTTCACGCTGGTGTGCCGGGATCTGGCGGAAATCGCGCATTACGCCCGTGTGGAGACCTGGCAGTTCCGCCTGCTCAAGAGCTGCACGCCGGGCCCGTTCACCTTCCTGTTGCCGGCCACGCGCGAGGTGCCGCGGCGGCTGCAGCACCCCAAGCGCGCCACCATCGGCATCCGCGTGCCCGAGCACGCCGTGCCGCATCTGCTGCTTCAGGAGCTGGGCGAGCCGCTGATGAGCTCGACCCTGTTGCTGCCCGGCGACGAACTGCCGCTGACCGACGGCCAGCAGATCCGCGAGCGGCTGGATCAGCAGCTGGATGCGATCGTCGATGCCGGCCACTGCGGCATCGAGCCGACCACCGTGGTGGACCTGGCCGTGAATCCCCCGGTCATCCTGCGGCAGGGCAAGGGGCAGATCGCCTCCGTATAATGCCCGGATGACGGATTCCTCCCTGCCCGCGCCAGCGTCCGGGACAGTGCTCTCGGGCATGCGCCCCACGGGGCAGCTGCACCTTGGCAATTACCACGGCGCCCTGAAGAACTGGGTGGCGCTGCAGGAGCGCTACGAGTGCTATTTCTTCGTTGCCGACTGGCACGCGCTGACCACCGGCTATGAGGACACCTCGCAGCTGCAGGCGCATCTTGCGGCCATGGTGATCGACTGGCTGGCCGCGGGTCTGGATCCTGCGCGCGCGGCCATCTTCGTGCAGTCGCAGGTGCCCGAACATGCCGAGCTGCATCTGCTGCTGTCGATGATCACGCCGCTGCCGTGGCTGGAGCGCGTGCCCACCTACAAGGACCAGCAGGCGCAGCTCAAGGACCGGGACCTGGCCACCTACGGGTTCCTCGGTTATCCGCTGCTGCAGAGTGCCGACATCCTCATCTACCGTCCTGCCTACGTGCCCGTGGGCGAGGACCAGGTTGCGCATGTGGAGATCACGCGCGAGGTTGCGCGGCGCTTCAACCATCTCTTCGGCGGTGATCCGCAGTTCGCGGCGAAGGCGAAGCAGGCGCTGCGGCGCTTCGACGCCGCCGGGCGCGAGCGCCTGCAGGCATTGCGGCGCGGCTTCATGGAGGCCGGCGACCACGCCGGCCTTGACGAGGCGCGCGCGATGATCGCCGGCAACCACCGGCTGGAGCAGGCCGAGCGGGCGCTGCTGCGCGACTGGCTGCACGGCGACCATCACCAGCTGCTGCCCGAGCCGCAGGTGCTGCTCACGCCCACGCCCAAAGTGCCGGGCCTCGACGGCCGCAAGATGTCCAAGTCCTATGGCAATGTCATCGGGCTCACCGAGGATCCCGAATCGATCGCGCGCAAGATCAAGGGCATGCAGACCGATCCGGCGCGCGTGCGCCGCACCGATCCGGGCGATCCGGAGAAATGCCCGGTGTGGGATCTGCACAAGCTCTATTCCACGCCGCAAACCCGCGAGTGGGTGCAGGCCGGCTGCCGCAGCGCCGGCATCGGCTGCCTCGAGTGCAAGAAGCCGGTGATCGACGCCATCAGCGCCGAGGCCACGCTGATGCGCGAGCGCGCCGCGCCCTACATCGCGAACCCGCGGCGCGTGCGCGAGATCCTCGATGCCGGCGCCGTGAAGGCCCGCCAGGCGGCGCAGGCCACCATGGAGGTGGTGCGCGGCGCCATGCACCTGCTGCCGGAGCGTCCCGCGTCATGAGCACCGAGGCCATGCAGGTGGAGATGCCTTTCGCGGTGGTGCTGGGCGAGCCGCTGACCGAACTGCCGCGCGACCTCTACATCCCGCCGCAGGCCATGGAGGTGTTCCTCGACGCCTTCGAGGGGCCGCTCGACCTGCTGCTCTACCTGATCCGCAAGCAGAACCTCAACATCCTCGACATTCCGATCGCGGAGATCACGCGCCAGTACACGCGCTACATCGACGTGATGACCGAGCTGCAGCTGGACCTGGCGGGTGAATACCTGGTGATGGCCGCGACGCTGGCGGAGATCAAGTCGCGCATGCTGCTGCCTCGTGCCGCGCCGCAGGGCGAGGGCATCGAGGAAGACCCGCGCGCCGAGCTGGTGCGGCGTCTGCAGGAATACGAGCGCTTCAAGCAGGCCGCGCAGGATATCGACGCGCTGCCGCGCCTGGAGCGCGACCATTTCGTCGCCAGCGCGCAGTTCAATGACCGTCGCCTGGTGCGGGCGCTGCCCGAAGTCACGCTCAAGGAGATGCTGCTCGCCTTCCGCGACATGGCGCTGCGCGCCGAGATGTTCGCGCATCACCACATCCAGCGCGAACCGCTGTCGGTGCGGGCGCGCATGAGCGACATCCTGACGCTGGTGCAGCCCGAGTCGTTCACCGAATTCCACCTGCTGTTCCAGCCCGCCGAAGGGCGCATGGGGGCGGCCGTCACCTTCATCGCCATCCTCGAGCTGGTGCGCGAGGGGCTGATCGAGATCGTGCAGAGCGAGGCCTATGCGCCGCTGTACGTGCGTGGCGGCTCGCAGGCGCCGGGCCGCACCATCGACGCCGAAACGCAGCAGGAAGCCGAAGACGAGGATGCACGCCTGCTGGCGGGCAGCGTGGCCGCCAACGATGATGTCGACGATGACGCCGACGAGGATGAAGATGACCGCGATTGAACCTGCGCTGCTGATGGAGGCGGCGTTGCTGGCTGCCGGCCGCAACCTTTCGCTCGCGGAGCTGGGCGAGCTGTTCGAGGAGCATGCGCGCCCCGACACCGAAGCGCTGCGCGAGGCGCTGCGCCTGGTGGGCGAGCGCTGCGAGGGGCGCGCCTATGAACTGCGCGAGACGGCCGCGGGTTACCGGCTTCAGGTGCGGCGCGAATACGCCGCGCCGATCTCGCGGCTGTGGCCGGAGCGCCCGGCGCGCTATTCGCGCGCGCTGCTGGAAACGCTGGCGCTGATCGCCTATCGGCAGCCGCTCACGCGGGCGGAGATCGAGGCGGTGCGCGGCGTGGCGGTCAATCCGAACATCATCAAGACGCTGCTGGAGCGCAACTGGATCCGTGTGGTGGGGCATCGCGAAATGCCGGGGCGACCGGAGCTGCTCGGCACCACGCGTGATTTCCTCGATTACTTCGGGCTGATGTCGCTGGGCCAGCTGCCGCCGCTGGCCGAACTTCGGCTGCTGGAAGACCTGAATCCGCAGCTGGCGTTGCCGCAGCCGGTGGGTGCGGGCGAGGAAGCCTCCAACGAACCGGACATGCAGGCCGATTCGACGCCCGCAGCGGCGGAGCCAGCCTTAGCGACAGAACCGGCCGCAGCGGCGGAACCAGAAGGGGAAGCCGATGCGGCAGCGCCGGGCGAAGAAACCGCAAGCGCCTGAACGCGGCGCCGCGGCCTCCGCGGAAGCCGCCGAGCGCGTACAGAAGATACTGGCGCGCGCGGGGCTTGCCTCGCGCCGTGAAGCCGAGGAGTGGATACGCGCCGGACGCGTGACCATCAATGGCGCGCCGGCCGCGCTCGGCAGCCGTGCCCAGGGCAGCGACCAGATCCGGCTCGACGGCCGGCTGGTGCGCCAGGCGCCGTCGCGCGAGAGCGCGACCTTCCTGTGCAACCGTTCGCCCGGCGAGCCGCTGCTGCGCGCCGACGAGGGCAGCGAGCAGGAGCCGCTGGCGGCGCGTCTGCCGCGGCGTGTGGGGCGTCGCTATCTGGCCGTGAGTCCATTGCCGCGCATCGATGGCGGGCTCGAGCTTTTGACCTCGGATGGGTCGCTGGCGGCGCGTCTGCAGCGCGCGGTGCGCGGCCTGCCCATCAGCTTCCAGGTGCGCGTGCGCGGCGAGCTGTCGCCAACGCAGGTCGAAGGGCTGCTCGAAGGCCAGATGGACAGTGGCGCGCGTCTGAGCGTGCTGGGCTGCGAGCCCGGTGGCGGTGAAGGTGCGAACCGCTGGTACAGCGTGGAAACACGCGGCGCGACGGCCGGGGACCTGCGGGCGCTGGTGGAGCGTCAGGGCGCCACCGTGAGCCGGATGCTGCGCGTCGCCATGGGCGGGCTTGCGCTCGACCGCAGCCTGCCGCGCGGTCATACCCGCGCCCTGAGGGATCAGGACATCGAGGACTTGCTGGCGGCTCCGGCGGAAGAGGCCTCGGGCTGACAGTCGATGCTGCGGCCCGTGGTGCCGGCGCCTTCGCTGCCCAGCAGCGCCAGATAAGGGCCGGTCAGCGTTTCCGGCAGCGGCAGCGACTCGATGGTTTCAGAGGGGTAGGCCTGGCGCCGCATGGCGGTGCGCGCGCGGCCCGGGTTCACGGCGTTGACGCGCACGCCGGTGCTTTCGGTCTCCGCCGCCAGCACCTGCACCAGCCCTTCCAGCGCGAATTTCGATACGGCGTAAGCACCCCAGTAGGCGCGGCCCTGACGGCCGACGGCGCTGGTGGAGAAGATCACCGAGGCGTCGGCCGAGCGGCGCAGCGCCGGCAGCAGCACCTGGGTGAGCGCGAAGGCGGCCGTGACGTTCACATGCATCACGCGACACCAGGTCGGCACGTCGTAGTGTTCGATGGGCGTCAGCGCGCCAAGCAGCCCCGCGCAGTGCACCAGCCCGTCGAGCCGGCCGTAGCGCTCGAGCAGCGCATCGGCGATCCGGTCGTAGTCGGCGGCGAGCGCCTTTTCCAGATCCAGCGGCGCCATCAGCGCGGCGCCGGGCGCGATCTGTTCGATCTCGGCATGCACCGCCTCGAGCTTGCGCGTATTGCGCGCCAGCAGCACCAGCTGCGCGCCGGCGCGCGCGCAATCCAGCGCCAGCGCGCGGCCGATGCCGCCGGTGACGCCGGTGATCGCGATGACGCGGCCGCTGAGCAGGGGAGTGTTCATCGCGCGTCGAGCCAGTGCAGCAGCCCGGCGGGATCCGCGATGTGCGCATCCGCCGCCCAGGCGTCCGGATCATCGTCGGGGCCCAGGTAGCCGTAGCGCGCCACCAGCACCGGCATGCCGGCGGCGCGCGCGGATTGCACATCGCGCTCGGCATCGCCCACATAAACGCAGGCGGCAGGATCGAGCGACAGCCAGTGCGCGGCATGCAGCAGCGGCGCCGGATGTGGTTTGCGTTCGGGCAGCGTGTCGCCCGACACCACCACGCCCGCGCGCCGGTCCAGGCCCAGCGCCGCTAGCAGCGGCGTGGTGAGGAAGGCGGGCTTGTTGGTGACGATGCCCCAGCGCATTCCGCGGCGCTCGATCTCGGGCAGCACGGCCTCGAAGCCGGGGAACGGCGTGGTGGCGGTGGCGATGCGCGCCGCGTAGAGATCCAGAAGCCGTGCGCGCAGCGCTTCGAAGGGCGCACCCTCAAGGCCCGGGAAAGCGAGCCTGAGCAGGCCCGTGGAGCCGTGCGAGACCTGGGTGCGCGCCAGATCGTAGGGCAGGGGAGCCGCGCCCTGCTCGACGCGCACCTGGTTCAGCGCGGGAATCATGTCCACCGCCGTGTCGAGCAGCGTGCCGTCGAGGTCGAACAGCACCGCCGCGATGCGGGTGCTCAAGATGCCGCTCCGGAGGATGCCAGGTGCGCGAGGTAGTTCACCGAGACATCGGAGGTCAGCTCGCTGCGCTCGCGGAACGGATCGTAGGAAAGGCCGGCCAGATGCCGCACTTCGAGGCCGCTCGCCCGCGCCCAGCCGGCCAGCTCCGAGGGCCGGATGAAGCGCTCGTATTCGTGGGTGCCGCGCGGCAGCAGGCGCAGCACGTACTCCGCGCCGACGATGGCGGTGAGGAAGGATTTGAGGTTGCGGTTCAGCGTGGAGACGAACAGCGCGCCGCCCGGCGCCAGCAGCTGCCCCAGCGTCGCCAGCATGGCCTGCGGCTGCGGCACATGTTCCAGCATCTCCATGCAGCAGACCACATCGAAACGTGCATGAGGATCAGCGGCAAGCTCCGCCGCATCCTGCACGCGGTAGTCGATGGCAAGCCCCGACTCCAGCGCATGCAGCCGCGCGGTCTCGATCATGGCCGGCGCAAGGTCGATGGCCGTGACCGTGGCGCCATGGCGCGTCAGCGCCTCGGCCAGCAGGCCGCCGCCACAGCCCACGTCCAGCACGCGGGCGCCTTGCAGCGGCGCGCGCGCGGCCACGTAGTTCGCGCGCACGGGGTTCAGGATGTGCAGCGGACGGAATTCGCCGCGCTCGTCCCAGAAGCGGGCGGCGACAGCGTCGAATTTGGCGATTTCGGCCGGATCCGCGGCCGCGGGATGGGGTGCGTTCACAGGTGGATTATAAGCGTGCCGGAGGGGACCGAGAGAGGGTTCCTGTGCTAAAATTTATCGTTTCAAAACAGCACTGCGGACCCTCTGCCGAATGAGCGAAATCGCGCGCGAAATCCTGCCGGTGTATCTCGAGGACGAGATGCGCCAGTCCTACCTCGACTACGCCATGAGCGTCATTGTCGGGAGGGCGCTGCCGGACGTGCGCGACGGCCTGAAGCCCGTGCACCGGCGCGTGCTCTTCGCCATGCGCGAGCTGGGCAACGACTACAACAAGCCCTACAAGAAATCCGCCCGCGTGGTGGGCGATGTCATCGGCAAGTACCACCCGCATGGCGATTCGGCCGTGTACGACGCCATCGTGCGCATGGCGCAGCCGTTCTCGATGCGCTACCTGCTGGTGGACGGCCAGGGCAACTTCGGCTCGGTCGATGGCGACATGCCCGCAGCCATGCGCTACACCGAAGTGCGCATGTCGCGCTTCGCGCACGAGCTCTTGGCCGACATCGACAAGGAAACGGTCGATTTCGTCCCCAACTACGACGAATCCGAGCGCGAGCCGGCGGTGCTGCCGGCGCGCGTGCCGAACCTGCTGGTCAATGGCTCTTCGGGCATCGCCGTGGGCATGGCGACCAACCTCCCGCCGCACAATCTCACCGAGGTGGTCAATGCGCTGCTGGCGGTGCTGGATGAGCCGGAGATCACCCTTGCGCAGCTGATGCAGCACATTCCAGGCCCGGATTTCCCCACCGCCGGCATCATCAACGGCGCGCAGGAAATCGTCTCGGCCTACAAGAGCGGCCGCGGCCGGCTCTCGATCCGCGGCCGCACGCATTTCGAGGATCTGGAAAAGGGTGGCCGCCAGGCCATCGTGATCACCGAGCTGCCCTACCAGGTCAACAAGGCGCGCCTCATCGAGCGCATCGCCGACCTGGTGCGCGAGAAGCAGCTCGACGGCATTGCCTCCGACGGCCTGCGCGACGAGTCCGACAAGGACGGCATGCGCATCGTCATCGAGCTCAAGCGCGGTGAAGTGGCCGAGGTGGTGCTCAACAACCTCTACGCGCAGACGCCGCTGGAAACGGTGTTCGGCATCAACATGGTCGCGCTGCAGGATGGGCAGCCGCGGTTGATGTCGCTGAAGGAAATGCTGGATGCCTTCCTCCGGCATCGCCGCGAAGTGGTCACGCGGCGCACGATCCACGACCTGCGCAAGGCGCGCGAACGCGGCCATGTGCTCGAAGGCCTCGCGGTGGCGCTGGCGAACATCGACGAGATCATCGCGCTGATCCGCGCTTCGGCCTCGCCGGTGGAAGCGCGCGCCGGCCTGATGGGTCGCGTGTGGCCGGCGGGCGGCGTGCCCGCGATGCTGGCGCGCGCCGGCGCGGTGGATTCACGCCCGCTGGGCCTGGCCGCCGAGTTCGGCATGGTGGAGGGCGGCTATCGCTTGAGCGAAGCGCAGGCCCAGGCCATCCTCGACATGCGGCTGCATCGGCTCACCGGCCTGGAGCAGGACAAGATCCTGGCCGAGTATGGTGAGCTGCTCACGC
This sequence comes from Pseudomonadota bacterium, assembly GCA_963205255.1. GTDB lineage: Bacteria > Pseudomonadota > Gammaproteobacteria > Steroidobacterales > Steroidobacteraceae > ZC4RG30. The sequence continues at coordinate 27,794 of CAUJIK010000081.1, forward strand.
TCATCGGCGACCTGATGGATATCCTCGCGCGGCCCGAGCGCCTCACCGAAGTGGTGCGCACCGAGCTGATCGAGGTCCGCGATCAATACGGCGATGCGCGCCGCACCGAAATCTCGCTCGACCATCTGAACCTCACCACCGAGGATCTGATCGAGCCGCAGGACGTGGTGGTCACGCTGTCGCACAGCGGTTATGCCAAGTCGCAGCCGGTGTCCGACTACCAGGCGCAGCGCCGCGGCGGCCGCGGCAAGAGCGCCACCGCCACCAAGGACGAGGATTTCATCGAGACGCTGTTCGTCGCGCATACGCACGACACGCTGCTGTGCTTCTCGAACCACGGCCAGGTGTACTGGAAGCGCGTGTTCGAGCTGCCGCAGGCCGGGCGCGCCTCGCGTGGCAAGCCGATGGTGAACCTGCTGCCGCTGAGCGAAGGCGAGAAGATCACCGCCGTGCTGCCCATCAAGCAGTATGACGACGAGCACTTCGTGTTCATGGCCACGCGCGATGGCACGGTGAAGAAGACGCCGCTGTCGGCTTATTCACGTCCGCGCGCCTCCGGCATCATCGCAGTAGATCTGCGCGACGGCGACCAGCTGGTCGATGTGGCGCTGACGGACGGCAGCCGCGAGGTGATGCTGTTCACCAGCAGTGGCAAGGTGATCCGCTTCAGCGAGGAGCAGGTGCGTCC
>CAUJIK010000082.1 GCA_963205255.1 Pseudomonadota bacterium
GGCTCACGCGCCTGCGCGCCGCGGCCCGCGCGCGGCTGGGAGGCGACTCCGCCGCACTGGCCGATGTGCGCAACGGCCTGCAGGCCTTCTGTCGCGGCGCCGGCATCGACCCGGCCCGCCTGCAGCCGGAGAACGAAGCGCGCACGCTGCATCTGGCCGGCCAGCTGCTGCGCGAGGCACTGCTGGGCCTGAAGGAAGTGCTGCGCTCCCAGAAAGTGTTTCGCGACCGCTACGGCATCGAGACCGAGGCGGACACCAACGCTCTCTCGCCCATGAGCCGCGCCGCCGACGACTATCTGCTGCAGCTGCTCAAGGGACACGAAAAGCACGAGCTGGACGCGGTGATGCAGATGCGCGGCAACTTCAGCGACGCCAGGGCCCAGACCAGCGCCATCGATCCGGCCCTGCGCACCGCGCTGGCGCAGTTCCTCGCCCACCTCGCGCCGGCCAATGTGGAGGCGCGCGCGCGCGACCGCTCCGCCGAGGTCTCGCCCGCCGTGGTCTGGGAGCGCTACCGGGATGTCTACATGACGCTGCTGCACGCCACCGGGCAGGAGTTGCCGCACCTGTTCACCGAGGCGCTGGCGCAGGCCTTCCGCCACGAACTGGACAATCAGTCCATCGACACCTTCAAATCCACGCGCGAATAGCGCCGGGCAAGGCGCCGGCCATCACACCCTGCGCGGACCGCCCGCTGCCGGCGGCAGGGGAATGAACTCGCTGCTGTCGGCATCCGGCAGCTTCATGCGCCCCGCGGACCAGTCGGCCCGCGCCTGCGCGATGCGCTGCGGCGAGGACGAGACGAAATTCCAGTCGATGAAGCGCGGCCCCAGGGGTTCGCCAGCCAGCAGCATCAACACCACATCGCTCCGCGCCCTGATCCCGGCAACGCGCCCCGGCGCGAGGACTCCCATCTGTCCCGGACCCAGTATTTCCCCTCCACCCTCGATCTCGCCGCTCACCACGTACACGGCGCATTCCGGATACTCCGCGGGCAGCGGCAGCCGCGCGCCGGCCGCCAGCCGCAGGTGCGCATAGACCAGCGGAGAATGCGTGCGCACGGGGCTTGCAAGCCCGAAGGCGCTGCCGGCAATCAGCCGCATCCATAGGCCCTCTTCCTCGGCTACCGGCAGCTCGGCTGCTGCGTGGTGCGAGAACGATGGCGTGGTCTCCTCCGCCTCCACCGGCAACGCCACCCAGGCCTGGATGCCATGCACGTGATCCGCCTGTGCCCGCGCCCGCTCGAAGCGCTCCGAATGGGTGATGCCGCTGCCAGCCACCATCCAGTTCACCTCGCCGGGATCAATGGGCAGCGCCGAACCCAGGCTGTCACGATGCACGATCTGGCCGTCGAACAGATAGGTGACCGTCGACAGGCCGATATGCGGATGCGGACGCACATCGGCCTCGCGCGTGAGCCCGGCGGGCAGATCCACCGGGCCAATGTGATCGAAAAACACGAACGGGCCCACCATGCCGCTGCCGACGGCAGGCAGCACGCGGCCCACCTCCAGAGCGCCCAGAGACTTGCGACGCTGCTCTATGATGTGGTCCCACATGGCGTAGTCTGCTCCTCCCGAATGCTTCGCATCGGCAAACCATAGGTCTGACAGGAGACCCCCGCAACTGTGACTGACAAGAAAAAACGTCCGCGTCTGGCCCGCACACTGCTTGCAGGCATGCTGGCCGCGCTGCCGCTGCTGGCGACCCTGTGGCTGCTGTCCTTCGTGGTCGATTTCCTGCTCGACTGGTTCGGGCCCGAGAGCCGCATGGGGCGGGTTCTGGAAATGCTGGGGGTGGGCATTTCGGGCAGCGGCTGGTCGGGCTACCTCATCGGGCTCGCCATGGCCGTGGCGCTGCTGTTCGGGCTGGGGCTGCTGGTCGAGCGGGGTCTCACCGCATGGCTGGTGTGGCTGGTGGACGCCGTGGTGGGCCGCATCCCCGTGGTGCGCACCATCTACGAGACCGTCGAGAAGTTCGTCGGCGTGTTCGCGCAGCGCGACCGCAGCAAGCTGCAGTCGATGCGGCCGGTGTGGTGCCACTTCGGCCAGGGCGATGGTGTGGCCGCGCTGGGGCTGCTCTCCTCGCCGCAACCCATCCTCGTCGATGGGCGCGCCTGCTATGCCGTCATCATCCCCACCGCACCCGTGCCCATCGGCGGCGGCCTGCTGTTCATGCCGGTGGAGTGGATCAAGCCCGCGGAAATCGGCATGGAGGCCGTGACCAGCCTCTATGTCTCCATGGGCGTCACGGCCCCACAGTTTCTGCCGACTGCGCCCGCGGCGAAGTAGCCGCGTCCGGCGCAGCCTGCACCGTCACCGCCGCGCCCACGGACGACATCACGATCAGTCCGATGGCGAGCCACTGCCCCGGCGACAGCGCTTCGCCGAGGATCATCAGGCCCATCAGCGCGCCGATGGCCGGCTCGGCGCTGAGCAGCGTGCCGAAGGTGTGCGCGGGCAACTGGCGTAGCGCCAGCATCTCCAGCCCATAGGGAATGGCGCTGGAGACGATGCCCAGCAGCACGCCCAGGAGCAATACCCACGGCGCCAGCAGCGCCGCTCCCGCATGCGCGATTCCCACCGGCGCCACCACCAGCGCCGCGATGATCATGCCGGCGGCGGCGGTCGCCGGGCCATGGATCTGCCCGGCCCGTCTGCCGGCAAGGATGTACAGCGCCCAGCAGACTCCCGCCAGCAGCGCCAGCAACAGGCCGCGCCAGTCCAGCTGCACAGCTTGCTGCCGCAGCGGCAGCAGCAACAGCAGCCCCGCCACGGCAAGCCCGATCCACAGCAGATCCAGCCGTCGACGCGACATCAGCACGGCGACCGCGAGCGGGCCGGTGAACTCCACCGCGATGGCGATGCCCAGGGGGATGTAGGCCAGCGACTTGTAGAAGGCCAGATTCATCAGGCCCAGCACCACGCCGTAGGCAACCAGCGACCGCCAGCCCCGGCTCAGCCGCAGCCGCCACGGACGCAGCACCATGGCGAGCACCAGCGCGCCGGCCACCACGCGCAGCGCGGTGGCCCCTTCGGCGCCCACTGCCGGGAACAGGCTCTTGGCAAGCGCCGCGCCAGCCGTTATCGACACCAGCGCAAGGAACATGGCGCCAACGGCGCCGGCATTTGAGACCCGCATGGCGGCGCAGGCTACACGCTCCAGCGCCGTGCGGCGCGCCTAATGCTGGCTTGCCTGCTCCGCGCCGATGCCGGTGTTCTGCCGGACATACAGCTCGTCCCACTTGTCGCGGGCATGGCGGTCGCGCCGCCACAGCAGCGAGCCCAGGATCACGCACAGGAAGCCCAGCGGGATGGAATAGATGCCGGGATTGCGCAGCGAAATCAGCGGCGACTCCAGGCCCACGAGGCTGGTGAGCTTGCCTTCGAGGCTCTGCACCGTGGTTTGCGCGGTCGTGAGCGCCACCTGGGCATCCTTGAGAGCCGAATCCGCCTGCCGCCTTGCCGCCTCGTCCACCGCCCCGGCAAGCGCGGCTTCGAGGCTCGCGATCTTGGCCGGCGCCGCCTCGATGACCTGCTGCGCCGCCTCGCGCTCGATCTTCGGATAGGACATGTTGGGCGACACCAGCACCAGCACCACGGCCGCGACAGTGCCCACCGTCATGCCCAGCAGGATGCCGCCGGTGTTGCAGCGCTTCCAGTACAGCGTCAGCAATATGCAGGGCAGATTGCTCGATGCCGCCACCGCGAAGGCCAGGCCCACCAGATGCGCCACGTTCTGCCCCTTGGCGAGGATGCCGATGGCGATGGCGATGGCGCCGATCGCGATGGCGCTGATGCGCGCGGCGCGCACTTCCTCGGCGGGCGTGGCGTGCTCGCCCTTCACCACACCGACCCAGATGTCATGCGACATGGCCGATGCCGAAGCGAGCACCAGGCCTGCCACCACGGCGACGATGGTCGCGAAGGCGACCGCCGCGACGAAGGCCAGGAAGAAATTGCCCAGCGCCGACTCGGACCCGCCGCCGATGAACTGCGCCAGCAGCGGCGCGGCGAGATTGCCGCCCCGGTCGAAGCTCGCGATGGTCGCGGCGCCGACATTCAGCGCCGCGCCGTTGCCGATGATCAGCGTCAGCACATAGAAGCCGCCGATGATACCCATGGCCCAGATCACCGAGATGCGCGCCTGATGCGCGTTCGGCACGGTGAAGAAGCGCATCAGGATGTGCGGCAGGCCGGCCGTGCCCAGCACCAGCGCCATGCCGAGCGAGATCTGGTCGATGGGGTTCTTGAGGTAAAGCCCCGGCTCGAGAAAGCGCTGGCCCAGTTCGGTCGCCGTCATGCCGCCATCGCCGCCCAGCACCTTGGCCACCTGCGCATGCACCTTCGGATCGGCGACCACGGCTTCGAGAAAGCCCGGCAGGCTGAAGCCATACGGCGCCCAGGTGAACACCACCAGCACGATGGAGGCGATCACCAGCAGCACGGCCTTGATGATCTGCACCCAGGTGGTCGCCACCATGCCGCCGAACACCACATAGGCCAGCATCAGCACGCCCACCACCACCACCGACACCTCGTAGTCGATGCCGATCAGCGTCTTGACCAGCACGCCACCGCCGACCATCTGCGCGGTGAGATAGATGGTCGAGACCGTGATAGTGGAGGCCGCGGCCAGCACCTTCGCGGTCTTGTAGTGGTTACGGTACGCGAGGATGTCGCCCAGTGTGTATTTGCCGATGTTGCGGCAGGGCTCGGCGATGACCAGCAGCACGGTGATGTAGGCCACCAGCCAGCCCACCGAGTACATGAAACCGTCGTAGCCATAGAGCGAGATCAGGCCGGCGATGCCGAGAAAGGACGCCGCCGAAAGGTAGTCACCCGCGATGGCCCAGCCATTCTGCAGGCCGCTGATCGAGCGCCCCGCCGCATAGAACTGCTGCGCCGACTTGACGCGCTTGGCCGCAAGCCAGGTCACATACATGGTCAGCGCGATGATGGCCGCGAACACGCCCAGGGTCATGCCGCCGAAACGCTCCGGCACCGCGCCGCCCGTGAAGGCGAAAGCACCGGGGCTGACTGCCAGCGCGGCCATGGCCGCCATCACCTGCCGGGCCATCAGACGCTCCCCTGCGCGGCGTGCGCGATTTCGCGAGCCATCGCGTCGAAGCGGCGGCTGGCATGCCGGGAATAGATGAAGGCGATGCCCCAGGCGACGACGAATTCAGACAGCGCGAACAGCAGCCCGACGTTGACCGGGCCCCAGACCTGCTTCCTGAACAGATCGACCCAGTACACGGCGCCGATGGGCAGCAGGAAGTAGTAGATGACGGAGAACGCCATCAATCCCCACAGGAAGCGGCTCTTGCGCTGGTGCAGTTCCTGGAAACGCGGGTGCCTGGCGATTGCCACCCAGTCGACGGCGGGCGTTGTCATGGCGTGTTACCCAAAAGGCAGTTTGAAGAGTTTTTCGCACCGCGCCGGCCCGGCCCGCAAAGACTGCGCGACACTGGACGACACCCCCCCGGGCTGGTCCGATGATACACACGTAGGCGCGCGGCCTGTATACCGGCGGCGCGAACGCAACCGGCAACCGATTGCCAGGCGGCGCGACGCGCCCGGACGATGGCGGCTCCGAACAGCAGCGCAGCCACCAGGCCCATGCTCGAGGCCGCAACCTGCGCGAACCGCAGGCCGCTGGAGCCATACTCCGGCGTCAGGGCATCGCTGAGCAGACCCACGCCCAATGGATGCAGCCCCAACCCGATGAGGTTCACGACGAAGAAGAACACCGCGGATGATGTAGCGCCTGTCGCCCGAGCCCTGCTCCAGCACCGACAGGCCGGGCACGAGACGATGGAAAGCGGCACGTCCTGCACATTGGCGTCGCCCCGCTTGGTCGCGCTGACCACGACCTCCTCGAGCGGCGAATCCACACCGGCAGCGGTGGCATAGGCGGTGAAGGCCATGGAAACAAGACAGACCGGAACCCCGGTCCGAGTGCGGAACGTGCTCATTCGGTGTTCTACGTGCTTTCGGGGCACTACATCGGTTACCTGTCGGAGTACGTCGCCGAATCGTGGCGCCAGAAAGGCGAGCTCAGAGCCATCCGGCCAGACGTGTTCCGCTACGAGGCAGCAGGCGGAATAGCCATCCAGAAGCAGCGCATGAACAGTGCGCTGCTGCGCGTGGTGACGGATGCGCTGGTCACCTCGCACCGGGAAGCGGCTCCGGCCGCGCAATGAATCAGGCTCGGCGCCACGGGGCGCGGGCTACAATGAATCATCCATCCTGCTGCCACTCACGGTCACCTGCTCCATGACTGCTTCCCTGCCCGCCTGCCCGCTGTGCGCCTCGGCGCTGACCTACGAAGACGGCACGAACTTCGTCTGCCCCGAATGCGCCCATGAATGGAGCCAGGCAGGCGAAGAACCCTCCACGGAACAAGGCCGCGTGGTGCGCGACGCCGTCGGCAATGAGCTGAAGGATGGCGATACGGTCACCGTCATCAAGGATCTCAAGGTGAAGGGCTCTTCGTCCGTGGTGAAGGTGGGCACCAAGGTGCGCAACATCCGCCTGGTCGAGGGCGACCACGACATCGACTGCCGCATCGACGGCATCGGCCAGATGGGTCTGAAGTCCATGTACGTGAAGAAGGCCGGAGCGGACCAGCCGCCCGGCAAGTCAACTGCCCACGGGATTGGAGATGATGATCTCCACGCGCCGGTTCTGCTGCCGGCCCGCAGCGGTATCGTTGCCCGCCACAGGCTCGCTCTTGCCCTTGCCCAGCGCGATGACCCGCTGGGCAGCGATGCCGCGCTCCATCAGCGCCGCCTTCACTGCATTGGCACGGTTCTCGGACAGGGAAAGATTGAGACTGTCGGAGCCGACGCTGTCGGTGTGACCCTCGATGGTGGCCGAGCGCTCGGGCGACTCCCGCAGGAAAGCGGCAAGCCGGTCCACCGTGCCCATGGCGCCGGGCTTGAGCACCGCCTTGCCGGTATCAAAGAGCACATCCCCCAGGGTAAGCACCAGGCCGCGGTCGGTCTGCCTTGCCTGCAGTTCGCGCAGCTGCGCCTGCAGCATCTGGGCCTCGCGGCGTGCGTCAGCGGCCACTTTCTCGGCTTGCGCCCGCGCCGCCGCAGCTTCCTGCTCCCTTGCCTGCGCCAGCACACGCTGGCGCTCGCCTTCGGCTTCAGCCGTCTTCTGCTCGGCCTGGCCGCGCGCAATCTGCTGGGCGGCGATGTCGGCATGACGCTGCGCCAGATATGCCGCCTCGCGGACTGAGTTCACCGATCTCTTCTGCTGCTGCAAACGGTCGGCTTCGCGCAGCGCATCGTTCGCGGCCGACACCTCGCCCGCCGCATACCTGCCGGCGTCGGGAGAATTCTGCACCCGCTCGATGGCGCTACGCGCCGCCTCCAGTTCATCGATCTGCCGCGGAGCCGAACCGCAGGCGGCAACGGCCACGGCACAGACCAGCGCAGTGACGACAGTGTAGTGGTGAGTCTTCATGGCGCCTCCTCAGTCCGGGTCCGCGGCCGGGGCAACTGTGTTGCGCCTGGCCTCATCAAGCAGTGCGTCCACACCCTGCTCCACTTCACGCGCGGCAGCCTGCTGACGCGCGGTCTGCGACTTCGCGCTGGCGTACTGCGCATCCACTTCGGCCTGCCTGGCCAGCTGCAGCGCCTTCTGGTCACCCTCCTTCGATTGCCTTTCGTAGGCGCGCTGCGCCTCGGCGAACTTGTTGCGGGCACTCTGGAACTCGGGCAATGCGGATTCCTGTGCACCGCTGCGCTCGGCCTGCTGCAGCACGGCCTCGGTCCGCGCCATCTGCGCTGTGACTTCAGGGGGTCTGCTGTAGGCACATGCCTGCAGCAGGCCGAGCGACGCTCCAATGGTCAGCATCCACAGGGCTTTCATTCTCCACCTCGCTTTCGTGCAGCACGCCGGAGCGACTGCGGGATGTCCTTGCTGAAGAGCATCGTGAAGGGATTGATCCGCGGACCGTATCGGAGAAGGCACTCTGCGACGGTCGGAGAAGTCCCACCCGGCACGGCCTCCCTTTAACTTGTTTTTACATGAGAATTAGATTATAATTTATTGTAATTAAATGAATTTTCAGGATGAATCGATGAAGATCAGATTCGACGGCAAGACTGCGCTGGTAACCGGCGCGGGATCAGGAATCGGTGAGGCCATCGCGCTGGAGCTCGCCGCTTCGGGCGCGAAGGTCATCGTTGCCGACCTCCATGAAGAGGTGGCGCGGAAAGTGGCCGACCGGATTGCGGCCAGCGGCGGCAGCGCCATCGCCGCCGCCGGTGACGTGTCGGATCCGCAGGTAGTGGCGCGACTGGTTGCGACAGCCGAGGCTCATGGCGGACTGCATCTGCTGGTGAGCAACGCCGGCATCAGCGGGCCTTCTGCGCCCACCGGCGAATATCCGCTGGATGGCTGGCATCAGGTGATTGGTGTGAATCTGAACGCGGTGTTCTATGGATTGCGCTTCGGCATCCCCGCCATGCTGCGCGCCGGCGGCGGCGCGATCGTCAACATGGCCTCGATCCTCGGTTCGGTGGGCTTCGCCGGCGCGCCCGCCTATGTGGCGGCGAAACATGCCGTGGTCGGGCTGACCAAAAGCGCTGCCATGGAATACGGCGCCCAGGGTATCCGCGTGAATGCCGTCGGGCCGGCCTTCATCGACACGCCGCTGCTCTCTGACTTCGATGCCGAGGCACGCCAGATGCTGATCGCGAAACATCCGGTCGGACGGCTGGGGCGATCGGAAGAGGTCGCCGCGCTGGCGCTGTTCCTGCTCTCGGATCGCGCGAGTTTCATCACCGGCAGCTACCACCTCGTCGACGGCGCCTACTGCGCGCAGTGAACCGGCGGGCCCGGCCCGCTCAGGTGCGCACGATGATCGCCGTGTCGACGAGCATCCGGCGCTGCCGACAGGCGTGCCGTCACGGCGCACCTCGATCGTGCACGGGTCGCCATACACCGTGTTGTAGAGCAGCGTGCGGCCCGCGATGGCCCGATGCAGGGTGCGGCCCCGCAAAAGAGCCGCCGCGCTCGGCGGCTTCGCCTCCAAGATGGGGCTTGCCTCGGGGCCACTGCTCGGCGCGCTGATCCTGGGTGACGGCAACTACGCGCTGCTGATCACAATCTGTCGTGCATCGGCATTCTCGCCTGCGCGGCCGCCGCGCTGCTGCCGGCGCGGGTTCTCGACCACCGGCTGCGCGACTGATGATAGCGCGCCACCCCAAGGCCCTCGGTGCGTATCGCCGGGCGCACACCCGCCATCAGATCCGCTATCAGCCGACCCGAGCCGCAGGCCATCGTCCAGCCCAGCGTACCGTGTCCGGTGTTGAGGAACAGGTTGGCGTAGTCGCAGCCGCCGACTATCGGCGTGCTGTCCGGCGTCATCGGCCGCAACCCGGTCCAGAACGTGGCCTGCTGCGTCTCACCAGCTCCGGGGAACAGGTCATTCACCACCATCTCCAGCGTCTCGCGGCGAGGCTGGCGCAACTTCAGGTCGAAGCCGGCCAGTTCCGCCATTCCACCGACGCGGATGCGATCGCCAAGGCGGGTCACCGCGATCTTGTAGGTCTCGTCCAGCACCGTGGACTGCGGCGCCAGGCCCTCATGGGTGATCGGCACGGTGAGCGAATAGCCCTTCACCGGATAGATCGGCAGATCCAGACCAAGCGGCTGTACCAGCGCCCGCGAATAGCTGCCACAGGCCAGCACAAAGGCATCGGCGTCGAGCAGCTCCTGCGCGGTCCGCACGCCGCTGATGCGGCGGCCGGCCGTCTCGATCGCCGTCACCTCCTGGTTGAACCGGAAGCTGACGCCCAGCTGCGCCGCCAGTGCGGCCAGACGCTGCGTGAAAAGACGGCAGTCGCCGGTCTCGTCATTGGGCAACCGCAGCCCGCCCGCAAGCCTGCCCGACGCGCGCGCCAGCGCCGGCTCGGCTGACCCGAGCTGGCTTGCATCCAGCAGCTCATAGGGCACGTTGAACCGCTCCAGCACATCGATGTCGCGGCGCGCGGCGTCGAACTGGGCGCGCGTGCGCAGCAGCTGCAGCGTGCCGCCGGTGCGCTCGTCATACTGGATGCCCGTCTGCGCGCGCAGCTCGCGCAGGCAGTCGCGGCTGTACTGCGAAAGGCGCAGCAGGCGCTCCTTGTTCACCGTATAGCGGCGTGCCGAACAGTTCATCAGCATCGCCGCCATCCACTTGAGCTGATGCAGGCTGCCGTCCGGACGGATCGACAGCGGCGCATGGCGCTCGAACAGCCAGCGCATCGCCTTGAGAGGAAGGCCCGGCCCCGCCCACGGAGTCGAGTAACCCGGCGAGATCTGCCCGGCATTGGCGAAGCTCGTCTCCTCGGCGACCGTCCCCTGCCGTTCTATCACGGTCACCTGCGCGCCATGGCGCGCGAGATACCACGCTGTCGTGACACCGATCACGCCACCACCCAGGACCAGTACGCGCATGGATGCCCCCGCTGGAATCAGACCGCCTCAGCGTAGGCGGCGTTGCGAAGTGGTTTTCACTGTCCTCCCTCCGCAGAGCAGGCTCAGGATAGAAAATTTCACCACGTATTACGAGTTTTCCAGTGAAATCCACTGGCATCCGGCCCCGGATTGCCGGTAGCCTGTCCAGCATGCACTCCTTCGACCGCATCGACCGCAAGATCCTCGACATCCTCCAGCGCGACGGCCGCGTTTCGATCACCGATCTGGCCGAGCAGGTCGGCCTGTCCCCCACCCCCTGCGCCGAGCGCGTCAGGCGCCTGGAGCGCAGCGGTGTGATCACCGGCTATCACGCGCATCTGTCGCCGCGCGCCGTGGGCCAGAACCTGCTGGTGTTCCTCGAAATCAAGCTGTCCGCCAAGTCGGACCAGGTGTTCGAGAAGATCAAGAGTGAGCTGCACCGCATTCCCGAAGTCATGGAATGCCATCTGGTCTCGGGCGACTTCGATTACCTGATCAAGGCGCGCATCCCGGACATGAACGACTATCGCGCATTGCTCGGCAACATCCTGCAGCGCCTGCCGGGTTCCGCCGAATCGCGCAGCTACGTGGTGATGGAGGAGATCAAGGAGACCTCCTACCTCCAGACCTGAACGCGGCCCCGGCGAACGAGCGCACGACCTCGGCGGCCGGAACGACGCCATGAATGCCGGCAACGGACTTGCCCGCCTGCCAGTAGTCAGTGGCGACATCCGCAGAAGAAAGGGATTTCTTCAGACGCCTCAAGGAACCGAGGGTGTACAGGGTCCGCATCCAGTGCTTGCGCCTTCGCCCGCGCAGCATCCAGCGCGCGAACGGCCCGGCCCGTGTACCCAGCCGCTCGACATAGGCATTGCGGATCACCGCCACCGGCACGCCGGTCAGACGCTCCGTGAGGACGATGTCCTCCTCCGTCGCATCGACTATGGCCTGCTTGTAGGCATCACTGGCGCTGCACTCGGGCGTCGCGATGAAGCGCGTGCCCAGCTGCACGGCCGCATAACCCATGTCGAGGTGGCGGACGAACTGCTCAGGGGTTCCAATGCCGCCAGCCGCGACCACGGGCAGCTCGAAGGGTCGCAGCTCCTCCAGCAATGCCTCGGCGCCGCGGCTGCCCGCATGACCTCCGGCGCGCGCATTGACGGCAATCAGCCCGTCCACACCGCCATCGGCGCCCTTGCGCGCCCACTTGGCTTCGGTGACATCGTGATAGACCACGCCGCCAGCCGCATGCACACGCTGGCATACCCACTTCGGGTCGCCCAGCGAAGTGAGGAAGAAGCGGATTCCCTCCTCCAGCGCGATGTCGATCCACTGCTGCATGCGCGCCAGGTAAGTGCGGTTGCTGGCTTCGATCAGCGCATTGAAACCCACGGGCCGGCTGGTCAGCGAACGGATGTGCCGCAGCCCCGCCCGATACTCGTAGCCGTGAACGTAGGTGAGCGAGATCGGCTGGATGATGCCCAGCCCCCCGGCTTCACTGACGGCGGCGACCAGCTCCGGATTGGAGCAGGGATACATCGGGCCGCAGATCAGCGGCACCTGCACGCCCGCCTGCCGCGTGAAGGCAGTTTCCATCAGCGCTCCAGGCCCAGACGCCAGCGCACTGTTGCGCGTGCCACCACCGCGCCACTGGGGTCCAGGCACTCGGCGATCACATCGAACTCCGTGTCGGCCGTGACAGCGGGCGCCGTCACGCTGCTGACGGCGCGGATCGTGCCGCGCGCCTTCTTCAGGTACTGCATCGAAATGCCGGTGACGATGCCGCGGACTCCCTGGGGAAGACCGGTCAGCAGCGCCAGCCCGCTGGCCTGTTCCGCCACATTGAGCAGGGCGATGGCATGCACGGAACCCAGGTGCTGACGGTTGGAACGGCGATCGGGAATTTCGATCTGGACATTCCCCGGTTCCAGCACCAGGAAGCGCGGCCGCACGGAGCCCGAATAAGGAACCATGAAACCGAAGATGCGGGCAAACAGCCACCGTCCGCCGGGCAGCGGACTCAGGCGACGCCACAACCGCAGCAGCCTGCCGCCGGGAGAGAGTTTCGTGATGTGGCCTGCGCTCATCAGTTGCCGGGCTCCACTGCCTCGCACGGCGCCTTGCTGCGCTGCTCGCGCGCCAGCCGGGCCTCGCGATGGGAGATGTAGAAGGTCGAGCCAAGGATAATTCCGGCGCCCAGCAAGGTGGGCGCATCCAGTATCTCGCCGAACAGCAGCCAGCCGGCCACGGTCACCACCGGCAGCTGCATGAAGCTGATCGGTGTCAGCGCGGACAGATCCCCGAGCTTCAGCGCCCGTGTCCACAGCACCTGTCCCACCGTGCCCATCAACCCCATCACCACCAGCCACAGCCAGGCGATGCCTTCGGGCCAGCGCCAGACGAACAGCGAGGGAAGCAGCGACATCGGCACCCAGAATGCGTAGGTCCAGAACACGATGGTGTCGGCCCTGTCGACCCGCGAGAGCTCCTTGATCTGGATCGCCACCAGCGCGCTGAGCATGGCGGCGGCCACCGCCACCAGGGAGCCGAGACTGAATGCATGCGACCAGGGCCGCACGATCACCAGCACACCGATGAAGCCCAGCACCACCGCCGTCCAGCGGCGCGCACGCACCCGCTCGCCCAGCATCAGAATGGCGGCGATGGTGACGAAGATCGGCGAGGAATAGGCCAGTGAAATCGCCTGCGCCAGCGGCAGATGGGCGATCGCCCAGAAGCCGCAGATCATGCTGGCGATGCCGATGGCGGTGCGGATCACATAGCGCGGCAACTGGTCGGTGCGCACGCCGGCGACGAATGCGGCAACGGGCCTGGGTTCGCGCAAGGCCGGCAGGACGAGCATCGGCAACAGCGTCAGGAAGCCGAAGGTGTTGCGGAAGAACGCCACCTCCCAGGTGGGGATGGACTGCGATGCCAGCCGGATGAAGATCGCCATCAGGCCGAAACTCACCGCGCTGCCCAGCATCAGCAGCGCGGCGCGCGCATGCCGGTTCCGGGGGGCGCTCACCATGCCGCTCCCACGATGCGCGGCTCGGGTTCCAGCCCCAGGCCGAAACGCGCGCGCACCGACGCAGCGATGCGTCGCGCCAGATCGAGCAGCTGAGGGCCCGTAGCCCCGCCGTAGTTGACCAGCACCAGCGCATGCGCGGGCGCGACGCCCGCATCACCTTCACGATGGCCCTTCCAGCCGCACTGGTCGATCAGCCAGGCGGCCGAGAGCTTGCAACTGCTCCCGTCGGCGCCGCGGAACAGCGGCATGCCGGGATGCGCGGCATGCAGCTCGGCCGCGACGCGTTCGGACACGACGGGGTTCTTGAAGAAACTGCCGGCATTGCCCAGCACCGCCGGATCGGGCAGTTTGCGGCGGCGGATGCGGATCACGGCCTCGGCCACCTGCGAAGCGCGCGGCGTCCCGACACCCATCGCGCGCAGCTCGTCCTCGATGCCGGCATAGCCCAGCCGCGGCTCAAACCGGCGCGACAGCGCGAACTCCACCGCCGTGACGACGTAGCGATCCGGATCGCGCTTGAACAGCGAATCGCGGTACGCGAAGGCACAGGCATCCGCGGCCAGCCGCACGAAACGGCCGCTGGCGCGGTCGAAGGCCTCCACTGCGTGGATGCATTCGCGCACTTCCACACCATAGGCGCCGATGTTCTGGATCGGCGCGGCGCCTACGGTGCCCGGGATCAGCGCCAGGTTTTCAAGACCAGTCAGATCATGCTCCAGCGTCCACAGCACGAACTCATGCCAGACCACACCCGCGTCGGCACGAACGATGGCGCGCGCGCCGTCTTCGATGATGCGGATGCAGCGCGCCTGCAGCGCCAGCACCACGCCCGGCGCATCACCCGCGAACAACAGGTTGCTGCCGCCGCCCAGCACCAGCGTGGATGCCGCGCTCGGCACCAGCGAGCCGAAAAGCTCCGGCAAGGCAGCCGTGTCAGTCACTTCCACCAGCGTCGGCGCGATGGCGCGCACACCAAAGGTGTTGCGTGCATCCAGCGGCGCATTCCCGGCAATGCGATAGCCGTTGCGGATCCCGGCGGTCATTCTTTCAACCATCCCGATACGACACGATCGGCTTCAGCTGCGCGAACTTTTCCTTTTCCGGTTTGCGCTCCAGTGGTTCGAACACGACATCCGGCGCATCGACATGGAAATCGGGCAGCCGGTCGAGCAGGTCGCGGATCACGGTCAGCCGGCCGCGATGCTGGTCGTTGAAATCCACCAGCGTCCACGGCGAGCGCCTGTTGTGCGTCGCCTCCAGCATGGCCTCGCGCGCCCTGGTGTATTCCCGGTACCTGGTGCGCGCGACCAGATCAATGGGCGAGAGCTTCCAGCGCTTGAGCGGATCGGCGGCGCGTTCGCGCAGGCGCTTCTCCTGCTCCTCCTGATCACAGGTCAGCCAGTACTTGAACAGCAGGATGCCGTCATCGACCAGCAATCGCTCGAACACCGGCACCTGCCTGAGGAAATCCCTGACCTGCCGGCCGCTGGCGAAACCCATCACCTTCTCGACGCCGGCACGGTTGTACCAGCTGCGGTCGAACAGCACGATCTCGCCCTTCGTCGGCAGATGGGGAACATAGCGCTGGAAATACCATTGCCCTGCCTCGGCATCACTCGGCTTGCCGAGCGCGACGATCCGGCAATGGCGCGGATTGAGATGGCTGGCGATGGCGTTGATGACGCCACCCTTGCCAGCGGTGTCGCGCCCCTCGAACAGCACCAGAACACGCGCGCCGGTGGCTTCCACCCAGCGCGCCATGGAGGCAAGCTCCTCGTACAGCGGCTCAATCAGCTCCTGATATCTCTTGCGCTTGAGTTGAGCCATGTTCACCTTTCTCCGTGGGGGCAGGAGTGTACCTCCTCCAACCCGGCATCTGCTGGCAAGCGGCATCGGCGAGGCGCCGCATCAGGTCGGCGCCGATCCGGATCGGCCGGGTCATCTTTCGTAAACCCTGCGTCCCTCGAACCAGGTCTGCAACACCCGGGTGTCGGCAATCTCGTCGGCGGGAATCTCGAACAGATGGCGGTCGAGCACGATGAAGTCGGCGGACTTGCCCGCTTCGAGCGAGCCGATGGTGTTGCCCAGCCCCACGGCGCGCGCCGAGTTGATCGTGAAAATCTCGAGTGCCGAGGCAAGATCCAGCGCCTGCTCGGGCCACAGTGCAACGCCTGGAAACTCTCCCTTGGGATTGCGCCGTGTCACCAGCCCCTCGATGCCATCCCATGGATCCGGGTTCGGCATCACGGGCCAGTCGGAGCCGCCCGCCATCAGGGCGCCCGCGGCCTTGAGGCTGCGGTTGGGCCAGAAGCGCATGGCGCGCTCATCGCCCATGGTGAGCTTGTGACCCTCCAGGAAAGTGGTGGGATACCAGATGAAGGGCGAGAGGTCGGCGGCGACACCGAGTTCGGCAAAACGCGGCAAATCCTCGTCGCGGATATAGCTCGCGTGCGCCACGTGGTGAATCAGGTTCGTCGGCCCGCGCAGTTTGCGCACGGCTTCGACGGCATCGAGCATCTGGCTGACGGCCGCATCGCCGGTGCAGTGGATCTTGGCCGCAAGCCCCAGCCGCTCGCATTTGTCGATCCATACGACGAGCTTGGGAAACGAGAAAGTGGTCGAACCCCGGAAGCAGCAGCACTGCGCCGGAGGTATGGGCCGGTAAGGCTCATGGAAAGCCGCGGTGCGTGTGCCCGGCACACCGTCGAGAAAGAACTTCACGAAGTCGGGGCGCACGTGCGTGCTGCGGTATTGCGCGCGCTTCTCGAACAGGGCATCGCCCGAGATGCCGAACATGAAGGAAGGCTCGACCGAAGGCATCGCCGCGACCGACCAGGCCGTGAGCTGCCCGCGGTCATCCAGCCCCTTGAGGGCCGCAAGAACCGGCTCCATGGCGGCGGCATCGAGGAAGGCCGTGACGCCGTATGAATTCAGCGTCGCGACCGCCTTCGCCATCGCCGCCCGATCCATCTCCGGGGTGTAGTGACCGGATTCGGCGAGGACGCGCTCCACCAGCCCCGCGCCGTACTCGATCAGCACGCCGGTGGGCTTTCCATCGGCATCGCGCCCGATGCGGCCTTCATGCGGATCGGGCGTATCGGTCGTGATGCCGGCAAGGCGCAGCGTCGCCGAGCTGACCCAGCGATTGTGATAGGTGTCGTCCTTCAGGATCACCGGACGGCCGAGGCTGGCCTTGTCCAGCGCCTGAAGCACCTCGGCGGTATTGAGCTGCTCGAGCTTGTCCGTGCTCCACTGCCCACCGGCGATCCAGCCTCCTTCGGGAGTCTGCCTGGCGCGCTCGTTGATGCACTCGAGCATCTTCTCGATGCTCGCCGTCGAGCTGAAGCGCAGGTCGAACAGCTCGGCCTGGCCGCCCATGAGCATGTGGGTGTGCACATCGACGATGCCCGGCATGACCATCCGGCCGCCGAGGTCCAGGACCTCGGTGCCCGGCCCCACCAGCGGATCGACATCCGCCGCCTCCCCCACCGCCATGATCCGCCCGGTGCGCACCGCCATGGCGGCAGCCCAGGGGCGGCTGTCATCGGCGGTATAGATGCGGGCGTTCCTGACTACGAGATCTGCGGTGAAGGCGCTCACAGACACCGATAGTACCCGCTCGACTTGCGGACGTCCTTGGACGCTACCAGCGATACGAGGCGGTGACTCCAAGCGTGCGCGGCGGCCCGTACACGCTCTGGATGTTGCCCACGAAACTCGTGTCCAGCGCGTAGATGCGGTATTCCGTGTCGGTGACATTGTCCACCCATGCGGACACGCGCCACTGCTCGCCCGGCGGCGAGAAGCTCAGACTCAGGTTGCCGAGAAAATACGCTGCCTCATTGGTGCCCGGCGCATTGGTCGCCTCCAGCGACTGCTTCGCGTTGTATTTGAAATCCGCCTGCGCGGCGAGACTGCCGCCGAACGCCGGCCAGCTGTAGCGCACCAGCCCGTTGCCGCTGAACTTCGGGGCGCTGGGCAGATTGGCATCCACCGCCTGGATGGGCGTCGGCTCCAGGGTGGCGCCGATGAGGCCCGTGGTGGGCACATCCTTCACCTCCGTGTCCAGCAGAGACGCTCCAAGCAGGATGTCGAGACCCTGCATGGGATGCATCGTGAGCTCCAGTTCCGCGCCCTTCACGCGCGCATTGCGGTTGACCACGCTCTGCACGAAGTTGGTGAGCGAGAAGGACTGATAGTTGTCGTAATCGTAGTAGAAGACCGAGGCGTTGAGGCGCACGTTCTGGCCCGGGAAGTCGAACTTGCCACCGAGCTCGTAGGCGTTCAGGACCTCCTCATCATGGCGCAGGATGCCTTCGGCGATGCTGGCCTGGCCATCCACCACGAACGTGGGCGCCGTCCAGTTGCCGCCCTTCACACCACGGTTCCACGAGAGGTAGTAAAGCTGGCCGGCCGACGGGTGGTAGTTGACCTGCACGCGACCCGCCCAGTCGCTCCAGTCGATGCGCGCCTGGGGATTGTTGCCGCGGTTGTAGGTCACGGCATCGCCGACGGCGCCGGCGGAATTGAACTCCGTCAGGCGATAGTCGAAATTCTTGTCGTCATGGGTCCAGCGGTAGCCCACGATGCCGGTCCAGCGATCCGTGAAATCGTACTCGTATTGTCCGAACAGGGAATAGTTCCGGGCGCCCAGATCGAAGCGGGTTTCGGTGTGGCCGAGCGGACCGCAGTTCAGATCGAGTTCGGGCGGGTTGTTCGGGCACGCAGCGGCATTGAACTCGGGGTTATGCGGCTGCACGGAAACGATGTTCACATCGTCGTCGCCGCCATTCCAGGCGCGGTTCTTCTGGTTGAAATCCAGGTAATAGAGGCCCACCTGCCAATGGCTGCGGGCATGATCGCCCGACAGACGCAGCTCCTCGGACCACTGCTTGTGCCGGGAGCCCGTGAGGAAGCGGAAGAAATCCGTCGGCGAGATGTCGGCGTCCTCGCCATAGGACTTGTCGTTGTTCAGATAGTTGGTGATCGAGACCAGCTGCACGTCGCTGCCGAACTTGCGCGTCAGGGTGGCGGTGGCGCCGTAAGTCGTCCGGTCGAGGAAGCCCTCGAAATTGCTGTCGGTCCGGTGCACATCGGCTGGTGCGACGGCGATGACGCCCAGACCCGTCAGCGGGTACTGATCCGACAGCGCGGAGACGTAATAGCCGTCCGGCACATCATCGTCCCTGGCGTAGAAGACTTTCACCAGGGCATCGAAATTTTCCGAGCCATCGAATTGCAGCTGGCCGCGGATGGCGTAGCCATTCTTGCCGCGGCCGTCGCGCGCGCCGGGGAAGTCGTTCTTCAGGTAACCATCGGACTTCTCGCCGCGAAACGACAGCCGCCCGGCGACGGCATCGCTCAGCGAGCCGCCGAACGCGCCCTCCAGCGAATAGCTGCTGAATTGCGAGACACTCGCCTCGACGTATCCCTCGCTCTCGTGCGTGGGCGCCCTGCTGATGAAATGGATCAGGCCGCCGGTGGCGTTGCGCCCGAAGAGCGTGCCCTGCGGGCCGCGCAGCACTTCGACGCGCTCCGCATCGAACAGCTGGCCGCCGATGGCGTTGATGGTGGCGACATAGGCGCCATCCACGTAGGTCGCCACCGGCGCCTCGAGATTGTCCGCGAAGTTGTTCTGCGAGACGCCGCGGATGTTGAAGATGGTGAAGCTCGGGCTGAAGCTCTGGTACTGCAGGCTCGGCACCTGGGCCGCGACGTCGACAACGTCGCTCATCCGCAGATCCTTCAGCTGCTCGGCGCTGAACGCCGTGATGGCCTGGCCGACATCCTGGACGCTCTGGGCGCGCTTCTGCGCGGTCACCGTGACCTCCGCGAGCAGCCCATCCGACTCCTGTGCCAGCGCGCCTGCCGAGCAGGCAAGCATCACGAAAATCCCGCATGCGGTGCGGTGCGTATGCACCGGGCGCCCAACCGTTCCATGTTGCGTCAGTAACATGCTTCCCCCCGTTTTTACTGGTATGCACGTCTGCTGCGGTAGCCATGATCATGGCTACGGCCATGGGCAATCTAGGCCATCTCCGAATTTAGGTCAATCGTACTAGATATTGCCGAGGCTCCTGTTGCAGGACCACCACAGCTGATCTTTGGATACAGCGCACCCATGAGGCAGAATCCCGGTCCGCAGTGATGCATCGTAGAATGGCGAACATGAGCTCAGCGCGTACGGCGGCTTCTTCCAAGGGCAAACAGCGCACCGGGGCTATCCTCAAGGCGGCTGAGCGGGTGCTGGTCCGCCACGGCTACCACAACTTCACCATGCGCGCGGTGGCCGCGGCAGCTCAGGTCTCCGTGGGCAACCTGCAGTACTACTACCCCACCAAGAACTCGCTCACCAAGGCGCTGCTGGAACACGTCGCGCTCGACTACACGCGCCGACTCGACGGCCCGCGCCTGCACGCCACACCGGAGCCTTCCGAACAGCTCCGGCTGTTCCTGTCCGACATGCTCGGCGACCTGAACCGCGAGCGCACCACCCGCCTGTTTCCCGAGATCTGGGCGCTGGCCAACCACAGCCGCTTCGCCGCCAAACTGACCGAAGAGATGTACGAGGTGATCCGCCCGGTGCTGGCGCGCATCATTCACGCCATCAATCCGCGTCTTTCCGCGGAGCGCGTGCGCCTGCTGAGCCAGTTCATCGTCGCCTCGCTCGAAGGGCACACCATCTTCATTGGCCATGGCAAGCCCTGGATCGGCGAGACCAGGACTTTCGCGCAAATGGCCTATTCGGCGTTCATGCGGCTGATCTGCGAAGACGAGGCGGACCGTTCCGGTTCCTGAAGCGCCTTGCGACCGGGCCTATGCGCCCTTCAACAGCACATGCCGCTTCTTGCCGAGCGACAGCTTGATGACGCCGCCGGCAACGTCGGCGGGCGTCAGCACCCGCTTCTCGTCGGTCACCGCGACATCGTTGACCTTGAGGCCACCGCCCTTGATGTGCCGCCGCGCTTCGCCGTTCGACGATACGAGCCCGGCGCGCACGAAAGCGGCGAGCACACCGACGCCGGCGGCAAACTCGGCCTGCGGGATTTCAATCGTGGGCAAGCTCTGCGCGATGCCGCCTTCCTCGAAAGTGCGGCGCGCGGTCTCGGAGGCCTCCAGCGCGGCAGCGCGGCCATGGACCAACGCGGTCGCTTCGGTGGCAAGCACCTTCTTGGCCTCGTTGACGTCCTGCCCTTCAAGGGCCGCGAGGCGCGCGATCTCATCCAGCGGCAGCAGCGTGAACAGCTTGAGGAAGCGCGCAACGTCCGCGTCCTCGGTGTTGCGCCAGTACTGCCAGTAGTCGTAGGGACTGAGCAGGTCCGCGTTGAGCCATACCGCGCCCGCGGCCGTCTTGCCCATCTTGGCGCCGGAGGAAGTCGTCAGCAGCGGGCACGTGAGGGCATAGAGCTGGTGCGTGCCCATGCGGCGGCCCAGGTCGATGCCGTTGACGATGTTGCCCCATTGATCGGAGCCGCCCATCTGGAGGTTGCAGCCATAGCGCCGCGCCAGTTCGACGAAGTCGTAGGACTGCAGGATCATGTAGTTGAATTCGATGAACGAGAGCTCCTGCTCGCGCTCGAGCCGCAGCCGCACCGAATCCATCGTCAGCATGCGGTTGATCGAGAAGTGGCGGCCCACGTCGCGCAGCATCTCGATGTAGTTGAGCTTCGCCAGCCATTCGGCGTTGTCGGCCATCACGGCGTCGGCCTTGCCATTGCCGAAGGTGATGAACTTCGAGAACACGTTCTTGATCGACTCCTTGTTGGCGTCGATCTGTTCGTAGGTCAGGAGTTTGCGCGTTTCGTCGCGGCCGGAAGGGTCGCCGACGCGCGTGGTGCCGCCGCCCATCAGCGCGATCGGCTTGTTGCCGGTCTTCTGCAGCCAGTGCAGGATCATGATCGACAGCAGGTGCCCGATGTGCAGCGACGGCGCGGTGCAGTCGTAGCCCACGTAGGCGATCGCTTCGCCCCTGGCGGCCAGAGCGTCGAGCCCTTGCGGATCGGAAACCTGGTGGATGTAGCCGCGCTCTTGCAGCACGCGCAGGAAGTCGGATTTGTATGCCGTCATCGATCGGAATCCTGGTCAATTTTCGCCGGGCAGAGCGCTTGGGAACAGTCGGAAATACCGCCGCCCTCCGCCACCTTGCCATCAGCAGCGATCATACCGCAGACACACCGCAATAATCCGGCACAGCAATATGGCGCGTCCGGCTGGCGACCGACATGGCTCAGGTCATGCCTGAGCAGTACGCGCTGCATCGAGCCTCCCGTGAGACCCGGCGGAAGGGCAAAGATACCCGCAGGACCTGTGGTCGAACTGACGCGCCGATAAGGGTGTTCGTGACTTTTCCGCGATCACATGACTGATTCTCATGGGGTCATTGCGATTCGCATCTTCCTGCTGTCATCTTCAATGGCTAGGATACTTTTCGGCTCCCAGTGATCCAGCGGGTTCCTGCAGATCTTGCATCCAGGTTCTGTGGCGATTCGCGGACTCTGGGGAGCCACCAGACTTCGCCGACGTGCTCGACCGCATCGCGTTGGCTTGCCTCACGACCCGCCAGTCACACAAAGGCGATTAGGCGTCCCGCGAAACCGATGCCGAACCACAGCACCACGGACACGAGTACTGCCAGACGCGCCCGCGCCTTTGGCGGCTGCTCGTGTTTCAGTATCGGTCTCAGCAGTGTGATCTGGGCAACGAGCGCCGCCGCGAACAACGCCAGCTTCAGTCCGAATGCCCAGTTGGAAAGGTATAGCCTGGCGGTGGCAATGAAGATCAATGTGCCACTGACGATGGCCAGCACCATCCCCACGCGGAACAGCCGCCGCGCCGCGCCGACGACGCGCGGCAATGGCTGTTCTGACAGTACCCAGCCCAGCAGGCGCAGGCAGACCAGCACCAATGCGGCCAGCAGCAGCACGAAGCCGAAGATGTGCACCACCTGCAGGCCTGCGCCCACAAGATGGTTGGACTTGCTGACCAGGTGCGCCAGAGCCGTGTCCTGCAAGCCGCCGAACAGCGATTGGAGGCTCATGTCCCGCTGCTCGGATACCAGCTGGGCAGATAGGGAATCAGTCTGCCGAACACGATCACCAGCGACCAGAGACTGATCGACGCCAGTCCCGCCACACGCACCGCACGGGGCAAACGTTGCGGATTGCCACGCAAAGCTTCGCTGCGAACCACGACGAATTCGAACCACAGCGCATTGGCGCCGGCCAGAAGCATCAGAAGCAGCTTGAGCGGAAATGCCGGACTCAACACCAGGCGTCCGGCAGCCGACCAGAACAACAATGCTCCGGTGACGAATATCACGATGAAGCCACCGATGACCCAGGGACGCAGCTGGTGCAGCACGCGCTCCACCGGCACGTCACGCAGTGTGGCTCCCAGCAGCCGCAGATCGACCGTGAACAGCAACCCCACAGCCACGGCCAGCCCGATCAGGTGCATGCCTTCGATGATGGCGAAGGCGTAACGCGATTCAGCGATGGCCAGGCCGAACGGCGAGAACTCTATTCTCTCGGCCCATGCGTGTATGCCCGCCAATGCCGGAGGTACTTGTTCATTCATCTGGAAATGATGGGTCCGTCGAGAGGCACGCCGACAGCTCCGCCGCCGAACGGTCCATTGTTCTCCACGCAGATGCGCTCCTCGCGTTCGTGGATCAGCTCCGGACCATCGTGATTGGCAGGCTGGGTCTCATAGTCCCAGCCATGCCGCACCGCCTCATCGGCTTCCGTGTAGCGCCGCGCGGGTATCGTCGCGGTCCACGGCCGGGTATAGACGGTCGGATCCGTGAAGGTCGCGACGTAGTTGTAGCGCTTGCCGTCGTTGGAGAAGATGTAACGCTCCTCGATGTGCACGTTTTCGCTGGCGAAATCACCCTCGCGGCCGAACAGCGCCTTGGAATTGTTGTTGCGCACATCGACGATCAGCGTGTTGCCTTCCCAGCGTCCGCGGGAATCCGCATTCCAGAGCTTGACGTTCTCCGGCAGATGCGGTTTGCCATCAAGGTGGATGATCCTCGTCCCCGGGGTGAACAGGAGGAGCACATACCCGGGATATTGGCGGATTTCGTAACCGTGCCAGTAGAAGGACTTGGGCACGCCGCCCGGCGCGCAGCGCGCCAGCGGCTCGATCTGCCATGGTTCTGTCGGATTGTTGAAGTTCGCGGCGAAGGCGTGCTGCGCCGCGCGCGCCCATGGCTGGTAGGGAATGCGCCCGTCCGCCGGATCACTGACCCGACTCGGTGCCCGTGCTTGGCGCGGCCCAGTGGCGCGCCCGCCGCCCTGCGGATCCTCGAAGCTGTTGTGATTACCGATCGTGTTCGACCAATGTCCCGACACATCCGGCTGGCCGTCCGCCAGGCGCGGCCCGGTCCATTCACCCCGGGCGATCACCGGAACCGTCGTTTCGCGTCTGGAAAGCCCACTGCCGGGCGAGGCCGCCTGCTGGGCATGGATGACAGTCGGCAGCAAACCGGCCAGGATCGAGGCCATGGTCGCATGGATGGTGTTACGAATGACCAGACGCATCAGCGTGCCTCCCGGGAAGCCACTGGCGCCTGCTGCTGTGGCGGTCGCGGCGGATAGTGTTCTTCATAGGGCAGCGTGAAGCAGTAGTCCTCGACGAGCTGGAAGTTCTTCTCCCGATGCCGATGCAGGATCACGCTCAGCGTCCACGGGCGGCTGTATACCTGAGGGTCCTCCAGCGTCGCCCGATACTCGATTGTGTTCGCATCGAGGAAAGTCCAGCGCTCGACCACGTGCAGATCGGTGCTATGGTAGTTGCCTGACCGGTCGAGCCAGACTTCGTCGTAGAAGTCCACGACATCAACCACCAGCGTGTCACCCTCCCAGTGGCCCCGGGAGTCTCCCAGCCAGTATCCCCGGTCGCGCTCGTCCTGGTGCCTGGTGTTGTTGGTGTGGATCGTCCGCACTGAATGCCCGAACTGGAACACGATCGTCAGGTCACGCGGCCGCTGGAAGATCTGGAATGGCGCTGGATAGTAGATGCCGCGCGGCGTGCCCAGCGTCCAGCACTTCAGGCGCGGATCCTTCGTCAGGCGATTCTCGAAATTCTCCCGGCGCTTCGCGATTGCCTCGGGCAGGTAGGGAATGTAGTGCCCCTCGACGACGCCCGCCCCGGAAGGCGCGTCCACCCGGCCGGCGTGCGGCTCGAGATCGTAGTCCGCCGCACTGGTGGTCTGCCAGATGCCGGAGAAGTCGGGCTTGCCGTTCGCAAGTCTGGGAATGGCATCGGATGCGCTGGAGATTCCGGCCGCCAACAAGGCCGTCAGCGTTACCACCGCACGCAGCGCGGTTCGCGGTCTGGGAAAGTACGTCGACATGTTCACGGCCCACCCTGATCGCGCGCAGGACTGGCAGCCGTTGGTGCGTCCCCCGCACCGCCGGTACGCACAGAGCGCCCATCCGGCAGCGTGAGAATCACGGAATAGCCATATGGCCCGCCGTTCTTCGCCAGAAAGCCACTGATCGTGACTTTCACCCCCGCCTGGACATCCTCCTTGGAAAGACCGGCGCGCGCGAGGGCGTTAGGGGTGCCGAACTCGAAACCCCAGTTGGTCACCTTGCCGTCCGGACCAGTCACGTCGAGATAGAGCCAGGAGTGGGGGTTGACCCATCGCACCCTAGTCACGACACCCTCGACCTGGACGGGCTTGTCCGAATCGAATTCAGCCGCGAAGGCATGGTGCGCGGGCAGAGGCGGCGCCGCAAACAGGCCAATGCCGGCAGCGAGCACCAGCACGGAAAGCGTGTGTCGCGAACGAAGTGCGGCAATCATGAATTCCAACATCTGCATTCTCCCTGATCTGTCTGTGATGTCTTGCGGTCTCACGCCAAGCCCTTGGCCCGGAGGAGCTCGCGGCTGTTGCCGATGTAGATGAGCTGACGCTCGGCATGCGTCAGTGCGGCATCCAGTGCCGCGAGCGACGGGGCAATGGCACCGCGGTCTCCACCACCCACGCCATAGTCGGTACCGAACAGGATGCGATCGGCGCCAAGCTTGCGTGCCGCCAGCGCGACCCATTCGCCATTGCGGCTGTACGGTCCGGTGTCGAGGTACAGACGCCGCAGACGCGCGAGCGGATCGGCAATGCCGTTGTTGCGCCCCGCGGCAACCCAGGTGTCGAGCAGATGCGGCGTAAAGCCCGCGAGCATCACGATCTCGACGCTGACATCGGGATAGGGATCGAGAAAATCCGTGAGGCCCAGCGTGATACCGCCCGCCGTCAGATGGGCACCATTGATGAGCCCCCAGCGCGCGAAGCCCGTGTCTTCTGGAAGCACCACCGCTGGCTGGTCCGGAAGCAGACTGCTTGCCGATGCCCGGTGAATGAAAAAATGACTGCCCAGGCGCTGCCCCTCCTGGAACAACGGCTCGAGGGTGCGCGCGGATCGCAGCGTCGCAAAGGCGTTCAGTGGCAGCGATCCACCGATGAACTTCAGCTCCCGCTGTGCGCGCCGCAGCTCGGCGGCGGCCCAGACAGGGTCGGCCGAGGGCAGCGCAGCGACGGCCAGGAAGCGATCGGGATATCCGGCAATGACCGTGGCGAGCTCATCGTTGTAGGCACGATAGAGCCGCCGCTGCTCGTCGATGGAGAGCGTCGCGTCGAAGCCCAGCGGCAATGTCTGAGTGAGCAACTGCCGCTGGACGCCGTTCTCGTCGAGCTGCCGCAGGCGCGCCTCGATGCTGGAGCGCGATACTCCCGCGAAGGACAGAGCGGCACCGGAAGCGGTGGCGATGTTCTCGATACGGGCTGTACCGTCGGCCGCGCGCACCAGGCGTGGCGGCGAGGTACGCGCCGCGAGAAAGTTCAGTTCCGCATCCGACAAGTAGTGGCTGTGCCAGTCCACCAGCACGCGCGGCGCGGAAGCCGCCGCGCTGACCGGCAGCCCAAGCGCTCCCACAGCTGCCATCGATGCACCAGCCCCGATGAACTCACGCCTTGAGATCTTCACCGCTGCCGCCTCAATACAGCCGGCCGGAGAACACCACACCAATCCAGCGCGGACGCTGATTGATGTTGTAGCTGCTCCAGCCGATGTCGCCGTAGTCCTCGTCCAGCAGGTTGCGGACGATGAGATTCACATCGAACTTCTCGTCCACCCTGCCCAGCCCGATCGAAAGATCGGCAAGACCGTAGGCATCGCTCCAGCCATAGTCGGACAGGGCCGCGTCACCGTTTTCGCGGCTGCTGAATGTGTAGCTCAGTCCGGCATGGAACACCTTGTCGCCGAACACGGGACGGCGGTAGTTCGCCGAAGCATTGAACTGCCACTTCGGTGCATTCGGCAGCACGTATCCGGTCACATCGCGGAATGCGGGCTGTTCGTTCGCGCGCTCCGCAGGCTGGCCGGAGAACCTGTGGTCCTTGTAGCGGGCATCCGTGTATGCGCCGGAGAAGCGCACGTCCGTGTACCTGAAGGCGCTATAGGCAAGATCCAGCTCCACGCCCTGGCTGCGTACGCGGCCAACATTGCCGACACCGCTGGAGTAGTAGGTCTCCCCGGTTCCATTGGGGTCCAGCTCGGTCAGCAGTTCGTCGACGAAGTAGACTGTCTGCTGAAAGTCCTTCGATGTCGCATGGAAGACATTCGCATTCAGCGCGAGCCTGTCATTCAACAGGCTGGAACGTATGCCCGCCTCGTAGGTGCTGGTGCGTTCCGGTCTCGCGGGCAGCGATCGCGGCTCGCCCGCCAGCGGACTGCCGGCCGGATGCACGCCATTGAACTGGGCAATGCCAGGCTTCTCTCCGTACTGCCAGGTGACGTAGCCGGTGAGCTGCTCGGTGAAGCGGTTTCTCAGGCTAACCTGCCCGGTGATCAGATCCCCCGAGTACGGCTCCGCCTCGGCCGGATTCCACAGCGTACCAATGGCACGCTGACGGATGGTCTTGGCCGCGGCGACCTGGAGCTTCTGGGCGCCCGTCAGGCTGTTGTACGCATCACCTGGCACTCCGGTGGAAGCAACGCCGAAGTACTGAGATGCCACCGAGTCCGCCAGCAACAGCTGCTCGACGGCATTGCTGGCAGCCAGGACGCCTGCCGCATTCGACGCGACCCCCCCCAACCGCACGTTGTTGACGGCCACCGGGTTCAGCGCCGCGCCGTAACCATTGTCGTAAACCAGCTGACCTTCGACGAGCCGGCGATCCTCGCGTGAACCGCGGATGCCCGTGGTCAGCGTCAGAGGCTCAGAGAGGTGCCAGTCCAGCTGCGCGAAGAGCGCCTTGCTCTCGTTGTCGAGATAGGACTGCGTGCTGCGATACAGCCGCGCGAGCGAATTCGTCAACAGTTCGCGACCACTGCTGTCCGCGTCCAGCCGCGCGTACTCGGCGACATTGGCCTGGTAGGCGCCGGCATCATTGCCGTAACGCGTGCGGCCGCCGAAAGAGTCGTACTTGTTCTTCAGATAGAACACGCCCGCCTGATAGTCGACCAGGTTGCCGATGCTGGAAGACAGCCTCAGCTCCTGGCTGAATTGCCAGTAGGTCGTGATGTAGCCGCCGTTGCGGCTGATATCGAAGGGTGTTCCGTCATCATTGTTGGCGATGAAGTAGTGGTCCCGCCAGGATGACAGCGACGTCAGTCTGTGGCGCCCAAGCTTCCAATCCAGGTCCAGCAGCGCGCCCTGTGTGCTGGTGGTTATCGCCCGGCTGGTATCGAGGTACACGGGATAGGAAAAATAGTCCTCCGCCGTATAGGCGCTTTGCTGCGTAAACCAGCGGCGGCCGAGTTTCGCGAAGGCGTTGTTGGTTTTGTTGACGGGGGCGCCGTTCGCATAGTTGTCCGGCGTGTCCTTGCTGAAGGACAGACCATTGATGAATTCGTCGCCCTTGGGCTGATGGTCGTAGAGCAGGCGGGCACTGAAGCTCTCGCCTGGCGTGAACAACAGCTGCAGGCGCCCATACGTGCGATCGGAATTCACATGGCTCTGCAAACCGCGCAGATCGGGATACTGGTTGTCCCAGGCACCGTCCTGCTGATTGCGTGTAAAGGTGGCTCGCCAGGCCAACACATCATCAATGACCGGGCCGCCAATCTGGGCCTGAGCTCGCAGCGCATTGTCCTGGCCCACGGTCAGCGAGGCGCTGGCCTCGGGAACGAAGCTCGGACGGCGCGTGATCACGTTGATCTGCCCCACGCTGGTGGGCGTGGCGCCCAGCGTGCCGTGCGGGCCACGCGTCACGTTGACCGACTCGATATCTACCAGATCTGTTCCCGCCGCGAGCGACAGATATGCGTAAGGAATGCCGTCCACGGTCATGCCGATGGAGGGATCAATCTTGTCATTGCCGGGGCCACCCGTGAGGCCACGCAGCGAGAAGCTGCTGGTGCGCGGGTTGCCCGGATTCCAGCGCACGTTGCCAAGACGACGCAGGACGTCCTGGATGCTCACCAGGTCGAAGGTCTGCAGGTCGTCCTCCAGCACGACGGACACGGGTTTGGGCACATCCCTGAGTTCCAGCAGCGCGTTCTGTTCCTGCACGCCCTGCACCAGCACGGTGTCGAGCTGATCTACACGACTGCCAGCGGCCGCCAGCGCAATGCCGCTCACATCGGCCGGAGGCTCGACCCCCTGCGCGCCAACCTCGCATGCAAGCAGGATGCTGCCGACCGCCATGGCGGCGGTTACTGTCGAAGTCAGGCGAGGCGACGGAATGGCACGTGAGAAGGTGGTTACGGACATGATGACGGTCTGCTCTCCAGAAAAAATCGATGTCTCGCGTCGAAACGCGGACTTCGGATAGAGCAGGAACCGTGCCAGGATGCCGCTCTACTGCATCATCCGGATGCGGCAATGACTGCATGTGGCTGTTCTTGAAGCAGGAATAGATTCTTCGCAATGCTGCCGGACAATGCGGATGCGCTGCCTCACTGCTTGATCCGATGTCCTGTACCCAACACTGCTGCGAGCAGAACAACACTCCCTTTCGACCTATGAAAGTTCTGTATGGTTATGAGCAGCAATTGGACGGCGATGCAGCCTGTTTTTTGTAACCACCACATAACTTCTCTGCTACCTCATGGATACATGAAATGCGGGCACAATGTTTGCCGTTGCGTCTACAGTCAGGCGCTGTCACCCTCGTTAGTCATGAGCACCACCGCCGCAACCCGATCCCGTGATCAACTGCTGACTCATCCCGGCACCCACTCCAACGTACTGACAGGTCGGGCCAAGGCATTCATCTTCAGCGACCCCCTGTCGCGCGCCCTGCTGCAGGAGATCGAACAGGTCGCGCGTGCTGATGCGCCGGTACTGATCACCGGAGAAACCGGAACGGGAAAGGAACTGGTAGCCAGACACCTGCACGACCAGAGTGGTCGCAAAGGCGAATTCGTCGCCGTGAATTGCGGCGCCCTGCCACACTCGCTCGCCGAAGCAGAGCTGTTCGGTCATCAGGCCGGCTCCTTTACCGGTGCCACGGAAACCCGCGCTGGCTGGTTCGAGAGCGCAACGGGCGGCACACTCTTCCTCGACGAGGTCGGCGACCTTCCACTTTCCATCCAGGTGAAGCTGCTTCGCGTGCTCCAGGAACGCGAAGTGGTGCGCATCGGTTCACGCCGACCGATTCTCATTGATGTGCGCGTGGTGGCAGCCACCAACATTGATCTCAGCGAGGCTGTGATCGCCGGCCGTTTCCGGCAGGATCTCTACTATCGTCTCAACGTCATCAGGCTGACCGTACCGCCTCTTTCGGCGCGTCCGGGCGACATTCTGCCCCTGGCCGAACACTTCCTCGGCGTCTATCAAGAACGCCTGCAGACCGAGGCTGCCGTGCTTACCCCGGAGGCACGCCGCCTGCTGCAGAACTACCGCTGGCCCGGCAACATCCGCGAGCTGGAGAACGTCATCCACAGGGCGCTGCTGACAGCCCAAGAGGGTGTGATCCGACCGGAGAACCTGCGCCTGGAGGGTGCACTCGAGGCGGTGCAAGTCGCAGCCGATTCCGACGCCCGCGCAGCATCCTCCACGCTCGGTGCGCCGCTGGATACGATCGCCGCCCAGCTCGACCGCCTGTTCTCCGATCCACCCTCGGATCTTCTCGGGCGCATCGAGGAACTGGTCGTATCCAGAGCCTATGCTCACGCCGGCAGCAATCAGATGCAGGCCGCCCGCTTGCTGGGAATCTCGCGCAACGCCCTGCGTACCCTGCTGAGGCGTTTCAATCTGATCACTCCAGTCTAAATTGCAGCACTCACACCCGCCGGATGCAAACGGCCCACGTGCGATGGCCAGCGTGTCTCAAGGCCCGCGAGATGCATCGCCAACTCCTCGGCGTGCGTGCGCAGTTCAGCCACCGCCGTAGACTCCCAGTGATCGGCGCGTAACAACGGCCCCAGGCAGTACAGATTGCGGCTTGCATGTCCCGCAGAGTCAACCAGCGCACCATGGGCAGCCGTTTTCAATCCAAGGCCGGATTCATCGGCCAGCGCCAGCCCGTTGCGCAGCAGCGACTGGAACAACGGACAGTGCGAGCGGCGCAGGTCGTAATCCGGACCGGTACAGTTCACGATCCAGTCCACACCCAGCACCTGTGCCGACTCCGCGCCGCGCGGGCGCCATGACACCAGCAGCCTGCCACCTTCCGGGCGCGCTTCGACGATACGCCCGGCATGCACATGCAGGTGCCCGGATTCACGCAGCTGGGCCAGACGTACATGCACCTGCGGTGGCAGCCGGTGGCGGTGGATATCCCAGAATGGCCGCAGGTGGCGCAGGAAACGCTGGCGCTCGACCAGGCCGAGACCGCGCCAGATTTTCGGAGCCCGATCGCGTATCGCAGTCACCACATCACGCCAGTCGCCGCCGCACTGCTGTTGCTCGTCGGCCAGGTTGCGCGCACTGCGCAGCAGTTCGCGGACGGTTTGTACATCGCCCAGCCGGGCCGGCAAATCTTCCGTGCCCGCACCATGGCCACCCGCCGTCGTCTGCCCGGACGGCAGCAGGCCATGGCGCGAGATGGCGCGCAGCACCACATCGCCATGCTCCGCGGCAGCCACGGCCACATCGACCATCGTGAGCCCGGTGCCAATCAACAGCACCGTCCCTTGGTAATGGCGCCCCAATCCTTCGGCACAGCCATTGGCCACGTACCGCGGATGGCCCCTCACGGCCTCCAGGCCCGGCAACTGCGCAGGTGGCGGATTGCCACACGCCAGCACCACCTCATCGGCATGCAATGCGCTCCCGTCGGCAAGCACGACGCGCAGATTGCTGCCGCCCCGCAGAACGTCGACGGCCTCGCCCTGCATGTGCTCGAAGCGGATGCGCGGTGGTGCAACGCGTTCGCAAGCCACCAGCAGCGCACGCAGGTAGTCGCCATACCAGGCGCGCGGGACGAAATCCTCCGCCGTGACCTGCGGATGCCATCTGCGCACGAAATCCAGAAACGCGTCCGGATGATCCGGCTCAGCCGACATGCGTCCCACCGGCACGTTGAGCAGGCAGGGATAGTCGCGCCTTGCATAGGCCACGCCGCGACCAGGTTCCGCACTGCGCTCCACGAGCACGATGCGTGCCGCGCGCGATGGCGGACGACGCAGCAGGTTGGCGGCCAGGACTGTGCCGGAAAAGCCGCCACCGATGATGACGGTTGTATGCAGATGCTGGGCCACCGCTTGCTCCTTCAACGAAAACACACACAAAGGAGGCTAGCGATGCGCCGGTATGAAGTAAGTCGCAGTGGTGTGACAATCCCGTAACCGCCCGTGTGCTGCAGGGCGGATCCGAGGACAGAACGAAGTTATTCTGTGACCAGACGGCAACCCGACACCGGGGCCGTCTGCCGCAGCTGCGGCGCGCCCGGGTTGGTCTCGATATTCTGTCGCAGCCGGTGCACCAGCTGCTCGAGCGACTGACGGTCACCCGTCCTCCGTGGCCCCGCACCAGCATCTTCAGGCAGCGGATCTCAAAAGCAGTCTCCGCAGTGCTCTCTTGTCAGCCGAAAAAGCCAATCCTGATCCAGAGACCAACAGGATCATCGCCGAAATCATGCATAGTCATGAATCAGGAAAATATCGGCTCCAATAAAGGCTCCGAGCAGTGCAGCGGCCGAGTTCATCAGGTCATAGATTGAGGTTTTTGCAGCAGTCTGATGCTCCGTTCCCCAATTCATACTGAGGATCACCGGAGCGAGGAACACACCACCGCCGACCCCTGTCACTCCAGACGGGAGGCCGATGAAAAGGATCAAAATCATCATCTTGTTGAGGGCAAGTTGGCCCTGTCCGTTCTGAGAGAACGCGTAAACAATCTCGAAGTCGTCCGGAAGCTTGTAGCCGCTGACGATTTCTTCTTCACGGCTGTTAATGTCTTGAAGTGCCAGCCGACTCTCTCCGGCGGCATTGTGGCATCACGGCTCTACCGTGAATTTCCTTACTGTTAGTATCGACAGCAGCAAAGCATCGATAGCGATCAACATCGGAAGCTCTATTTCAGTTAATTACAGGTGAGTTGATCGGCCTACTTTGAACGAGCCGCTTCTTCCCACCTGGAACCTGCTGAATAGGACGTGGGGCATCCACCACGCGAACCTCCGTTGGACATCACGTGCAGGTACAGGTCCCGCGAATCAAACAGTTTGAAGAGGGCGCCCGAGAGCCGGGCATTTCGAATTCGCGTATCCATCAACATCTATGGGTATCTCCCAAGATTTCGGTGCAATACCCCTATCTGGTACCCACACCGGGTTGAGACATACCGAGAGCTTGTGGAACACCTTGGACGCTCTAAATCCTTGGACTCAGAGCATCTAAGACTTGATGCGGTCTGAAACAGAAAGATGGCGGAGAGGGTGGGATTCGAACCCACGGTAGGCTTGCACCTACGCCTGATT
This sequence comes from Pseudomonadota bacterium, assembly GCA_963205255.1. GTDB lineage: Bacteria > Pseudomonadota > Gammaproteobacteria > Steroidobacterales > Steroidobacteraceae > ZC4RG30. Next base: position 33,362 of record CAUJIK010000082.1, read on the forward strand.
TCGAGTCAGGTACATTCGACCACTCTGCCACCTCTCCGCAGTGATGGTCCCCGGCGGGCGCGCTATTCTAGGGAAGATGGAACCCGAACGCATCACCTTCCCTGCCGAATATCCGATCAAGGTCATTGCCCGGGCCGAACCGGCCCTCCGGGAGAGCCTGGACGCCATATTCGGCCGGCATTTCGGCGAATTCCCCGCCCACCGCGTCACGGAACGGCCCTCGGCGCAGAGCGCCTTCATCGCCCTGACCTACCTGATGGTGGTCGAAGCCGAGGCGCAGCTGCGGGCGCTGCACGAGGACCTGAAGGCCGTGGACGGCGTGATCATGGTGCTGTAGCGGGCAGCAGACCCGCCAGCCCCGAGGCGAGCGCCTCCCCCACCTGCCGTGGGGTGCCGGGCACGCCGAGCTGAGCCAGCTGGGTGACTTCCAGACCCGCCATGCCGCAGGGGTTGATGCGGCTGAAGGGCGCGAGGTCCATGTCCACGTTCAGTGCCAGACCGTGGTAGCTGGCGCCGCGGCGGATGCGCAGCCCCAGGCTCGCAAGCTTGCGCCCGCCCACATACACCCCCGGCGCGTCGCGCCTCCCCGTGGCCTCGATGCCATGCGGCCGCAGCAGCTCGCTCACCGAGCGCTCCAGCGTCTCGACCAGCGAGCGCACGGTGAGCCCGTTGCGGCGCAGATCGAGCAGCGGATAGAGCACCAGTTGCCCGGGCCCGTGGTAAGTCACCTGGCCGCCGCGGTCGGTCTGCACCACGGGAATATCGCCGGCGGCCAGCAGATGCGCGCGATCGGCCGCCAGCCCCAGCGTGAACACAGGCGGGTGCTCCAGCAGCCAGATTTCGTCGGGGGTCGAGGCGTCGCGTTCGTCGGTGAAGCGCTGCATCGCCACAAGCGTTGGCGCGTATTCGACGCGCCCCAGCCAGCGCGTGATCACGGCTTGAGGGCCAGCCCCACGTTGTTGCCGGCCAGCGCCTGCTCGGCCCGGTAGCTGGAGCGCACCATCGGCCCGGAGACGCACTCGCGGAAGCCGCGCGCGAGGCCCGCCTCACGATAGGACTCGAACTGATCCGGCGTGACGAAGCGCGCCACCGGCAGATGGTTGAGCGTGGGCCGCAGGTACTGGCCCAGCGTGAGGATGTCCACCTGCGCGGCGCGCAGGTCGTCCATGGCTTCGAGGATTTCCTCGTCGGTTTCACCCAGGCCCAGCATCAGGCTGGACTTGGTGAGCACGTCGGGACGGTGCTGCTTGCCATGCGCCAGCACGGCCAGCGTCTGGTCGTATCCCGCGCGCGGGTCGCGCACCGGATGCGTGAGGCGGCGCACCGTCTCCAGGTTCTGCGCGAACACCTGCAGGCCGGAATCCACCACGGTCTCGACATCGCGCAGCACGCCCTGGAAATCGGGAGTGAGCGCTTCCACCGCCGTCTGCGGCGAGCGCTCGCGGATGGCGCGCACGCAGGCGGCGAAATGCCCTGCCCCACCATCGGCCAGATCATCGCGGTTCACGCTGGTGAGCACGATGTAGGAGAGCCCCATCAGCGCAACGCTCTCGGCCACATTGGCCGGCTCATCGGCATCAAGCCAGCCATGCGGATTGCCGGTATCCACCGAGCAGAAGCGGCAGGCGCGCGTGCACACGGCGCCCATCAGCATGATGGTGGCGGTGCCCGCGTTCCAGCATTCGCCGATGTTGGGGCACTTGGCCTCCTCGCACACGGTGGCGAGGCGGTGCTGGTGCACATTGCGGCGGATCTGCGCATAACGCTCGCCGCTGGCCGGCAGCGCCTTGAGCCAGCGCGGCTTACCGGTGAGCGGCACGGCGGGCGCCTCGCCGCGCGCCTTCTGGCCATCGCGGATCGCGCTGAAGCCCTGGGCGGTGGTGTATTTCTCGCCGCTGCGAGCCTGGCTCGCAAAGGGCGCCGCGGGCTCGACGACCACGGGAATGCGCTTGATTTCGCTCATCGGAAACTCATGGTCGCATACGCGAAAGCTCGGCGTCGAGTTCGGCCAGGCGCTGCGGCGTGCCGATATCCAGCCAGCGCCCGCTGTGCCTTTGCCCGCCGAGGCGGCCTGAATCCCTTGCCGACAGCAGCAAGGGCAGCAGCGGGAAACGGCCTGGCTCCGAACCTGCCAGCAGCGCCGGATCGATGATGGCGACGCCGGAATAAGTCAGACGCTCGGGCACCGCGCCTGCCCCCTCCGGCGCACCCGCCGCCTGCGTCGCATCCACGACGATGCGCCCGGCTGCATCGAGCCAGAAATCACCGCGCGGGTTGTGCGGCGGATTGGGCACCAGCACCAGCTGCGCCAGATCCCCGGCCTTGAGCGTGATGCTGCGGAAATCGATATCGGTGAACACATCACCATTGACCAGCAGGAAGGGATCGGCGCCCAGCAGCGGCAAGGCCTGACGCAGACCGCCGCCGGTTTCCAGCGCCGGCCACGGCTCGCGGCTGTAGACGATGGAAATGCCATATGCAGAGCCATCACCCAGGCGCCCGGCGATCTGCTCACCGAGCCAGGAGAGATTGATCACCACCTCGCGGATGCCCGCCTGGGCAAGCCGCTCCAGATGCCAGGCGATGAGCGGCCTGCCGCCCGCTTCGAGCAGCGGCTTCGGAGTGTGATCAGTATGCGGCCGCATGCGCTCGCCGCGACCGGCGGCCAGCAACATGGCCTTCATGCGCCACTCCCCGCCTGTGCCCGCGCGCGCTGGTTGGCCTCGTCGAAACGGGGAACCAGCTGCGTCTCGACGAACCGGGCCAGTGGCGCCAGCTCCGCGAAACCCTGCGCGGTGTCGCGCACATAGTCGAGCACCCGCGGCAGATCGGCCAGATATCCCGACTTGCCATCGCGCCAGAAAAGCCGCGCAAAGATGCCCAGCACCTTGATGTGGCGCTGCAAGCCGATGAGATCGAACCAGCGCAGGAACTCGCCGCGCGAACTTCCGGCCAGATGTCGCCCCTGCTCCCCGCCCGCCACAAGCAAGGCGCGGAACTCGTCCACCCACTCCTCGACGCGCGCCCGCGGCCAGGCCACGTAGCAATCCTTGAGGATGGAAGCCAGGTCGTAGCCCACAGGCCCGCGCAACGCGTCCTGGTAATCGATGACGCCGGGCGAACGCTCCGGCAGCAGCATGAGATTGCGCGAGTGGTAGTCGCGATGCACGAATACCAGCGGCTGCGACAGCGCTTCCCGCTCGAGAAAGCCGAAAGCCTCCTCCAGCACCTGCCGCTGCCGCGCCGTGAGGCTCATCTCCAGATGCCGCGCGCAGAACCACTCGGGCATCAGCTGCATTTCGCGCTGGAGCACGGCCTGGTCGTAGGCAGGCAGCTGCTGCGAGGCCGCCGCGCCCTGGAGCTGCAGCCGGGCCAGCGTCGCCAGCGCTTCGCTGTAAAGGCGCGCCGGGTCCAGACCGGCATTGAGCCCGGTGAGCATGTGCGTGCCGCCAAAATCCTCCAGCAGCACGAAACCGCGGCCGGTATCCGTGGCATGCACATGGGGCACATGAACGCCGCAGGATTCCAGCAGCGCGGTGACCCGCAGGAATTCCTCCACATCCTCGAGGCCAGGCGGCGCGTCCATGAGGATGCGGGTCGCGCCGTCGGGCAGAGCCGCGCGGAAATAGCGACGGAAACTGGCGTCCTCCGACGCGCGCGCCAGCGAGGTGACGGGAAGCTTGAGGTCCTCGGCCAGCCAGCGGCGGGCTTCGGACAGACGCGGGTCGTTGGTCATCGCCGCGCAGTATAATGTTTCGCTTCATGCGAACGCTCCGCCACCCGGCCGCATTCACGGCGACGCTGCTTGCCGCGGCCACCGTCCAGACGCCTCTCGCGACCGCCGCGGAAGCCGGTCGCGTCGCTGCGCCCGATGCACCCATGGGCCTGCCCGTATGCCCGCGGGACCGCGTGTTCACCGCCGATGGCGCCACTGCGCCGCTGGGGCCGGCCCTGACCATCAGTCCGGGCGTGACCATCGAGAACCAGGGCGCCTTCCGGATCCAGGAGGACGGCCAGCTGCATCTGCAGGGCGGCGTCATCGTGCGCCAGGGCGAGCGCAGCCTCAGTGCCGACGAGCTGCTCGTGGATACGCAGAAGAGCAGCGCGCGGGTGTCGGGCACGGTGGAATATCGCGACCCTAGCCTCACCGTGCGCGGCGCGGACGGCGATTTCCAGGATGGCGCGGCCCGGATCACCGGAGCGCAGTTCGAGCTGCCGCAGCAGCCGGCGCGCGGCGAGGCGCGTCTGCTGGAACTGAACCAGAACGGCCAGCTGCGGCTGGAGGGCGTCTCCTATACGACCTGCCCGCCTGAACGCAGCGACTGGCACATCCAGGCCGGCAGCGTCACCATCGATACCAACACCAACATCGGCGTTGCCCGCAATGCGCGCCTGGAGTTCCTCGGGGTGCCCATCGTGCGCCTGCCCTGGCTATCGTTCCCGGTGGGCAGTGCGCGCAAGACCGGCTTTCTGTTCCCCAGCATCGGCAGCTCCTCGCGCGGCGGGCTGCTGCTTGCCGTGCCCTACTACTTCAACATCGCGCCCAATCTCGACGCCACGTTCACGCCCACCGGCTACAGCCGGCGCGGTTTCGACCTGGGGGGCGAATTCCGCTATCTGTTCTCGCACAGCGAGGGTGCGCTGACCGGCAACCTGCTGCCGGACGACAGCAGCTACGGCTCGAACCGCAGCCGGCTGCGGCTGCACAATGTCACCTCGCTGCCCGGCAACTGGCGCTTCACGCTGGATGGCGAGAACGTCAGCGACGCGCAGTATTTCGAGGATTTCTCGCAGGGCACCGACGGCGCCAGCATCGCCTTCCTGTCGCGCGTGGCGCATCTGTCGTATCGCGACCCGCAGCTGCATCTGGGCATCCTGGCGCGCAATTTCCAGACCATCGACCAGGCCCTGCTGCCGCTGGACCGGCCGTACACGGAATTTCCGCGCGCCTATGCCGATGGCAGCTGGCGCACGAACACCGCGCTGCCGCTGGAATATGGCTTCCAGTCCGAGCTCACCGGCTTCCGGCGCAGCATCGGAGTCGAAGGCTGGCGCATGCATGTGGCGCCGCAGCTGGCGCTGGACATGGCGGGCCCGGGCTACTTCCTGCGGCCCCAGCTTGCCTTCGACTCCACCACATACCGCCTGCGCAACACGGCCACCGGCGAAGACCGCTCGCCCTCGCGATCGCTGCCGCTGGCCAGCCTCGATGGCGGGCTGCTGTTCGAGCGCAGCGTGGGCGGACGCAAGCAGCGCGTGCTCACTTTCGAGCCGCGCGCCATGTATCTCTATGCGCCGTATCGTCGGCAGGACCACCTGCCGGTGTTCGACAGCGGCACGCCGGACATGAACTGGGTGGAGCTGTTCCGCAGCAACCGCTATGTGGGGCTCGACCGCATCGGCGACGCCAATCAGATCTCCGTCGGGTTCACCACGCGGCTGTTCGACGCGGCCAGCGGCACGCGCTTCCTTGCCGCCACGCTGGGCCAGACCATCTATTTCGAGAGCCCGCGCGTGCGTCTGCCGGACGAACCGCCCGCCACCCGCAACAGCTCGGACCTCATCGCCCAGCTCGAGCTCAAGGCCTTCGAGGACTGGAATGTCGACCTGGGAATGCAGTGGAATCCGGACCAGCTGCACGCCGAGCGCTCCGAAGTCCGCGTGCAGTACCGGCCCGAATCGCAGCGCGTGATGAACCTGGGCTATCGCTTCCAGCGCGGCCGCATGGAGCAGGCTGATTTCTCGGTGGCCTGGCCCGTCTCCCGGCAATGGAATGTCTACGGTCGCATGCTCTATTCCCTCGACCAGAGCCAGGCGATCGAGACCTTCGCCGGCTTCGAATACAGCAGCTGCTGCTGGGGACTGCGCGCGGTGGCGCGCGAATACGTGAGCCGCCGCTCCGGCGATCGCGACCGGGGCATCTACCTGCAGCTGGAACTCAAGGGCCTTTCCAGTGTCGGATTGGCGGCAGATGCTTTCCTGGAACGGGCGATTCGCGGATACTCTGCAGATCCGCGTCGCCGCTGACGCAAACCCATGATGCTCAAGGAATTCCCCATGTTTCGCCCGCTGCTGCTGGCCGCCCTCATCGCCATCGCAGGCGCCCCCGCCCATTCCGCGGAGGCTGCCGCTCCCGCGCCGCGCGGCGAACTGCTCGACAAGGTGGTCGCCATCGTCAACGACGGCATCGTGACCGAAAGCGAGCTCGACGAGCAGATCGACGTGATCACCGAGCGCCTGGCGGAGCAGAACACCCAGCTGCCGCCGGAAGACGTGCTGCGCCGCCAGATCCTCGATCGGCTGATCATCCAGGAGATCCAGCTGCAGCGCGCCGACCGCATCGGCCTCAAGGTGTCCGACGAGCAGCTCAATGCCGCGCTGGCCGACATCGCGCAGCGCAACAACCTCACCCTCACGCAGCTGCCCGAGGCGCTGGCCTCGCAGGGCATCAACTACGCCAGCTATCGCGACAACCTGCGCAAGGAGATCGCGCTGTCGGGCCTGCGCCAGCGCGAGGTGCTCAGCCGCATCAATGTCACGCCGCGCGAACTGGAGCAATTCCTCGAGCGGCTGAAGAAGATGCCGTCGGAAACCGACGAGTACAACATCTCGCACATCCTCATCGCCATTCCGCAGGACGCGACCCAGGCGCAGGTCGATGAAGCCGAGCAGCGCGCCGTGGAAATCCACGAGCGCGCCAGCAGCGGCAACGAGGATTTCGGGCGTCTGGCCGTGGCGTACTCGAACAGCCAGACGGCCCTCGAAGGCGGCGCGCTGGGCTGGCGCAAGGGTCCGGAGCTGCCCACCTTCCTGGGCGAGCTGATCGGGCAGCTCAAGTCCGGCGATGTAAGCCAGCCGTTGCGCACCCCCAGCGGCTTTCACCTCGTGAAGGTCAATGGCATCCGCAGCACCGCCGGCAGCCCCATCGAGGACCAGGTGCACGCGCGCCACATCCTCATGAAGCCCAACGAATTGCAGGACGATGCCACGGTGAAGCAGCGCCTCGCAGGCATCCGCGAACGCGTCGTCAAGGGCGAGGAGTTCCAGGCCTTTGCGTCGAGCCTGTCCGAGGACCCGGGTTCGGCGGTCAATGGCGGCGATCTGGGATGGACCGGCCCCGGCACCTTCGTGCCCGAATTCGAACGCGCGCTGCAAAGCCTGCAGATCGACGAGATCAGCGAACCCTTCCAGAGCCCCTTCGGCTGGCACATCGTGCAGCTGCTGGGTCGGCGGCAGTTCGACACCACCGAAGACAACCTGCGCCAGCGCGCCTTCATGCAGATCCGCGAGAGCAGAGCCGACGAGGAAACCGAGCTGTGGCTGCGTCGCCTGCGCGACGAGGCCTTCGTCGACACGGATGTCTGATCGCGCGTGAGCGCCACCCATCCCCGCCTCGCCCTGACCTGCGGTGAGCCCGCAGGCATCGGGCCGGATCTGTGTGTGCTGCTTGCGCAGCAGCTGCCGCAAGCCGGCATCGATGCCGACATCGTCTGCCTGACCGACGGCAATCTGCTGGAAGAGCGCGCGCGGGCAATGGGCATGGCATTCCATCCCGGCCCGCAGATGCGCATCGAGCACATCCCGTTGCCGCGCCCGGCGCAGGCCGGAAAACTCGACCCCGCCAATGCGCGCTGGGTGCTGGCGCTGCTGGACCGGGCCGTCGAGGGCTGCCACAGCGGCGAATTCGCCGCCATGGTCACGGCGCCGGTGCAGAAGAGCGTCATCAATGACGCCGGCATCGCCTTCACCGGCCACACGGAATATCTGGCCGCGCATTGCGGCGGTGTGCTGCCGGTGATGCTGCTGGCCGGCGAGCAGCTGCGTGTGGCGCTGGCTACCACGCATCTGCCGCTGTCGGCGGTGAGCGGCGCGATCACGCCGCAGCTGCTCGACCAGACGCTGGCCATCGTTCACCGCGACATCGCGCGCTACTGGGGCATTGCGCAGCCGCGCATCGCGGTGTGCGGCCTGAACCCGCATGCCGGCGAGGGCGGCCATATGGGGCGCGAGGAAATAGACACCATCGGGCCCGCCATCGAGCGCGCCCGCCGCGCCGGCCTTGCCGTGAGCGGCCCATGGCCTGCCGATACGATATTCACGCCGCGCCAGCTGGCCGCGGCAGACGTGGTGCTCGCCATGTATCACGACCAGGGGCTGCCGACGCTCAAATACGCCTCTTTCGGGCAGGCGGTGAATGTCACGCTGGGCCTGCCGCTGCTGCGCACTTCGGTGGATCACGGCACCGCGCTGGATCTTGCGGGAACCGGGCGCGCCGATCCGCGCAGCCTCATCGCGGCCACCCGGCTTGCCGCCCGGCTGGCGCGCACGGCCGCCGCCGCGCCGCGGACCTGATCGCCTTGGTTCGCGCCCGCAAGCGCTTCGGCCAGCACTTCCTGCACGACCCTTCGGTGCTGGAACGCATCGTCGCGGCGGTAGCGCCACAGCCAGCGGATTTCATCGTCGAGATCGGCCCCGGCACCGGCGCACTCACCCGGCTTCTGCTGGCACGCATGCCGCAGATCCACGCGGTGGAGATCGACCGCGATCTGGCCGCCGATCTGCGCGCAAGCTGGAACGAACGCCTGGTGCTGCACGAAGGCGACGCGCTGGATTTTGATTTCGCGGCGCTGGCCCGCGCTGCCGGCCGGCGGCTGCGCATCGTCGGCAACCTGCCCTACAACATCTCCACTCCGCTGCTGTTCCATCTGCTGGACGCAGCCGACCATCTCACCGACCTGCATGTGATGCTGCAACGGGAAGTGATCGACCGCATGGTCGCCGCACCCGGCAGCGGCGACTATGGGCGGCTCACGGTGATGCTCTCTCCCCGTTTTGCCATCACCAAGCTGTTCGATGTGGGGCCCGGCGCCTTCCAGCCGCCGCCCCGCGTGTGGTCCGCCGTGGCGCGCATCGACGTGCTGAGCCAGCCACGATTCGAGCTGCCGCCCGGCTTTGCCGCGCTGGTGGCGGCCGCCTTCTCCCAGCGCCGCAAGACATTGCGCAACAGCCTGCGCGCGCTGCTGACGGACGCCGCGTGGGCAGGCAGCGGCATCGACCCGGGCGCCCGTCCCGAGACTCTCACGCCGGAGCAGTTCGCCCGGCTGGCGGAGCTTGCACACCACCAGCGCCTTTGATCATCATCCGGCATGGGCATCTACAACCGGATCCTGGCGGTTCTCGATCTGAGCGAGCACAGCGGGCGCATCGCCCATCGCGCGCAGCAGATCGTGGAGGCCTGCCCCAGCGCCAGCCTCACCTTGCTGCATGTCGTGGAGTTCGTGCCCGTCGAACCGCTCAGCGACTCGCTGATGCCCGCCGTGCAGATCGAAGGCGAACTGCTGGAAAGCGCCCGCCGACGCCTCGGTGAGCTTGCCGCCTCGCTCGGCGGCCCGGCGCCGGCCTGGCGCGTGGAGTCCGGCAATGTGAAGGCCGAGATCGTGCGCGCCGCGCGCGACGGCGGTTTCGATCTCATCGTGATCGGCAGCCGCGAGCGCCACGGGCTGTCCATCCTCGTGAATCTCACCGAAGACACCGTGCTGCACGCAGCGCCGTGTGATGTGCTGGCCGTACGCCTGCCGCCTGCCGCACCAGGCTCATGAGCCAGCGCATCCGGATCGAGGTCGAGACACGCTATCTGCCGGAGCAATCCGATCCGGCCGACCAGCGCTATGCCTTCTCCTACACCATCACCATCCACAACGACGGCGATGCCGGCGCGCGGCTCACGCAGCGCCACTGGATCATCACCCACGGCAACGGCCGCACCCAGGAAGTGCGCGGCGAGGGCGTGGTCGGCGAAACCCCGCACCTGAAGCCGGGCCAGGGCTTCCGCTATTCCAGCGCCGCCGTGCTCGAAACACCCGTGGGCGCCATGCAGGGCAGCTACCAGATGGTGGCCGACGATGGCGATGCCTTCGACGTGCCCATCCCGCCATTCCGCCTGGCGATGCCGGGCGTCCTGCACTGACACCTTGCCACGCTACGCCATCGGTGACGTCCAGGGTTGCCACGACGCGCTGCGCGAGCTGCTGGCCGCGCTGCGCTTCTCGGCGGATCGCGATCAGCTCTTCTTCGTCGGCGACCTGGTCAATCGCGGCCCGCAGTCATTGCAGGTGCTGCGCTTCGTGCGCTCGCTCGGCGCCAATGCACACACGGTGCTGGGCAACCACGACCTGCATCTGATCGCGCGGCATCACGACGACAGCCTGCCCTCGCGCAAGGGCGATACGCTGGATGGCGTATTGCAGGCGCCCGACCGCGAAGCCCTGCTCGACTGGCTGATCGCCCGGCCGCTCGCCATACCCGACGCGCGCAGCGCCAGCCTCATCGTGCACGCCGGCATCGTTCCCCAGTGGTCGGTCGAGGATGCGCTGCTGCAGGCTGCCGATGCCTCGCGAGCCCTGCAGGCGGACCCGAAGGCTTTTCTCGCCACCATGTACGGCAACAAGCCGGACCGTTGGCGCGAAGACCTGGACGACACCGACCGCTGGCGCTTCACCATCAACGTGCTCACGCGCCTGCGCTACTGCCGCGCCGATGGCACGCTCGATTTCAAGCTCAAGGACGCGCCGGACCGCGTCAAGGCGCCCTGGAAGCCCTGGTTCGAACATGCGCGGCGCAGCGCCGGCACCCGCATCGTGTTCGGCCACTGGTCCACGCTGGGTCTGCTGCGCCGCCCCGACCTGCTGGCGCTCGACACGGGCTGCGTGTGGGGCGGCCGCCTCACCGCCGCGGATCTGGACGACCCCGGAGCGCCGCCAGTGCAAGTGGCCTGTGTCGCCTGCCAGCAGCCCGGCGGCGACGCATGAAAATCTAGAAAAGACCCTCGATCTGGCCGCGCTCGTTCAGGCGCATGGCATTCGCGGCCGGCACCCGCGGCAGACCCGGCATGGTCATGATCTCGCCGCAGATCACCACCACGAACCCCGCGCCCGCCGACAGACGCACATCACGCACATTGAGCGTGTGGCCGGTGGGCGCCCCGCGCGCGCCCGGATCGGTGGAGAAGCTGTACTGGGTCTTGGCGATGCAGACCGGATAATGGCCGAAGCCTTCCTCCTGCAGTTGATTGAACAGGGCGTACACCCTCTGGTCCATGCTGATGTCGTCGGCGCGATAGATCTCGCGCGCAATGGTGCGCACCTTCTCCACCAGCGGCAGCTCATCCGCATACAGGGGTCGATAGCTGGCCTGCCCGCTTTCGGCGAGCTTCACCACTTCGTGCGCCAGCTCGATCGCACCCTTCGACCCCTCGGCCCAGTGCGAGCAAGGAACGGCCTTCACACCCAGCCCGGCGCACAGATCACGCAGCAGATCGTGCTCGGCCACGGTGTCCGCGATGAAACGGTTGATGGCCACCACGGCCGGCATGCCGAACTTCGAGAGGTTCTCGATGTGGCGCGCCAGGTTGGCAAAGCCCGCCTCGAGCGCCGCCAGATCCTCCTGGTCGAGCTGGTCGCGCGCCACGCCGCCGTGCATCTTCAGCGCGCGCACCGTCGCGACCACCACCACGGCGTCCGGCGCGAGGCCTGCTTTGCGGCATTTGATGTTGAGGAATTTCTCGGCGCCCAGGTCGGCGCCGAAGCCCGCCTCGGTCACGGTGTATTCGCCCAGGCGCAGGCCGGTCTGCGTTGCCATCACCGAGTTGCAGCCATGCGCGATGTTCGCGAAGGGTCCGCCGTGCACGAAGGCCGGGCTGCCCTCCAGCGTCTGCACCAGGTTTGGCGAGATCGCGTCCTTGAGCAGCGCGGCCATCGAGCCGTGCGCCTTCAGCTGCGCG
>CAUJIK010000083.1 GCA_963205255.1 Pseudomonadota bacterium
CGAAGCCATCGCCGCGGCGCGGCGCGCCAACTGGCTGGGCCGCGACATACAGGGCAGCGGCAAGGATTTCGAGCTCGAAGTGCGCATCGGCGCCGGCGCCTATGTGTGCGGCGAGGAAACCTCGTTGCTGGAGAGCCTTGAGGGAAAACGCGCCGAAGTGCGCTTCCGTCCGCCGCTGCCGGCCATCAAGGGGTTGTTCGGCAGGCCGACGGTCATCAACAACGTGATCTCGCTCGCCACGCTGCCGGTTATCTTCGAGCGCGGCGCGGCCTACTATCGCGATTTCGGCATGGGCCGCTCGCGCGGCACGCTGCCCATACAGCTGGCGGGCAACATCCGTCACGGTGGTCTGGTGGAAAAGGCCTTCGGCGTCACGCTCAACGAACTGCTGTACGACTTCGGCGGCGGTTCGGCGAGCGGGCGGCCGATCCGCACCGTCCAGGTGGGCGGGCCGCTCGGCGCGTTCATCCCCGCATCGCAGTTCGACACGCCGCTGGACTATGAAGCCTTCACCGGCATCGGCGCGCTCGTCGGCCACGGCGGCATCGTCGCCTTCGACGACACCGTGGACATGGCGCACATGGCGCGTTACGCGATGGAATTCTGTGCCGTGGAATCCTGCGGCAAGTGCACACCCTGCCGTGTGGGTTCAACGCGCGGCACCGAGCTGCTCGACCGCATGCGTTCGAATGGCGGGACGCAGGAGCAGATCGCACTGCTTGAAGACCTGTGCAACACCATGCAATTCGGCTCACTGTGCGGCCTGGGCGGCATGACGCCATTCCCGGTCATGAGCGCCCTGAAACATTTCCCCGAAGACTTCCGCCGCCGGCGCGGCTGAATCCGGAGGTACTGGAACATGCACTCGCTGCTACATCACGATCACGGCACCCCGGCCGCCAGCGGTCAACCCGTCACGCTGTTCATCGACGGCGCCCAGGTCACGGTGCCCGAGGGCACGTCGATCATGCGCGCGGCGGCGGTTGCCGGCGGCGCCATTCCCAAGCTCTGTGCCACCGACACGCTCCGGCCCTACGGCTCCTGCCGCCTGTGCCTCGTCGAAGTGGAGGGCCAGCGCGGCTATCCGGCCTCGTGCACCACGCTGGTGGCGCCAGGCATGAAGGTGAGGACCGAATCCGACAAGCTGGCGCAGATCCGCCGCGGCGTGGTCGAGCTGTATCTCACCGACCATCCGCAGGACTGCCGCGAGTGCAAGGCCGGCGTGCGCTGCGAGCTGCACCAGATGGCCGAGCAGCTCGGCGTGAAGGAGCCGCGCTACGGTCTCGACGGCGCCAGTCACCAGTGCGCCAAGATCGACGACAGCAATCCTTACTTCAGCTTCGATCCGGCTGCCTGCATCGTGTGTTCGCGCTGCGTGCGCGCCTGCGGCGAGGTGCAGGGCACATTCGCGCTGACCATCGACGGGCGGGGTTTCGCTTCGAAGGTGGTGGCCAGCCAGGACGAGGGCTTCATGGAGTCCGAGTGCGTCTCCTGCGGCGCCTGCGTGGAGTCGTGCCCCACCGGCGCGCTCACCGAAAAGAGCATGCAGCAGATCGGCATGCCCGAGGCCGTCGTGAACACCACCTGCGCCTACTGCGGTGTGGGCTGCTCCTTCGATGCCGAGGTCAAGGGCCAGGAGGTGGTGCGCATGGTGCCAAGCCGTGCCGGCAAGGCCAACCGTGGCCATGCCTGCGTGAAGGGGCGCTTTGCCTATACCTACGCCACGCACGAAGACCGGATCAGGACACCGATGATCCGCAAGAAGATCACTGACCCCTGGACGCCGGTGAGCTGGGAGGAGGCCTTCGCCTACGCGGCCAGCGAATTCCGGCGCATCCAGGAGAAATACGGCCGCGCATCGGTCGGCGGCATCACGTCTTCGCGCTGCACCAACGAAGAGACTTACCTGGTGCAGAAGCTGGTGCGCGCGGCGCTGGGCACCAACAACGTCGATACCTGCGCGCGCGTGTGCCTCTCGCCCACGGGTTATGGATTGAAAAGCACCATGGGCGAATCGGCGGGCACGCAGGCCTTTGATTCGATCATGCAGAGCGACGTCGTGATGATAATCGGCGCCAACCCGAACGAAGGCCATCCCGTTTTCGGTTCGCGCCTCAAGCGCCGTCTGCGCGACGGCGCGCGGCTCATCGTCGCGGATCCGCGCGAGACGGAGATCGTGCGCAGTCCGCACATCCAGGCAGACTTCCACCTGCAGTTGCGCCCCGGTACGAATGTCGCGCTGATCAATTCGCTGGCTCATGTGGTGGTCACCGAGGGTCTGGTCAACGAAGCCTTCGTCGCCGCGCGCTGCGAGAAGGAGCCATTCGAGCGCTGGCGCAGATTCGTTGCGGAGCCGCGCAACTCGCCCGAAGCGATGGAGAGCGTCACCGGCGTGCCCGCGCGGCTGGTGCGGGGCGCGGCACGGCTGTACGCCACCGGCGGCAATGGCGCCATCTACTACGGCCTGGGCGTGACCGAGCACAGCCAGGGCAGCACCATGGTGATGGGCATCGCCAACCTCGCGATGGCCACCGGCAATCTGGGCCGCGAGGGCGTGGGCGTGAATCCGCTGCGCGGCCAGAACAATGTGCAGGGCTCCTGCGACATGGGGTCGTTCCCGCATGAGCTGCCCGGATACCGCCACATTTCCGACGACACGGTGCGTGGCGAGTTCAACGGCGCCTGGGGCGTGGAGCTGGATTCCGAGCCCGGCCTGCGCATCCCCAACATGCTCGAGGCCGCGCTCGACGGCAGCTTCAAGGCGCTCTATGTGCAGGGCGAGGACCCGGCGCAGTCCGATCCGAACACGCAGCATGTGACGGCGGGACTGGCCGCCATGGAATGCGTTGTGGTGCAGGACATCTTCCTCAACGAGACGGCCAAGTACGCCCACGTGCTGTTTCCGGGCTCCACTTTCCTCGAGAAGGACGGCACGTTCACCAACTCGGAGCGGCGCATCTCGCGCGTGCGCAAGATCATGGAGCCGCTGGCCGGGCTTGCGGACTGGGAGGTCACCATCCGTTTCGCGAAGGCGCTGGGCTATGAAATGAACTACTCGCATCCTTCCGAAATCATGGATGAGATCGCGCGTCTCACGCCCACCTTCGCGGGCGTCACCTACGAGAAGATCGACCGTGAGGGCAGCATCCAGTGGCCCTGCAACGCCGAGGCTCCGCTAGGCACACCCACCATGCACGTGGGAGAGTTCGTGCGCGGCAAGGGCAAGTTCTTCATCACCGAATACATCCCGACGCGCGAGAAGGCCAATGCGCGCTTCCCGTTGCTGCTCACCACCGGCCGCGTGCTCACCCAGTACAACGTGGGCGCGCAGACGCGTCGCACGCCCAACAGCCTGTGGTACGACGAGGACCGCCTCGAAATCCACCCGCAGGATGCCGAGGACCGCGGTGTGGTCACGGGCGACTGGGTGGGCGTGACCAGCCGCGCCGGGGAGACCGTGCTGCGCGCGGACGTGACCGATCGCGTGGCGGCGGGAGTGGTCTACACCACCTTCCATTTCCCCGAGTCCGGCGCCAATGTGATCACCACCGAGAATTCCGACTGGGCGACCAACTGCCCGGAATACAAGGTCACCGCCGTGCAGGTGGTGAAGGTGCAGCAACCCTCTGCCTGGCAGAAGCGCTTCCAGGAACAGCACGAGCAGCAGATGAAGTTCCTGAAAGCCGCCCAGGGCGAGACGCACGGTTGAGGCGGGCGTAGTGGATATCGAGCACCTGGCCGACATGGCCAATGACATCGCGAACTTCTTCGAGAGCGAGCTCGGCAAGGAGGAAGCCCACAAGGGCATCCGCCTGCACATCAGCCGCTACTGGGATCCGCGCATGCGCCGGGCGATCATCGACCACGTCAGGCAGCATGGCGACGGCGGCTTGCGGCCCAGCGTCGCGGCCGCCGTCAGGGGATTGCCGGAACCGCCCGCGGTTACCTGAACAGCTTCGGATCCAGCGCGTCGGACATGGCCCTGTAGCCCTCGTGGCTGGGGTGCAGCTGGTCGGGGGAGGCGTATAGAGGCAGCAGGCGCGCCGGATCAGCCGGGTCGCGCAATGCCTTGTCCCAGTCGATCACGGCATCGAAGGCGCCGCTGGTGCGGATCCAATGGTTCACCGCCTCGCGGATGGGCTCCTTCGAATCCGCGTAGTAGCCGGGCGCATCCGTGCCCCTGAAGGGCGTCAGCGTGGAGCCGATCACCTTGATGCCATGCTCACGCGCGCGGGCAATCAGCTGGTGGTAGGCGCCGATCAGCATCTGGGCCGTCGGCAGCGCCGACATGGGCGAGAGTTCGAGGGCGCCGAATTTCTCGCCGGTATCCCGGGCACCGTCGGTGGCGCGCTCGCGATGAACGCCGGCTGCTACGGGTCCGAGACGTGGGAACGCGTCGAGCGCGTGCTCGTGCTCGACCGCACCGGTGCGCTGCGCAGTCGCACGCCGGCCGACTACGAGATCGCCTACCGTCACTGCGCGCTGCGCCCCGATGCGGGTTCGCCGTCCGCACAGGCGTCGTGCCTCGCACCGATGCCGGAGGAGTGGTTCCTCGCGGCGTGGTTCCGTTTCACGCCGGGCGACGGTCACGCGGCGCGCGCGCGCATCAAGGAATTTCTCTCGAAGCGCATCGCGACGCAGCCGCTCGGCCAGCCGAACGCGGGGTCCGTGTTCCGCAACCCGCCCGGCGATCACGCA
>CAUJIK010000084.1 GCA_963205255.1 Pseudomonadota bacterium
CCGGCAGGCAAGCTCTCCGGGGGCATGAAGCAGAAGCTGGGCTTGTGCTGCGCGCTGATTCACGACCCGGATTTCCTGATTCTCGATGAACCGACGACCGGCGTGGATCCGCTGGCGCGCGCACAGTTCTGGGATCTGATCGAACGCATCCGCGCCGACCGCCCCGGCATGAGCGTGATCGTGGCCACCGCCTACATGGACGAGGCGCAGCGCTTCGACTGGCTCGCCGCCATCGACGACGGCAAGGTTCTCGCCACCGGCACACCGAAGGAATTGCTGGAAAGAACAGGCAGCCCGAACCTGGAAGAGGCGGTCATCCGCCTGCTCCCAGACGAGAAAAAGCGCGGGCACAAACCGGTGGTCATTCCTCCCTTGCCGGAAGACGGCGCCGACGACATCGCCATCGAGGCCAAAGGGCTGACCATGCGCTTTGGCGACTTCGTCGCCGTCGACAGCGTGTCCTTCCGCATCCGGCGCGGTGAAATCTTCGGCTTCCTCGGCTCCAACGGCTGCGGCAAGTCTACGACGATGAAGATGCTAACCGGGCTACTGCCGGCGAGCGAGGGACGAGCCTGGCTGTTCGGTCATGAGGTGGACCCGCATGACTTGGACACCCGCCGCCGCGTCGGCTACATGTCGCAGGCATTCTCGCTCTACAGCGAAATCACGGTACGCCAGAACCTGGAGTTGCACGCCAAGCTGTTCAGCGTGCCCCCGAAGGACATTCCGGGCCGCGTCGAAGAGATGGTGGAGCGCTTCGGCCTGGTGGAAGTCATCGACAGCTTGCCGGCCAGCCTGCCTCTGGGCATACGCCAGCGCCTGTCGCTGGCAGTCGCCATGGTGCACAAGCCCGAACTGTTGATTCTGGACGAGCCGACCTCCGGGGTCGATCCAGTAGCGCGCGATGCATTCTGGCGGCTGCTCATCGAGCTGTCACGTCGCGACCGGGTGACGGTCTTCATTTCCACCCACTTCATGAACGAGGCCGAACGCTGCGACCGCATGTCAATGATGCATGCGGGCAAGGTGCTCGACAGCGACGTGCCCGCCAAGCTGGTCGAGAAGCGCGGCGCTAAAACCCTCGAAGAGGCCTTCATCGGCTACCTCATCGAGGCGGAGGGCGGCACGGTCGCTCCCGCCGGCCCCACCGAGGCCGCCAATACGGCGATTCAGACGCCAGCGACACACACTGAGCACATCGGGCACAACGCTGAAGGCTTCAGCCTGCGCCGCATGCTCAGCTATCTGTGGCGCGAAGCACTGGAACTGCAGCGCGATCCGGTGCGCGCCACCCTGGCGCTGGGCGGTTCGCTGCTCCTGATGTTCGTGATCGGCTTCGGCATCACCATGGACGTCGAAGACCTGAGCTATGCGGTGCTCGATCGCGACCAAACCACGCTCAGCCAAAGCTACACGCTGAACCTGGCCGGCTCGCGCTACTTCACAGAGCACCCGCCTATCGTCGATTACGAGGATCTCGACCGGCGCATGCGCAGCGGCGAACTGTCATTGGCCATCGAAATCCCCGCTGGCTTTGCCCGCGACGTGTTGCGGGGCCAGAACGTGCAGATCGGCGCCTGGCTCGACGGCGCCATGCCGGTGCGCGCGGAAACCGTCCAGGGCTACGTTCAGGGCATGCACCAGCACTGGCTGCTCGTACAGGCCAGCGAACGCAGCGGTGCCAGCGCCGCAGGAAATGCGAGCGTCGAGACACGCTTTCGCTACAACCCCGATGTCAAGAGCCTGCCGGCGATGGTGCCGGCGGTGATCCCTCTGCTGCTGCTCATGCTGCCGGCCATGCTGACTGCGCTGGCGGTGGTGCGCGAGAAAGAAACCGGGTCGATCACCAATCTGTACGTGACGCCGGTCACGCGCATCGAGTTCCTGCTTGGCAAGCAACTGCCCTATGTCGGTCTGGCCATGGTGAACTTCCTGCTGATGAGCCTGCTCGCGGTCACCATCTTCGGTGTGCCGGTCAAGGGCAGCTTCTTGACCCTGTCGCTGGCCGCGCTGGTCTTCTCCTTCGCCGCCACAGGCATGGGGCTGCTGGCCTCGGCCGTCACGCGCAGCCAGATCGCCGCCATGTTCTTCGCCATGATCGGCACCATCATTCCTGCCACCCAGTTCGCCGGCCTGATCGATCCGGTGTCCTCGCTTGAAGGCTCCAGCAAGTTCATCGGCGAGATCTACCCCGCCACGCACATGATCTCCATCAGCCGTGGCGTGTTCAACAAATCACTCGGCCTGGCCGACCTGACGGGGCCGCTGTGGTCGATGCTCATTTCGGTTCCGGTCATTCTCGGCGTGGCTGTTTTGCTACTCAAGAAGCAGGAGCGTTGAGATGCGCAGAAGAAACCTGGCCAACATCTACGACCTTGGTGTCAAGGAGCTGTGGAGTCTTTGGCGCGATCCGATGATGCTTGTGCTCATCGTCTATGTGTTCACCGCGTCGGTCTACACCAAGGCCACGTCCATGCCGGAGACGCTGCACAACGCGCCCATCGCCATCGTCGACGAGGATAATTCGGCGCTGTCCCAGCGGGTTGCCTCGGCCTTCTACCCCCCGCAGTTCACGCCACCGGCCATGATCGACTATGGGGACGTGGACCCGGGCATGGACGCGGGGCTGTACACCTTCGCTCTGGTCATTCCGCCCAACTTCCAGCGCGACGTGCTGGCGGGGCGATCGCCTGCCGTGCAGCTCAATGTCGACGCCACCCGCATGAGCCAGGCCTTCACCGGCAGTGGCTATATCCAGCAGATCTTCACCGGCGAAGTCAATGAGTTCGTCAAGCGTTACCGCGGCACCGACGCGCCACCCGTGGATCTGGCATTGCGCGCCCGCTTCAACCCCGCGCTCGACAAGGCCTGGTTCGGCTCGGTGGTGCAGATCATCAACCACATCACGCTGTTGTCCATCATCCTGACCGGCGCGGCGCTGATCCGGGAGCGCGAGCACGGCACCATCGAACACCTGCTGGTGATGCCCGTGACTCCCGCCCAGATCATGCTCTCCAAGGTCTGGTCGATGGCCCTGGTCGTGCTG
>CAUJIK010000085.1 GCA_963205255.1 Pseudomonadota bacterium
CCGCGCAGCGGATCGACGTTGAAAGCGAAAGACAGGCCCATGGTGTTGGCCAGCAGCTGTCCGCCCATGGCCAGCGCATCGAAGGCGACCTGCAGCACGAAGCCGATGGCCACGCCGATCACCAGCTGCTGCGCCGTGACCACGATTCCCGCGGGAGAGAACGGCGCCACCTGCGGCGGCGCTGGCAGCAGCGGCGCCACCACCAGCGTGATGGCGCCTGCGATGATGAGGCGCATGCGTGCCGGCACCATGCTGCCGCTGAACAGCGGCGCCACCATGAGGCAGGCGCCGATGCGCACGAAGGGCCACAGGTAGGCGGCGATCCAGGCTTCGATCTGTCCGGCGGTGAGCTGCAAGGCCCTACCCGATCAGTGAGGGAATGCTCTCGAACAGCTGCCGGGTGTACCCCACGATCAGCTTCAGCATCCAGGGACCGGCCACGGCCAGCGCCACCGCCATGGCGATGAGCTTGGGGATGAAGGACAGCGTCATCTCGTTGATCTGGGTCGCGGCCTGGAATACACCCACCAGCAGGCCCACTGTCAGCGCCATCAGCAGCAGCGGCCCGGCCAGCATCAGGGTCACCTCCAGCGCGCGCGTGCCGATGGTCATTACGGTTTCGGGGGTCATCATGATTGCATCACCTGAAGAAGCTCGAGGCCAGGGTACCCATCACCAGCGCCCAGCCATCCACGAGCACGAACAGCATCAGCTTGAACGGCAGGGAGATCAGCACTGGCGACAGCATCATCATGCCCATCGACATCAGCACGCTGGCCACCACCAGGTCGATGATCACGAAGGGGATGAAGATGAGAAAACCGATCTGGAAGGCCGTCTTTAGTTCGCTGGTGGCGAAGGCGGGAACGAGAATGGACATGGGCACATCCTCGGGCGTCTCGAAACCCTGGCCACCGGAAATGCGCACGAAGGTCGCGATGTCGCTCTCGCGCGTCTGCTGCAGCATGAACTGCTTCAGAGGCACCGCGGCGAGGCTGAGGGCCTCGGTGGTCTGGATGGTGCCTTCCATGTAGGGCTGCACGGCCTCCACATTCACGCGATCCACCACCGGCGCCATCACGAAGAAGGTGAGGAACAGCGACAGGCCGATGAGCACCTGGTTCGGTGGCGACTGGCCCGCGCCGAGCGCCTGGCGCAGGATCGTGAGCACGATGATGATGCGCGTGAACGCCGTCATCATGAGCATGATCGACGGCAGCAACGTGATCGCCGTCATCAGGATCAGCAGCTGCAGCGTCAGCGAGTAGCTCTGGCCGCCCGCGCCCGTCTCCACCGTCAACGCGGGGATTCCGGGAGCGGCAGCCTGGGCCGCCACAGGCAGCAGCGCGCCCAGCAGCACGGCGGACAACTGAAGCACCCTTGTGGTCGTCATCCGCATCACCGTCCGAGACTCTTCCTGAGCAGGCTCGCGAAGCTGGGCCGCGCAGCCTGATCCGGAGCACCGGATGAGGAGCCAGGCAGATGGGCATCGGCAGGCAGGGTATGCAGCAGTGTCACCTGTCCTGGCGTCACGCCCAGCAGCAGCCGCGCCTCGCCCACACGGACGATCACGGCACGCTCACGCTGGCCCAGCGCGGTCTGTGCCAGCACCTCGATGCCGCCATCACCGCCGCCGGCGAGATTGCGAAAACGCCGCACCAGCACTGCGACGATGAATACGGCGACCAGCACCACCAGCAGGGCAACGGTGACCTGCGCGATTCCATTGACCGCGCCAGCCGGCGCAGTGACCGGCACATCGGGTGCGGCGAAGGGTCGCGCCGGCGCGGCCTGTTCGGCTGCCAGGCTCGCGGCCACGGGCAGCAGCAGGCCGACGCAGCCGGCAAGGAACGCTCGCAGGTTCATCGGTGTTACTTCAGCTTGCGGATGCGTTCGGCCGGACTGATCACATCAGTCAGGCGGATGCCGAACTGCTCGTCCACGACCACCACCTCGCCGTGGGCGACCAGCGTGCCGTTGACGAACACATCGAGGGGCTCGCCGGCGGCGCGCTCCAGCTCCACGACGGATCCCTGGTTCAGCTGCAGCAGGCTGCGGATCGGCAGACGTGTGCGACCCACTTCCAGCGACAGCGTCACCGGCACATCGAGGATGACATCCAGACTCACGTCGCGTGCCCGACCGGGCACCGTGGAGAGGTCGGAGGAAGCGGCTGCGGAGGATTCAGTGGAAGTGCTGCTCATGGGGTGACCCTGCGGGCTTACTGCATCACGAAACTGGTGAAATAGACGGCTTCGAGCGCCTCGGGCTTTTCACCCTCGGCCGCGATGATGGAGTGGATCTTCTCCAGCGCCGCCTGGCGCAGCCCCTCCTTGGCCTCCTGCGTGGACACCTGGTCGACAGTCTTGTTGCCGAACAGCAGCAGCAGATCGTTGCGGATGACCGGATCGTGCGACTTGAGGAACTCGACCATGCGCGGGTCCCGCGTCATGAGCTGCACGGCGATCTGCAGAAAACGCGCCGATGCGCCCGCCTCGAAGTTCACGACAAAGGGCGGATCCAGCGCCACGAACTGGGCCGGCAGTTTCTGCTCGACCTTCTCTTTCTTGGCCCCATCCGCGTCACCGCCGCTGAGCATGAAGAAAGCGCCAGCGCCTCCTCCCAGCATCACGACAGCGGCGATGCCGATCAGCAGCAGCTTGTTCTTCTTCGGGGCCGGTACGGCGTCGGTGGCGGCAGCTTCAGACATGTTGGCGTGGGTCCTCAAGGTTCAATGAACCGTTGACCCCACAGGAGCAAGGCCTGTGCCACACAGATCAGATCATGTGTAACTACATGATTTAAGAGATTTTTACGGCAATTTCGCGATGTGACGCAGTGCACATCGCACAGCCGGCGCCGGATTCCCGGCGCTCCACCAGTCAGGCGTAGGTATCGACCAGTCCGACGCTGACGGACCGCGTCGGCGCAATGCCGGGCGCGGGGCTCTCGTCATCCACAGCATAGACACTGCGCGCCGGAGCAGGAGCCTCGCCGTCGCGTCGCGGCGCCTGCTGCGAGACCTGCGCCTCGCCCAGAGCCAGGCCGTTGGCAGAGAACATCTCGCGCAACCTCGGCAATGCCTCCTGCAGCGCGGCGCGCGTATCCGCCTGCGTCGCACCGAACCACACATCGGCCCGGTCCTGGTTCATGTGGATGCGGACTTCGATGGGCCCCATCTGCTCGGGCACCAGGCTCAGCGATCCAGATGTCCTTCCGTTGACCGCCATCAACGCCACACGCTGACCCATCTCCTCCGCCCAGCGCGCCGAGTGCAGCGGCGCGCGGACATGCTGCCCGAAAGCCGGCTGCGCCATGGCGCCTGCGGCCGGCGAACGATCCGCGGCCAGCGCGGCGGCGACACCCGTGCCCGCGGCCAGCGACTGCATGCCAGCAAGCGACGTGGGCGCCGAAGCGCGATCGCCTCCCGCGGCACGCGCCGGATCACTGGCTTCCAGAACGGCACTCACAGCTTCCGCGACATCCGCGGCATCCGTGACGTTCCCGGCAGTGACAGTCACGACCGGCGAGCGCGCCTCGGTTGCTGCCTGCGAGGAGTGAACGGAAGTCTGGCGCTGCGATGCCAGCAGCGATTCCTCAGCTGCCTCGGAAGCAGCCGTAGTGCCCGGGGCCGGAACCGGCGCCGAATCCGGGTCCACAGTCTCAGCCGCAGCCGCATCAACGATCGCGGCCGAAGATGTCTGCGTGCCGCCGTCCGGCGCGCTGCCGACGGCGCTGGCAATGAAGGGCATCAGCGACAGCCATGAGCCATCGGGTGAATTATCTTCCTGGCCGTCCTGGGCATCCTCCCCCGGAGCCGTGTCTGGCGCGGGCGCGGAATCCGGAGCAAGCCCCAGAAACATCTGAAGAAACTGCTCACCGGAGAGCAACCCGGCAGCATCTGGCTCCTGGCCAGCAGCCATCGGCATACCCTGTCGCAGCAATCCCGCAAGTGGCAAACCCTTGAAAGCCGAAGTTTCCATCACAGCTTTCCTCCTGTTTCTTCTGTGGAACCGGGCCGACGCTGGGCCCGCTCATCTGTCTGGTGTTGTTCGCGGCGCTCTTCCTGGTGGCGCTCCTCGCCATGCCAACGATCGACCACCGTGTCCAGCGCCCGGCTGCGGCGCGCCGCCGATTGCCAGCGCTGCCGGTGCGCAGCCTCCTCCTCGCGGGCGAGGATGACCTGCTGCTCCTGCTGGCGCAGTGCCAGATCCAGGCGCGCAAGAAAGGTCTGGAAATCCCGCAATGCGGCCACATTGCGGCCATCGCGGGCATGATTCTCGAAGGTGGCGGCATAGTCGTCGCGGTACTGCCGCAATTCCGCCAGCTTGGCCTGCGCCGCTTCGACACGCTGCTGCGCGCCCCCCAGGTCGCGCGCGCGATCCTGTTCCGCGGAGGTGAATATCCGCTGGACCGGCGCCAGCCGCTGCGTGCGCTTCATCAGCCCTCACCCATGAGTTGTCCGAGCTGGCCGACG
This sequence comes from Pseudomonadota bacterium, assembly GCA_963205255.1. Taxonomy (GTDB): domain Bacteria; phylum Pseudomonadota; class Gammaproteobacteria; order Steroidobacterales; family Steroidobacteraceae; genus ZC4RG30. The sequence continues at coordinate 4,478 of CAUJIK010000085.1, forward strand.
CTGGCGCCCATGCCGACACACTCGTGCAGGTCCTGCTGCAGGAATTGCTGCAGCACCGGCCACGCGCGGATGGCCTCGTCGACGCGCGGATCTGAACCCGCCTGATAGGCGCCCACCGCAATGAGATCGCGATGGTGCTGGTAAGTGGAAAGCATCTGTTTGAGTTGCCTCGCGGCTGCGAATTGTTCGCGTGGCACGATGTCGTGCATCACGCGGCTTATGGAGGCCTCGATGTCGATGGCCGGGTAGTGCCCCGATTCGGCGATGCGCCGCGACAGCACGATGTGCCCGTCAAGAATAGCTCGCGCGCTGTCCGCGATCGGATCCTGCTGGTCGTCGCCCTCGGTAAGCACGGTATAGAAGGCGGTGATGGAGCCCACATCGGCGGACGCATTGCCGGCGCGCTCCACCAGCTGCGGCAGACGCGCGAACACCGACGGCGGATAACCCTTGGTGGCCGGCGCCTCGCCGATGGCAAGCCCGATCTCGCGCTGCGCCTGCGCGAAGCGCGTCAGCGAGTCCATGATCAGCAGCACGTTCTTTCCCTGGTCGCGGAAATACTCGGCCACCGCGGTGGCGAGCCAGGCGCCATGCATGCGCATCAGCGGCGGATTGTCGGCCGGTGATGCCACCACCACGCTGCGCGCCAGCCCCGCCTCACCGAGAATCTTGTCGATGAATTCCTTCACTTCGCGGCCGCGCTCGCCGATGAGCCCGACGACGATCACGTCGGCTTCCGTATAGCGGGCCATCATGCCCAGCAGCACACTCTTGCCCACGCCACTGCCGGCGAACAGGCCGATGCGCTGTCCGCGGCCCACGGTCAGCAGCGCATTGATGGCCCTCACTCCCACATCGAGCGTGCGCTCGATGGGCGCGCGGCTCAGGGGATTGAGCGGCACACCCGCCAGCCGCGTGCGGTCCTCGCAGAACAGAGGTCCCTTGCCGTCCAGCGGCTCTCCGGCGCCGTCGATCACGCGCCCGAGCAACTCCGGCCCGACGCGGACGAAGCCGGCGCCGGGACGCGGAATCACCCGCGCATTGGGTTTCAGGCCATGCACATCGCCGGTCGGCATGAGGTAAAGACGTTCGCCCGAGAAGCCGACGACCTCGGCTTCCACCGTGGCGCCATCATTGGTCAGCACTTCGCAGCGATCGCCCACGGCCGCCTGGCAGCCCGTGGCTTCGAGCGTCAATCCCACCATGCGGGTGAGCTGACCCTGCACGGGCGGCGGCGGCAGTGCTTCAGCGATGCGGATGGATCTTTCCAGCTGCTCGCGCCAGCCGACGCCGCGATGTACGGTTGCGGTGCTCATTCTTCCTCGCTGCGCGGCAACTGCCGCTCATCGCCGAGCAACTCGGCAATGGAGGCGGCGAGCCGCGCGTCCAGCCGCGCGTCGATCTGCGCATATTCGGCCATCACGCGGCAATCGCCACGCGACAGCACCGGATCCTCCACCACGGCCCATGCTTCGCCGGCCTGCGGCGCAGCCAGCCGCTCCCGCACCAGCGCCGCATCCTCAGGATGCAGCACCACGCGCACACCGCGCGAACTGGCCGGCAGCAAAGCCACCGTCTCGCGCACGATGCCGATCACCTGCGCCGGATCCATCTTCAGCTCGCGGCGCAGCAGGCCACGGGCAATCGCCATCGCCAGTCGCGCGATCTGCGCATGCGCCTCGTCATCCGCATGCGCCAACGGCCGCGCCAGCCCCTGCAATGCCGCCTGCAACGCGTGAGCCTGTTCATCCAGCGCCTTGAGCCGCGCATTGATCTCCTTCTGGCCAGCCGCAAGACCAGCGGCCCTGCCGCCCTCCTCGGCCTCCTTCCAGGCACGCTGCGCGGCGGCGTCCAGCTCGTCCGGCGAGCGCACACCACGGCGGCTGGCCGCCACACGATCATCGATCAGCGGCGCGTTCCAGGCGCGCAGCTGCAGTGTCTGTTCAGTCGCGGCCATCAATCATCCTTCTGGACCCAGTCCTTGACGACCTGGGCCACACGCGCCGGATCCTTCGCCACGAGACTGCGGGCCTGGGCGATCTGCTGTTCATAGGCAATGGCCGCGCCACCGGGACCAGCGGCGGCCCCGCCTGGCATCATCATCGCCGCATCACCGGCCGGAACCATCGCAACCTGGGGCGGCGTCAGCGCCACCTTCGCGGCCGTGGTCAGGCTGCGCAGCAGCGGCCGCAGCACGAACAGCACCAGCAGCAGCACCATCACAAGACCGGTCAACAGCTTGGCGATGTCGCGCACCAGCGGCTTCTCCCACAGCGGTATCGACTCGATCTGCTGCGCTTCCATCACGGCTTCCGGCTGGAAGCTCTGGTTCACCACCGAGACACGGTCGCCGCGCGCTTCGTCGAACCCCACTGCGTCACGCACCAGCGCGGTGACACGGCCAACCTGCTCTTCAGTGAGCGGCGTCTCGGTGACCTTGCCCTCGGCATCGGTGGTACGCAGATTGTCGATGACCACCGCCACCGACAGGCGCTGCAGACGGCCCGCCGGCTGGCGCGTATAGGCCACGGTGCGGTCGATCTCGTAGTTGCGCGTGGCCTGCCGGGACTGGTTGTCCGGCGTCGATGCCCCGGCCAGCGTGGCTGCCTGCGCATCCGTCACGCCGCCAGCGGACGCCGCGTTCGCGGCCACGGACTGACCGGGAGGCAGCGCCGTGCCCCCTTCCGGTGGCTGGTTGGTCAGCGCGCCCGGCACACCCCTGGCGCCCGCATTGCCGCTGCGGCTCAGATCCTCCGAGGTCTGCTCGCTGCGCACGATCTGGCTTTCCGGCCGGTACTGCTCGCGCGCCTCCTCGGTGGAAGACATTTCGATCTGCGCCACCACCTGCGCGCGCACGCGGCCCGCGCCCAGCAGCGGCGTCAGCAGCGACTCGATGCGCTGCGAATAATCCTCTTCCATGCGCCGCGCGATCTCCAGCTGCTGCTCGCGCGCGGCAAACTCGTTGTTCTTCTCCGGCGACGACAGCAGCCGGCCCTGGCTGTCCACCACGGTAACCTGGTCGGCCGAAAGCTCGGGGATGCTGGAGGCCACGAGGTTCACCACGGCGGTAACCTGCTCACGCTCCAGGCGGCGGCCCGAATGCAGCTGCAGGAACACCGATGCACTCGCCGGCCGCCGGTCACGCACGAAGGCGGACTGCTGCGGCACGGCCAAATGCACGCGCGCACCTTCGACACCGCGCAGGCTGGCGATGGTGCGCGCCAGCTCCGTCTCGATCGCATGCTGGTAGCGGGCGTTCTCCATGAACTGGCTGACGCCGAAACCCGGGTCCTTTTCCATCAGCGAGAAGCCGCTGGAGCCCGGCAGCCCCTTGGCCGCGAGCTTCAGGCGCGCATCGCTGACGCGATCCGAGGGAACCATGATCGCGCCGTTGCCGCTTTCGATGCGGTAGGGAATGCTGTTCTGCTCCAGCGACTGCACCACCTGCGCCGCATCGCTGTCCGCGAGATTGCCGAACAGCAGGCTGTAGTTGGGCCCCTGAGACCACAACGCCACGCCCACGCCAATGGCGATGGCCGCCGCGACGCCGACGAGCAGCAGCAGGGAGCGGATGCCGGCCATGGTGGCCGGAATCTGTACGGGAAGCTTCTGGGGTTCGCTCACTTAATCGGTCCTGTTCTAGATCGGCATGTTCATGATTTCCTGGTACGCACTGACCAGGCGGTTACGGACTTCGACCGTGGCGCGGAAAGCCACTCCGGCCTTCTGCGATTCCAGCATCACCTGCGAAAGTTCGATGCCCGGCACACCGCGCTCGAACTGGGTGGCGATCTGGGAAGCGTGCGACTGCGCCTCGTTCACGCGGTCCAGACCCTGCTTGAGCACATTGGCGAAGCTCACCGTCCCCGTGGCGGGTGTCGCGCCGGCGCCGGAGGGCATCTCCGGCCGCAGCGTCGGCGCATTGAGCTTGGTCTGTTGCTGCAGCTGGCGGATCTGGGCCAGCACGCTGTCTATCTGCAAGTTGCTCATGGGATCTGGATTCCTCTCAGGCCGCCGGCACCGCGACGCCGGAAGTGCGCAACTGCGCCAGCTTGTAGCGCAGCGTGCGCGGGCTGATGCCGAGCTTCTCGGCCGCCTCGCGGCGTGTGCTCGCGCCGGCAAGCGCCGAGAGCAGGATCTGCTGCTCGGCGACGCGCAAGGTGCCACGCAGAATCTTGTCGTCTCCCGCTGCCGGCTGCATCGCAACGGCGGTAGGAGCCACCTGCGGAACTTCGGCCAGGCTCTCGAAACGGATGTGCTCGGCACCGATCACCGGCCCGTTGGCCAGGATCAGGGCCCGCTGCAGCAGATTGTCCAGCTCGCGGATATTGCCGGGCCAGAAATAGGTCAGCAGCAGCTGCGCGGCATCGGCCGACAGCGCCGGAATCCGCGTGCCGGGCGGGCAGCGTGACTCCAGCAGCCGCATCGCCAGCGGCAGCACATCGTCGCGCCGCTCGCGCAGCGGCGGCAGCGACATCGGGAACACACACAGGCGGTAGTAGAGATCTTCGCGGAAACGACCGGCGCGCACTTCGCTGCGCAAATCGCGATTGGTCGTGGCCAGCACGCGCACATCCAGGCTCACCATGGTGCGCGCGCCAAGGCGCTCCACCTCGCGCTCCTGCAACACGCGCAACAGCTTCGCCTGCAGCGACAGCGGCATCTCGGTGATCTCATCCAGCAGCAGCGTGCCACCCTGGGCCTGCTCGAACTTGCCTGGATGCGCCGCCATGGCGCCGGTGAAAGCGCCGCGCTCGTAGCCGAACAGCATCGCCTCCAGCATGTTCTCCGGGATGGCCGCGCAGTTGATCGCAATGAACGGCGCGTTCGCGCGCTTCGAGCGGTCGTGGATGAAGCGGGCAAGGACTTCCTTGCCGGTCCCTGATTCACCGTTGATGAGTACGGTGCAGTCGGTGACCGCAACCCGCGCCGCCAGGTGATAGAGCGCGCGTGATGTCGCGGCCACTACCACCGGCTCGCGCCGTACCGACGGAATTTCTTCGATGTCCTGCATGACCGAGAGAGGAGCAATATCCGTGCCGGCCATACCCTGCCCTTCACGTGACACGCGTCACGGAAAAGTCATGTTTATCGTCAATCCTCCGACGATTCGTCCGTCGCGCCGATGCCGAACTTGCGCAGCTTCTCCACCAGGGTGGTGCGACGCAGTCCCAGAAGCCGCGCCGCCTGGGCAACGATGCCATCCGAGCGCTCCAGCGCCTGGCGGATCAGCGATTCCTCGATGGCCGATACGTGGGCGCGCAGGTCGATTCCGGCCGGCGGCAGGATCGTGCCGCCATTTGCCGCCGCCTCCGGCTCTTCCAGCAGCAGCAGCGCCTCGCGCTCGCTCAGCGGGTCCACTTCCACCGGATCGGCAATCCGCGGCTCGGGCAGCAGCGCCGGCACACGGTCGGCCATGGCATCAGCCTTGAAGTCGGCAGGCAGGTAGCGCGGCGGCAGATCGGAAGCCGCCAGCAACCGGCCACCGCAGATGATGGACAGCCTTTCGACCAGATTTCCCAGCTCGCGCACATTGCCCGGCCAGGGATAGCGCATCAGGCAGTCCAGCGCCGTCGCCGACAGCTGCACCCGCGGCCGCCCCGCCGCGACGTTGAGATCGGAGAAATCGCGCACCAGCATGGGCAGATCGCCGATGCGTGAACGCAGCGAAGGCATTTCGATCGGAAACACATTGAGGCGGTAGAACAGATCCTCGCGGAAAGCTCCGCGCGTGATCGCCTCTTCGAGATTGCGATGCGTGGCGGCGATGATGCGCACATTGCAGCGGTACTGCAGCGCGCTGCCCACGCGCTCGAACACGCGTTCCTGCAGCACCCGCAGCAGCTTCACCTGCATGGGCAGGCTCATGTCGCCGATCTCGTCCAGGAACAGCGTGCCGCCCTCGGCCAGCTCGAAGCGGCCCTTGCGCGTCGCCACCGCGCCGGTGAAAGCGCCCTTCTCGTGGCCGAACAGCTCGCTCTCCAGCAGATCCGCTGGAATGGCGCCGCAGTTCACGGCGATGAACGGCCGGTTGCGCCGCGGGCTGGCGTGATGGATGGCGCGGGCGACCACTTCCTTGCCGGTGCCGGACTCACCCAGCACCAGCACGCTGGAATCATGGCCGGCGACCACATCGATCAGGGAGCGTACCTGCGCAATCGCAGGCGATGAGCCCGTGGGTCCGGCAAACGTGGTGGTTGCCGCCAGTACTTCTTGTTCTGCTGTCGCCATGAGACCTGTATCCGAGACCGTATAGTTGGTGACGGACATTGTCCCGGGTTGGCGGCGCCAGAAAAGTGACGCACTGCGACAGAAATCAGTACATGCGCGTGATGCCCGTCTCACTTCCCGAGCGGCGCGTCTGTCGGACTCCCGCCACCTGCCGGCGGTGGCGCCGGAAAGCCAGCTTTTCGAGCAGATCCGCCGTCGCCTCGCCCGGTGGCGTGAAATTCACGCGCACCATGCCCTCCGGGTTCACCCGGCTCACTCGCCCGATCAGCGTGATGGGCTGCGCCAGGCAATCGCGCAGATAGATGTCCAGCAACCCGCTCTCGCCCACCTGGGGCGGCGACTGGCTGCGAAAATCCGCACCCAGCGCATTGAAGCGCACCTCCACCGGAAGCGGTCGCCGCTGGCTTGCGGCAAGAAGTTGCCCCAGCAGATCGACCATGAGGTTCACTTTGACCTCCAGCCGCTGCAGGTCCGCCGCATGGGGGGATTTATCGTCGGCCTTCTCGACGCTGCCCTGCTCCTCGATGGCCAGCGCCACCTGCAGCGTCTTTATGTTGCGATCGGTAAGAGCCGCGATCGCGATGTCATCCAGCGGCTGCGCCAGCCGCCGCCACGCCACCGGCAGCACGTCCTGGCTGGCCAGCTCGTTCTGCAGGATGACCGTATCCACACCCTCGTACATGGTCCCTTCCGTTGCCGGGCGCCCCCAGCAGGTCTTCCAGAGTCCGGTCGGATTCGGCCACAGCCTGCTCCAGGGACTCCAGCGTCGCAAGATTCTCCGGCGCACGCTCCTGGGCAACCAGGTCACGCAGCAGGCGCCGGCGTACCGACATCAGGTCCCGCACCTCGCCGGGGCAGCGTCCATCGCGGACGCCGCGCACCAGCTGCGCGGTCGATGCCATCACCCCCTGTACAAGCAAACGGCGTGCCGCCCGCGTATCGCCAATCATCTGGCGACCGGAGTCAGCGAGGGAATCTGGATCCAGGCGCCACGGATCTCGCGCAGCAGCAGCGCCACCTCTTCCAGCAGCTCCACCCGGTTCTCGAGATTGGCGCGGGTGAGCTGGCGGATGCTGTAGTCGTAAAGGTCGGCGAGATTGGCCGCGATGCTGCCGCCGGCCTCCATGTTAAGGCTGGCGCGCAGTTCCTCGATGATGGCCACACAGCGCTGGATCAACCGCGCCTTGGGCTCCTGGGCGCCGGCCTTCATCGCGCCGCTGGCTGCCGCCAGGCGCTCGAGCGCGCCGTCCATGAGGATCAGCACCAGACGGTGCGGATCGGATGCGGCGACGCCGCCGTGGGCAGCCACGGAACGATAGGCGGCAACGCTGGATTTGTGGGCGAAGTCCATCACTCAAATCTCCATCAAGTCCCTATTGGACTTAACGGCAGGATGGGAGCGGACTTGAGCCCTGGCGGGAAGTTCCCGCGCGGGCGGGGCGCCTACTTGCGGTTGTAGCTGTTCAGGTTCGACAGGCTGTCGAGCTGCTGCGTGAGGTAGCTCGAGGTGCTCTGCAGCTGACCCAGCAGCGTATCCATGGCAGTGAACTGCCGCATGTAGCGCGCCTCGACGATCTGCATGCGCGCATCCAGCGCCTCGCGCTGCTTGGCCAGATCCTCCACCCGCTTGCTGAGGCTGGTGTTGCGCGCCGCAAGCTCGCTGGTCGAGGAGAGCTTCTGGTCCAGGAAGGCATCCAGCCGCACCGCCACACCGGAATCGGAGGCGAACACCCGCGACAGCGCGCCGGGATCAGCCGTCAGCGCCGCGTCGAGGCGCTTGCTGTCCAGCCCCAGCGTACCGTCCAGGTTCATGCTGATGCCGAGGCTGGAAAGGCTGCGGTAGTTGCCGGTGGCGCCCGCCACCGGCTCCGTGACCAGCCGCCGCAGCTGCGTCTCGATGCCGCGCAGCATCGAATCCCCCAGCAGCGGACCCGCCGTCTTGGTGGCCGAATCGTAGGCGCCCAGCGCCTTCACCTGCGTCACCAGCGCGTTGTAGGCGTCGATGAAGGACTGGACTCTGCCGGTGATGCCGGCATCGTCGCGTTCGATCGAAAGCGCATTGGTGGTGCCGACCGTGGCCTTCTTCAGCGTCAGCGTCACGCCATCCACCGCGCCGCTGACCGTGTTCGAGGCGCTGCGGATCTCGTATCCGGAAATGCGCACGATGGCGTCGCCGGCGGCGACATCCTTCTCGGCGTCGAAATCGTTCAGGGCCTGCACGAAGGCATCGAGGCCCGCGTCAGCGCCCGCGGCGCTCACCGTGATGGCGTTGTCGGCACCGGTGGCGCCGCCGGAGAGCACGAGGTAACTGCCACCGCTGTTGTCGCGGATCAGCATGGCGCGCACGCCCGCATTGTCCGGCGAATTGTTGATCGCATCGCGGACCTGGGCCAGGGAGTTGGCGCCCTCGCCGATCTCGATGCTGAAGGATTTGCTGCCCACGCCGATGGTCAGCGTGCCGCTGCCCACCACGCTGTCTGGGCCTTCAGCGAAAAGCTGCGAACCCAGGCGCGCCGCGGTGGCCAGCTGCACCACCTCCACATCGTAACGGCCCGGCGCCGCGGCCGAGGTCGCCGAGGCAGTGAAAGCCTGCTCATCGCCGCTCTTCGCGGTGCGCGAATCGTAGGTACCGGGCAGCTTCAACGCGCCCAGCATGGTCTCGAAAGTCGACAGAGCGCCCTTCAGGCGTGAAACGGCACTCAATTCGGAAGTGAGTTTGGCATCGGCCTTGGTCAGCCGCTCGTCGGCTGGCGCGCGCTCGGCCGCCACCAGCTGCGTAACCAGTGCGCTGATGTCGAGGCCCGAACCGATGCCGCTGGAGGTGATGCTCGCCATGAGGAAACTATCTCAGATGAACAGGTCCAGAAATGTGCCGGAAGCCTCATTCAGCCGCTGCTGCAGGTGCAGCGCTTCTTCGCCAGGGATCCGCCGCACCACCGATCCGCCGGCGTCGCGCACGATGATCACGGCCTCGCGGGAATCCACATCGACCTGGAAGGCCACTTCGCGCGCCGTGGCACGCAGGTACTGGCGCAGATGTTCGGCCACATCGATGAGCGTCTGCTCCAGGTCTCGTCCGCTCCGCGGCTGCGGGTCGATGGGCTTGACCGGCTGTACCGCCTCCACCGGCTTGACGTCGGTGTCCGGGGCCGATGCCATCTGCAGCGTCGGCACCGTGGCGGTGGATGCCGTATTGACAGGCTGGGTTGCTTGCATGGGCTGCTACCTCGCCAAAAGGGGCAGCGGGAAGTCCTTGTCCCGCTGCCCTCGTCTCCTGCGGACTCTGGTGCAGGTTTACTGCAACAGCGACAGCACGTTCTGCGGGATCGAGTTGGCCTGCGCCACCATCGCGGTACCGGCCTGCTGCAGGATCTGGGCGCGGGTCAGCGCGGCCGTCTCGGACGCGAAGTCCGTGTCCAGGATGCGGCTGCGGGAAGCCGAGAGGTTCTCGACCGCGGCCTGCAGGCTGTTGATGGTCGACTGGAAGCGGTTCTGGATGGCGCCCAGCGTGCTGCGCAGATCATCCACCGAGGTCAGCGCCGCGTCGATGCGCAGGATGGCATCGTTGGCGCCGGCCGCAGACTTGATGTCCACCGCGGTCAGGAAGTCCGCATCGTCGGCCACTGCGAAGTCGCCGGCGGTGATGCCCAGATCCGCGCCATCGTTGGCGGCGGTCACGGAGAAGTCCTTCAGCGAGGACAGCACCAGCTCACCCTTGTCGGTCAGGTAAGCCGAAACGCCGGCCACCTTGCTGTTGACGGCGTCCACGAAGTCCTGCGCCGTCTCGTATTCGCCCGTGAGCTGGTAGTCGACCTCGTCGACCGTGATGACGAAGTCATCGTCGGCCAGGGTCACCGTCGAGGCCGCGACCGGAGCGCCGTCGGCGCCGCCGGCATAGAAGGGCGAGTCGACTTCCGCATTCGTCAGGGAAACCGAGCCGGCGCCGCTGCTGGCGATCGAACCGATGGCGTCCTTCTTCATGCTGGTGTTGAGGCCGATGGAGATCGTCTCGCCGACGTTCGCGCCCACCTGGAACACCGCGTTGCCGAACGAGCCGTCGAGCACCTTGCGGCCGTTGAAGCTGGTCTGGCTGGCGATGCGCTGGATTTCTTCCAGACGCTGCTGCACTTCCTGGTCCAGCGCCTTGCGGTCGCTGTCGGAGTTGGTGGAGTTGGCCGACTGCACGGCCAGTTCGCGGATGCGCTGCAGGTTGTTGGTCACTTCCTGGAGCGCGCCCTCGGTGGTCTGCGCCAGCGAAATGCCGTCGTTGGAATTGCGCATGGCCTGGGTGGCGCCGTTGATCTGCGTGGTCATGCGGTTGGAGATCGCAAGACCGGCCGCGTCGTCCTTGGCGCTGTTGATGCGCAGGCCCGAAGACAGGCGCTGCAGCGACGTCGCCAGCTGGCTGCCGGAAGTCGACAGGTTGCGCTGCGCGTTGAGCGACATCACGTTGGTATTGATGACAAGTGCCATTACTAATGCTCCTGTTGATAAACCTTGTTACGGCCGTCCGGCTCACCCGGTTGGGCTGCGCTGGCCGGAAGGTCCGCCTGCGCGCTGTTCACACCCTCTAACGGCTGCTGGCGACGGGTCTTGAGACGGTTCGGGGGGAGCTGTCGCCAAACTGCGGCAACGATCACATTCGCGGGAGAACGCGGCGCGAACGCGCCGCGACATAATCACAGATAGTTGAACAGCGACAGCTGCGAGATGCGGCCATAGGCCGCCTGCGCGGCCTGCAGGCCGACCAGCTGCTGGTTCATGCGGCTGATGGCCTCGGCATAGTCGAGGTCGCGTAGCTCGCTGAGCGAACCGGCAAGCTCGTACTCGACATCCGAACGCGCGGCCTCGGCACTGTCGAGCGCGGACAGCCGGGCGCCGACCTCGGCGCGCAGATCCGTGACATGGTCCAGTCCCTGGGAGAGCTGCGCCAGCGCCTGATTGATCGCAGTGCCGAAGCGCGCACGCGCTTCGGGCGTGGCCGTGCCTGCGGCCAGCGCGCCGATCAGGTTGTCCACGGTCTCGAACAGGCTCTCGCGGCCGGCGGGCTCGATGTTCAGGGTGTCGCCGGCCGCCGGCTCGCCGCTCACCGTCAGGTGGATGCCGAGGAATTCGATCGATTCGCCGCTGCGGTAAGTGCCGGTCACCGGCACGCCGCCATCCAGCAGCGCATCGCCATTGGCGTCGAGCACTTCCCAGGCATCCGGCGCCGTGAAACGCACGGTGAATTCGCGCGGCTGCGGCGCCGCCTGCCAGGCAGCAGGATTCACCACCTCGCCGGTCTCCACGATCGCGCTGCCGGCATGCGTGCCCAGCGACGCCACGAAGCGGCCATTGCCCTGGACCACATCCATGAACACCTGGTCGCCATTGAGGCCATCGGCAATGCGTTGCGTGGCGCTGATCTGCAGGCTGCGGCTGCCCTGGTCGCCCACATAATTCACGCCCGTCCCGCTGCGCGAGAAGGGTTGGCTCTGCGTGGAATAACCCGCGAACAGGTACTCGCCGCCGGTATCGCGACGGTTGGCGATGTCCTGCAATTCCTGTGCGCGCGTGCGCAGCTCGGCGGCGATGGAGCTCAGCGAGGCATCATCCAGCGCGCCGCTGTTGGCCTGGATGGTGAGCTGGCGGATGCGTTGCAGCAGGTCGCCCAGATCACCCAGTGCCTGCTCGGTCACGCCGAGCCGGTTGCCCGCATAGGTGGAATTCTTCGCGTACTGCGTCAGCTGCGCCTGCGTGCGCTCGATGTCGAGGATGCGCGTGGCGGCGATGGGATCGTCCGCCGGCGTCGACACGCGCTGGCCCGAAGCCAGCTGCGTCTGGGTCTTCGACAGGCTGGACTGGCGCCCGAGGATCTGCGCGATGGCCGCGTCATGCATGCCCCGTGTGGAAACCCGCAGCGTCATCGGCTGGTCGCTCCGAGCAGGGTGTCGAACAGCGTCTGGGTGATGCGGATGATCTGCGCCGCGGCCTGGTAGGCCTGCTGGTAGCGCAGCATGTTGGCCGCCTCCTCGTCGAGATTGACGCCGGAGACACTGTCGATGGAAGACTGTATGTCGCCCACGATCACGTCCTGCGCCGCGGCGCCGCTCTGCGCCTGGCTGGTGGCCACGCCAATGCCGCCGACGAAGCGCGAAATCGCGCCATTGATCGATTCGGCGCCGCCTGAAAGCACGCCCTGCCCCAGCATCTGGGCCAGCTGCAAGGCATTGCGGTTGTCGCCGACGCCGCCGATGTTCTCGCTGACCGTGAAAGTGTCACCGGCCTGCGGAGCGCCGCTGATGACCACGCTCCAGCCATTGTGCTCGATGGGTTCACCGGCCGCATAGGTATAGCTGACGCCACCGATGGTGTATTGCGTGGCGCTGGTGAACTCGATCTGCACCGTGTCGCGCAATTGCCCGCTCGCGGCATCGACCACTGCACCTGCGGAAATGGCGCCCGAGCCGGTGTTTGCCGGCGCGGCGCTGGTGCGAATGGGCGCGGCCGCCGCGACGCGCGCCGGATCGGTAACGGCCACCGAGAAATCACGGATCGCGCCTGCGGTGGGCCGCAGCAGGAAGCGGTCGCCGGTGGCGGCCGCGGTGCCGCCGACCACCACCGACAGTCCGTCGAATTCCAGCGGGCTGCCGGGAGAGCCATCGCCCGTCGTGTTGATGAGCGCGCCGGTGGCGGAATTGCGCGCCGTCCAGGCCGATCCATCGAAGGACAGGATGTAGTCGTCGCCGGTCAATGCGCCGCTGTCGGTGCGCTGCACCGCAAGCTCGGCGCCGCCGCCATTGCTGCGTTCGGACAGCACCCGCACGCCGCCGATGTTGAACAGGTCGCCGCCAGCGTTGCCGTTCAGATCCATGCCGGCGCGATGCTGCTCATTGGCCACATCGGCCAGCGCCACGGCGATCTTGCCCAGGTCATTGCGGGCCGGGTCCAGCATCTCTCCGCGGAATTCCAGCAGCCCGCCCAGCGAGCCGCCGCTGATGGCAGAGCTGATGTCCATGGAGCTCGAACCCGCCCGGTAGGCAATCGTCAGGCGCGTGGGATCGAAGCTGTCCGGCTGCGTCACGATCTGCGACGCATTCGAGCCCAGCACCAGCGCCTGGCCGTTGCCGACGAACACATTCATCGCGCCATCGTCCTGCGTTACGGTGGTCACACCGATGCGCGCCGACAGCTCGCTGACCAGCTGGTCACGCGAATCCATCAGGTCGTTGGGCACGCCGCCGCTGGTGCTGGCGGCGACGATCTGCGCATTGAGACGCGCGATCTGGCTGGCCGCGTTGCTGATCGCGGCCGTTTCGGCCGTCAGCTGCGCATTGATCTCCACCTCGATCTCGCCCAGGCGGTTGTCATAAGTCTGCAGGCGCTGGCGCAGGCCCTCGGCCTCGCTGAGCATCACCTGGCGCGCGGCGGTGGACGTGGGGTCGTTCGAGACACCCTGCACAGCATTGATGAATTTCTGCATCGACGCCGACAGTCCGGTGCTGGTGTCGGCGAACAGGTTGTTGAGCTTTCCGGCCTTGCTGGCGAAGGTCGCAAGCTGGGCCTGGGTGCTCTTGGCGCCGGTGAGCTGCGTGGCCAGCAGCTGGTCCCAGGAGCGCGTGATGGAATTGATCTGCACGCCGCTGCCGACGTAGCTGCTGCCATAGCCCTGCGCCGGGCGCGTAGACAGATCCACACGCTGGCGGCTGTAGCCCGGCGTGGTCGCGTTGGCGATGTTGTGGCTGGTGACATCCAGCGCACGACGGAACGCCATCAGTCCCGACACGCCCGTTGACATAAGATCCGGCATCAGAATTCCTTACGCTTCGCCTGCGGTTATCGGCCGATCGCGCTGCGACTTGAGGTCCGCGGCAATGCGGGTCAGCTTGTCGACGTAGTCCGGGTCCGTGGCATAGCCGCCACGCTGCAGCGCGCTGGCGAAGGCCGCGGTATCGCTGCCGGTGCCCAGTGCCGCGGCATAGCGCGGATTGCCGCCGATCAGATTGGTGTAGTCATCGAGACATTGCTCGGGCGAGTCATAGGCGCGAAAGCGCCCCGTCACCTGCTGCATGCGCCCGGCGGTAAATTCGCGGGTGGCGCTGTCGACGGACGAGCCCTTCCAGCTGCCGCCGGCCTTGATGCCGAACAGGTTGAAGCTGGTGCCCCCCTGCGCATCCGTGGGCAGCGAGCGGCCCCAGCCGGTCTCGAGCGCCGCATGGGCCACGATGTTCATCGGATCCACGCCCAGCCGGCGGCCGGCCTCGCGCGCCGCCGGCAGGATGGCCTGCACGAATCCCTCGCGGCTGCCGGGCGTCCAGCCCGCGCTGCCGCTCGTGTTCGTGTTGGTATTCATGCTCACGCCGGTGTTCGCGCTTTCATCCACGCCGCCCGTCTGCATCAATTGCCGCACCAGCATGTCCGCAAGACCCAGCCCCTTGCCCCGCGACAGCTGCGTCGCCATCTGCTGGTCGAACAGGTCCTGGTAGAAATCCTGCTGGTCACTGCCGAACAGCGAATCCGACGGCGTGGCCTGCCGCATGCTCTTGAGCATCATGGTGGTGAACAGGCTCTCGAACTGGCGTGCCACTTCACGCAGCGCCTCCGGGCTCTGCTGCGCGGCCTCGCGCTTGACGCCGGCGAGACTCGCCGGATCGGCAAAGAAGCTGTTTTCCACGCCACCGATGCTCATGCGCGCTCCGCTAGATGACGATCAGCTCGGCCCGCAGCGAGCCCGCCTCGCGCAGCGCTTCGAGAATGGCCACCAGGTCTCCGGGCGCGGCGCCCACCTGGTTCACGGCGCGCACGATCTCGTCCAGGTTCACGCCGGCATTGAACAGGAACATGTTTCCTTTCTCTTCCTTGACGTCGATGCTGCTGCGCGGCGTCACCACGGTTTCACCGCGCGAGAACCCTTCCGGCTGGCTCACGTCCAGCCGCTCGGTGATGGTCACCGACAGCGAGCCATGCGCCACAGCGGCCGGCGACACGCGCACCTGCGAGCCGATCACCACGGTGCCGGTGCGCGAATTGACGATCACGCGCGCCGGCGCATCACCCGGCTGCACCTCTATGGCCTCGAGCGCCGCCAGATAGGAAATGCGCTGGTTGGGATCCTGCGGCGCCGCCACCTTCACGGACACCGCATCCAAGGCCTGCGCCGTGCCCTCACCCAGCAACTGGTTGACGGCGCCCGCGAGACGCGAAGCGGTGGTGAAATCCGGCGTATGCAGGTTCAGCATCAGCCACGGCTGCGACGCGAAGGCATTGGGCACCTCGCGCTCCACGGTGGCGCCATTGGGAATCCGGCCACTGGAAGGCACGTTGATCGATAGCTTCGAGCCATCGCTGCCCTTCACGCCGAAGCCCGACACCACCATGCTGCCCTGGGCCATGCCATAAACTTCGCCGTCCACGCCGCGCAACGGCGTCATCAGCAGCATGCCGCCGCGCAGACTGGCCGCGTTGCCGATCGAGGACACGGTCACATCGATGGTCTGCCCGGCCTTGGAGAACGGCGGCAGATCCGCCGTCACCGTCACCGCGGCCACGTTCTTCAGCTGCGGATTGGCATTCGGCGGAATGGTCACGCCGAATTTCGCCAGCATGTTCTTGATGCTCTGAATGGTGAACGGCGCCTGGCTGGTCTGGTCGCCGGTGCCGTCGAGGCCCACCACCAGGCCATAGCCCACCAGCTGGTTACCGCGCACGCCGGCTACCGAAGCCAGATCCTTCACGCGCTCGGCGAAGGCGCCGGGCGCGAAGCCCAGCAGCAGCGTGGCAAACAGCGCACTGCGCGGCAAGATGTTGCGAAGCTTGTTCATGTCACAGCGGGTTCCAGATCGAATTGAAGAATCTCGACAGCAGCCCGGGACGGTTGGCATCGGCCAGCGCGCCCTGAGCGCCATAGGCAATGTTCGCGTCGGCCACCTTGTAGGAAGGAATGGAGTTGTCGGGCAGGATGTCGATGGGACGGATCACGCCCTGGATGCGCACGAACTCGCGCCCCTGGTTGATGCCCATCCACTTCTGGCCGCGCACCAGCAGGTTGCCATTGGAAAGGCGCTGCGCCACGGTCACGGTGATGAAACCTTCCAGCTGGTTGCTGAGCTTGCTGCCACCAGAACCGTCGAACTTGCGGTTGTTGGCGATGCTGGTCTCGAGCCCCGACACCGAACTGCCGAACAGCGTCGGCCCCGGCAGGTCGATGGACGAGGACTTGTTGGTCTGGGTGCTGGAGCTCTTCTGCGCCGCCGTGCTCTCCATCAGGTTGATGGTCACAGTGTCGCCCACCCGCCGCGCCACGGCGTTCTCGAACAGCGCCACGTCGCGCCCCGACTGGTAGATGGCGCCGTTGGCGTGCTCGGCCAGCGGCACTTCCTCGGGCCAGGTGGCGTCATAGTTTTCCACCTGCGGCGGCCGCGCCACGCAGGCTGACAGCAGCAGCACAACCGCGATGCCGGCGCTCAGCGCGAGGATCTGTTCATTCTTCTTCACAGATTGTTGCTCACGTATTGCAGCATCTGGTCGGTGGTGGAGATGGCCTTGGAGTTCATCTCGTAGGCGCGCTGGGTCTCGATCATGGTCACCAGTTCCTCCACCACATTGACGTTGGAGCCTTCGAGGAAACCCTGTTGCAGCGTGCCCAGGCCGTTGAGGGCCGGATTGCTGGTCTGCGCCGGACCGCTGGCCGCGGACTCCGAAAAGAGATTCTCGCCGCGCGGCTGCAGGCCGGCGGGATTGACGAAATCGGTGAGCTGCAGCGTGCCGATCTGCGTCGGCGTGGACTGGCCTGCGATCTGCGCGCTGATCACGCCGTCGATGCCGATGCTGATGCTCTGCGCGCCGGAGGGGATGGTGATGCCGGGCTGCACGCGGTAGCCATTGGCTGTGACCACCTCACCCTCGGCGGTCATCTTGAATGAGCCGTCGCGGGTGTAGGCGAAGCTGCCATCGGGCAGCAGCACCTGGAAGAAACCGCGGCCATTGATGGCCACGTCCAGAGAATTGCCGGTGTTGTTGAGCCCGCCCTGCGTGTGGTTCTTCTCGGTGGCCACCACGCGCACACCGGTGCCGATGTTGAGCCCGGTGGGCGACACGGTGTCCTGCGAGGTCGCCGCGCCCACCTGGCGCACGTTCTGGTAGAGCAGATCCTCGAACACCGCCCGGTCCTTCTTGAACCCGGTGGTGCTGACGTTGGCAAGGTTGTGCGAGACCACGCTCATGCGGGTCTGCTGCGCGTCCAGTCCGGTCTTGGCGGTCCAGAGTGCGGAATTCATCGGTATCTCCTGTTCACGTCATTGGCCTCAGCGCAGCGACAGCAGCCGCGCCGAAGCTTCACCGTTCTGTTCGGCGGTACGCATGGCGCGCACCTGCAGCTCGAAGCGGCGCGCCAGCTCGATCATGTTCACCATGGCATCGGCCACGTTCACGTTGCTGCTTTCCAGCACTCCGGAACCCAGCCGCACAGCGGCATCGGCCGGCGCGTCGGAGCCGTCCCGCAGGCGGAACAGCCCGTCGGCGCCTTTTTCCACATCGGCGGTGGCCGGATTCACCAGCTTGATGCGCCCGACCTGGGCGCGGGTCTCCGGCCCCTGCCCCAGTGGCACGATGGACAGCGTTCCATCCACGCCCACCAGCAGCGAGGAATGCGGCGGCACCGCCAGCGGTCCGCCTTCACCCATCACGGCAAGCCCGGTTCCGGTGCGCAGCTGGCCTGCGGCATCCACGCGCAGGTCGCCGGCGCGGGTGTAGGCTTCACGCCCGTCGAACCCCTGCACCGCGATGTATCCCTGGCCCTGCACCGCAACGTCCAGGTCGCGGCCGGTGGTCATCATGTTGCCCGCGGTATCGTCGAAGCCGGTGGTCGAAGCCATGGCGTAGACGCGCGAGGCATGGCCGTCGCCTGCCACCGCCCGCGCCTGGAACGCGGCCAGGTCGGCGCGGAATCCCACCGTGTTCGCATTGGCGAGGTTGTGATTGTTCGCGGTCTGGGCGCGCATCGTTTCCGAGGCGCCGGTCATCGCGACATAGAGCAGGCGGTCCACGTGATTACCTGATGTTGATGATGGTCTGGGTGATCTGGTCGGAGGTCGAGATCATCTGCGCGTTGGCCTGGAAGTTGCGCTGCGCGGTGATCATGTTGACCAGCTGCGCGGTGATGTCGACATTCGAGGACTCCAGCGCGCCGGACTGGACCAGGCCGAAGCCCGACGTGCCGGCCTGGCCGCGCAGCGCCTGTCCCGAACCGAAGGTCTCGGCCCAGGTGGTGTCCGCGAGCTGCTGCAACCCATCCGCGTTGGCGAAATTCGACAGCGCCACCTGGCCCAGCGTCAGCGAGCGGCCATTGGTGAAGCGCGCCTGCACCACGCCGGATTTGTCGATATCCATGCCGATCAGCCGGCCGGTGGTGTAGCCATCCTGGGTCACGGAGTTCAGGGCGAAAGTCTCGCCATACTGCGTGGCGCCCGAGAAATTGAACGTCACGTCCATGTCGGCGGCGCCGGTGGCCGGCGGGTAGGTACCGAAGTTGATCTCGCCGTTGGCCGGCGAGGTCATCACGCCGGTGTTGCTGAAACTCAGCGGCTGCGCGCCTCCGACCTCCGTGCCGTCGATCGCCAGGTGCGATTCCCAGCCACCGGGCGCCGCGGTCTTGACGAAGTACATGGTCGCCGTATGCGCCGCGCCCAGCGAGTCATACACCGTCAGCGAGGTCGCGCGGTTGTAGCTGTTGGGGTCGGAGGGGCTGAAAGTGGTGTTGAGCGGCTCGGTGGCATTGGACGGCAGGTTCATCAGCATCTCGACCTCGGTGGTCGCGGAGGGCGCGCTTTCCGAGGTGATGAGCCTGAGGTCCGACAGTGCGCCGGTGTTGAAGTTGCCGCCTTCCAGCGGCGGATACACCTGCAGGCGCTGCGCCTGGGCATTGACCACATAGCCCTGCGCATCGGTCCTGAAGGCGCCGGCGCGGGTGTAGGCCAGCGCGCCACCGTCACTGACCGTGAAGAAGCCCGAGCCGCTGATGGCAAGGTCGAGGCTGTTGTCGGTGAAATCGATGTTGCCCTGGGCGAACTGCTGCGCAATGGCCGAAACGCGTACGCCATTGCCCGAGGCCAGCGAGGCCACGCCCTGCGGTGAGACCGCGAACAGTTCGGCGAATTCGGTTCGCGAGCGCTTGAAGCCGGCGGTCGCGGTGTTGGCGATGTTGTTCGCCGTCACGCCCAGGTCCGCCTGCGCGGCGTTGAGTCCACTGAGTGCCAGTCGGAAAGTCATGCGTATCTCCTTACATCACGCTGCGGACCTGCGAGAGCGGGATCGCTCCGAGATCGGTATTAAGAGTCAGTTTCTGGTTCGAGGGGTCGATGGTCACACTGCCCACATAGCCCACCAGGCGCGTCTCGATCTCGCCGGTGGCGCCGCCCACGGTGGCAACGGTCGAAAAGGTGTAGTTGCCCGCGTCGGCGCGCTGGCCGCGGTCGTCCATGCCATCCCAGACGAAGGCGATCTCGCCCTCCTGCGTGGACAGCGGCATGCGCCGCACCAGCTGGCCGCTGGAATCGGTGACCAGCAGCGCAACGGCGCTGGCGTTCTCGGGCACGGTGACCGTGCCCACGATGTCACCTTCCTCGCCCAGCGCCGCGGTGTCGGTGACCACCAGCACGTTGTGCCCCACCAGCGAAGTGCCATTGATCACCTGCGAGGAGCGCAGCGAATCGGAGAGACCGGTGAGCGAATCCTGCATGTTCTGGATGCCGGTAACCGTGCCGAACTGCGCCAGCTGGCCCAGGAACTCCGAGGGGTCCATGGGCTTCAGGGGATCCTGGTTCTTCAGCTGCGTGATCATCAGCTGCAGAAAAGCCTCCTGGCCCAGCACATCCTTCTTGGCGACGCCGCCCAGCGTGGTGCCGGAGGCGAGCGAGTTGTCGACTGAATTCACGGCCATGGCTTACTGCCCCAGCCGCAGCGTGGCGAGCAGCAGCTCTTTGGAGGTGTTCATCACTTCCACATTGTTCTGGTAGGCGCGCGAGGCGCTGATCATGTCCACCATCTCCTCCACCACGTTCACATTGGGCGCGAACACATAGCCCTCTTCGTTGGCGAGCGGATTGCCGGGCTGGTAGCGCGCCTCCGGCGCGCTCTGGTCCTCGATCACGCCGCGCACGCGTACCGCGGCGCCGCTGTCGGTCTTGCCGGCAAGGCCGGCGCGCACGGCTTCGAATACCGGATGACGCGCCTTGTAGGCCCCTTCCGGCGTGCCGCTGACGCTCTCGGCATTGGCGAGATTGCTGGCGACGGTATTGAGCCGCACAGACTGCGCGGCCATTCCCGAGCCTGCGATGTCGAAAATCCTGAAGGACATGGGCGGTACTCCTCAGCCTTACTGGCCGGTGATGGCCGTCATCAACGAACGGAACTTGGAAGACAGGAAGGACAGCGTTGCCTGATAACGCACGGCGTTGTCGGCAAAGGCGGCCTGCTCGAGCTGCGCATCCACGGTGTTGCCATCCAGCGCAGGCGCCAGCGGCGTGCGGTACTTGAGGAAGGCTTCGGTGCTGCCCTCGGCCGCGCCCGCCGCGGCCGGCCCGGTCTCGCGGGTGCCGAAATGCCGCACCTGCGTGGCCTTGATCGCACCCGGCGCGGCGGCCGGCCCGGTGGCAGAGGCCAGCGCCGTACGAAAATCCAGGTCACGCGCCTTGTAGCCGGGCGTGTCCGCGTTGGCGAGATTCTGCGCCAGCAGCTCGGTGCGCCTCTCACGCAGCTGCAAGGCCGCGGTGTGCACACCAAGATAAGCATCGAGATCCAGGCCCACGAATGGCTCCGCCAGAAAGTTGTCCTGTGCAGACGAGGAGCAATGGGCGTGCCAGCACGGTCACACCGGGCGGGAATGCAGCCTGGGGCGGTCGCGGGAGATCCAGGTCGTGACCGGAGTCACAGCGCGGCGGCACGGGATTGCCGCCGGCATGGCATGGAGCTGCAGCAGGTTATCGGCCAGCGGGGCCGGAAACTTTAGCGCCGCGATGTGGCATGGCGATTGCTTTGATATTCAGGCCATGAAAAAGCTCTGCGCAAACGACGGTTCTCTGACACGCCGGGTCTGGCTGGCAGCGACGCTGCTGCTCGCGCCCGGCCTCGCCGCGGCCCAGAGCGCCGCGGTCCAGGATCTGTCCTCCATCGCCAACGCCGCGACCGACTTCGTGCGCGCACAGTTCGGAGCCGGGGCCGGCAATGGTCAGCTGCACATCAATGTGGCGCAGCTGGATCCGCGCCTGCGGCTGGCCGCCTGCCAGCAGCCCCTTCAGGGGTTCGCTCCAGCCGCCCTCACCGCAGGCGCGCGCATGACCATCGGCGTGCGCTGTGCCCAGCCGCAATGGTCGGTGTTCGTTCCCGTGAACGTCGAAACCGAGATGACGGTGCTGACGCTGAACAAGGCCATCGCGCGGCTGGGCAAGCCCGGCCCCGGCGACATCGAGCACAAGCGCCTGCGCGTACCCGGCTTTGCCGCCGACTATCTCACCGACCCGGCCGAGCTCAGCGGCCGCCATCTGCGCATGGCCGCGGCTCCTGGCACCGCCCTGACCACAGGGCTGCTGGTGAAAGACACCTTGATAAGGAGAGGCCAGCGGGTCACGCTCATTGCGGCGGCCGGCGGCCTGGAGGTGCGGGCCCAGGGCGAAGCCGTGGCCGACGCCTCGCCCGCCGGACGGGTGCGGGTACTGAACCTCAATTCACGCCGCATCGTGGAAGGGCGGGTCGAAACCGCCGATCGCGTGCGGATCGATCTGTAGTCGGGAATTTATTGTGAAATCCCCTAAAGTTTCTCTGCCGGCCGCCGATAGCAGCCTTGTAAGGACCCCATGAGACTGGATGGAGAAGCGACAGTGCCTGACAGGGTAAACGGCATCGAAGCACGGCCGGTGCGTATCGCACCCGGCACCGCCGTGGACAGGAAGGCGGCCGGATCCTCCACTTCCGGCGACGGCGCGCACAGCGCCGGCCCCGACGTGCGGATCACTGGCGCGGCCCGCGATCTGGCGGCCATCGAGCAGCGCCTGCGCGACTTGCCCGCCATCGACGAGGCACGCGTTGCCGCCGTGCGCAAGCGCCTGGACGATGGCAGCTATCGCATCGACGCGCAGCGCATCGCCGACCGGCTGCTGAACCTGGAGCAGGATCTGAGCCGCGGCAGCCCCACGGATGAGGCATCCCTGAAGTAGCCCCATGCAACCCGATACCTGCCGTGAGCACCTGCAGAACCTGCTCGCCGATGAGGCCGCATTGCTGCTGCAGCTGGAAAAACAGCTGGGGCAGGAACACGAATTGCTGATGAAGAATGACGTCGACGGTCTGGATGCCGCCGGCGACGCGCGCCAGGCCACGGTGGCCTCGCTGCTGCGGGTGGAAGATGACCGTCGTTCCCTGTGCCGCATGCTCGGACGCAGCAGCGACGTGGCCGGCATTGCCGACCTGCTGAGCTGGTGCGATCCGGCCGGCAGCCTGCGCGCGGCGCAGGCCCAGGTCACCGAACGCGCCACGCATTGCCGCACCCAGAACGACCGCAACGGGGCGCTGGTCAGCGCCCGTCTCAACCGGGTATCCGGAATGCTGCAGGCTCTGGACCCATCCCCTGCCAGCGCCGGCACCTACGCTGCCGGCGGCGCCCGCTCCGGCGACACCCACAACCACGCCGGACGCCTGCTCGCCACTCAGGCCTGAGATCCGGCGGAGCGAATCAGCTTCGCCCGCTCAGCCACCAAAACGGCCTTCGGCCAATCCGCTGACACCGGGACGCACCACGAACAGCGCTCCGGCCAGAGGCTGAGCGGCCAGCTGCTCGTCCGCAAGACGCTGCCGCGCCGAAGTGATGTAAAGCTCATCGAGATCGACTCCACCAAAGGCGCAGCAGGTGGGTTGCGAGGTCGGCAGCTCGATCACCCGGTCCACCCTGCCGTCCGGCGTGTAGCGCACGACGCGGCCCCCGGCATATTCGGCATTCCACAGGCAACCTTCGCTGTCGATGGCCGAGCCATCCGGACGACCAGCGGCGCCATTGAGATCGGCAAACAGCCGGCGATTGCTTAATGCGCCCGCATCGATGTCGTAGTCGAAAGCATGGATCACATGCCGGTGGGTGTCAGACAAGTACATCCGCCGGTTGTCGGGACTGAAGGCAAGGCTGTTGGGCACGATGAGGTCGTCGACCAGCGCGGTGAAATCGCGCTGCGGGCCCAGCCGCCACAGCACGCCGGTGGGAATGCGCTGCCTGTCGTTCATGGTGCCGACGAAAAAACGGCCGGCGCGGTCGCAGCGGCCGTCATTGAAGCGGTTGTCCGCATGGTTGGGCACTGCCGTGGCAATGCGCTCACCCACCGCACCGTCCGCGGAAAGACGGAACACGCCGGTGGTCATGGCCGCCAGCAGCGAGCCGTCCTCGCACAGGCAGATGCTGCCGGTGGTCTCGGGCAGCGGGTGAGACCTGTGGTCCCGCGTGACGGCATCGTGGATATGCAGCGCCGGCTCGCGGCAGTCGATCCAGTACAGGCGCCGGGTGCGGTCGCACCACACCGGGCTTTCCCCCAGCGTGCTGGCGGTTGAAACGGCGACCTCAACCTTCATCATTCGTTGAACCAGGTTGGCCGCCGGTCAGTGGCAGCGCGGTATCGTCGGATGCGTCGTGAGATTCTGGTTCCTGATGTAAGGGTCCAGATAATCGTATCGCCGCTGCCACCAGTTGACCAGATCATCGATTTCGCGCGCATAGCCATTGTTTCGCGTCTCGGGCCAGACGCGGAAATTCTCCTCCTGCGATCTCTGCAGCGCACTAGCCTGGTTGCGGATGAACGTCGACATGCTCTGCACCTGACCGCGCATCGCCTGCCAGCGGTCCCGGTATTGAGCGACGAATGCCGGATCCTGGAAGAAGCGGCGGAAGAAGGTGTGCTTGCCGATCAGCTGGTCGGCGGCCATGAAATACTGGAATCCGCCGCAGCTGTAGCCGAAGGCCCAGTCGAAATCCCACAGCGGCCCCATCGATATCCTGCCATTACGGGCGTCGGAATCCTTGTACATGTAGGTGCTCTTGGGCCAGCCGATCTCGTCATTGCCGACCATCTCGTTGATCAGGATGAAGTCGATGAAGGTGCCCATGCTGATCAGGTCGCGATAACCGCTGCCGGGGAACGAAGCCGCGCTCATCGCGACTTCCAGGCCATTGATCGAGTTTCTGACGAAATCGTAGCCTTCCGGAGCCAGATCCTCCGGCGTCTTGATCATCACCGGCAGCGAGTAGATGTTCGAATAGAACCTGGGCTCCTCGTCAAAGTAGGTGTCCAGTTCCACGAAATATCCGTTGCTCTCGTCGATGTCCACTCTTCCGGCGCCGGTCTGGTTGTGCTCGGTGAGCAGATAGTTGCCGCGGTACTGCCCGTTCAGGAACAGTTCCACGGGAACATAGTGGTGCGGAAAAGGAAGCCCGAAGCGCTGGCCCATTTCGAAGGCGATGATGTTCATCATCAGCGTCGGATCCTGGTAGTTGGCCAGCAGTACCCAGTTCCTGGCCGCTTCGAGCCCGAACAGGGAAGTCCTGCTTTCGAACCTCAGGCGGTAGGGCTTCTTGGGATAGTCCCAGGTGGTGTTTCCCCTGCCCCGGACCTGGTCCCTGTACCCGGTGCGCGTGAACGAATTCGCGGCATTGGCCGGATCAACCACGGTGACATTGGTCTGCAGATAGGTGGTTTTGCTGACGATGTCCGCGCTGCCCTGCGTGTCGATACGGATTACCGGCAGACCGGTGGTCTGCGGCGACTTGATCCGCACGGTATAGGTGCGCCTTGCGGATCCTCCCGCCGAGACGGTGTAACTCACGTCACGGTAGAAATTGTTCGCGGTAGTGCCGCTGACCTGCGTGACGCCGCCCACGGTGACCGTGCCGGAAGCCGTAAACGTCGCATTCAATGCATCCAGGCCCTCGATCCATTGCGTCGAGGTGAAGGAAATGACATTCGTGGCCTGGTCTATGGCGCCGTCGCCCAGCGACGGCAGGCTGAAGGCAGTGATCCTCGCCTCCGCCGATCCCGGACCCGAGCCCGCGTTGTTGCCATTGCCGCTGCATGCCGAGAGCAGCAACAGCAGACCGGCCAGCATCCACGCCCCGAAAGCCGGGCGCGCGGCATACATGCTGCTCCGGTGCGCATGAGGAGCGCGGCCCAGATGATCTTGCTGCGACATTAATTGCATCATTCTTTCCATTGCCCAGTCACACGGACGGGCTGTAAACCACACCGTCTCTGATTCCGATCAATGGCAGTACGGAATCACCGGATGCGTCAGAAGATCCTGCGTCCTGATGTGCTGATCCAGGAAGTCGAAACGCTGTTCCCACCAGTCCACCAGATCGTCGATCTCGCGTGCATGGCCATTGTTCTGCGTACCGGCCCAGACGCGGAAATTCTCCTCCTGCGAGCGCTGCAGCGCATCGGCCTGGTTGCGGATGAACGTCGACATGCTCTGCACCTGCACGCGCATCGCTTCCCAGCGTGCCTTGTACTGCGTGACGAACGTCGGATCCTGGAAGAGGCGCTGGAAGAAGGGATGCTTGGCGCTGGGCTGATCGGCGGAGCCAAAGTACTGGAATCCAGTGCAGGTGTACCCGAAAGCCCAGTCGAAATCCCACAGCGGCCCCATGGATATCTTCCCGTTCCGGGCATCGGAATCCTTGTACATGTAGGTGCTCTTGGGCCAGCCGATCTCGTCATTGCGAACCATCTCGTTGATCAGGATGAAATCAACGAAAGTGCTCATGTCGATCAGGTCCCGATAGCCGTTGTCGGGGAACGAGACGGCATTCATCGCGCTCGTCAGACCATTGATCGAGTTCTTGACGAAATCGTAACCTTCCGGCTCCAGATCCTCCGGCGTCTTGATCATCACCGGCAGCGAGTAGATGTTCGAATAGAACCTAGGCTCCTCGTCAAAGTAGGTGTCCAATTCCACGAAGAAGCCATCGTTCTCGTCGATATCGACCCTTCCCGCGCCCGTCTGGTTGTGTTCCGTCAGCAGATAATTGCCCACGTACTTCCCATTGAGGAACAGATCGACGGGGACATAATGATGAGGGAAAGGCAAGCCAAAGCGCTGGCCCAGCTCGAAGGCGATGATGTTCATCATCAGCGTCGGATCCTGGTAGTTGGCCAGCAGTACCCAGTTCCTGGCCTCTACGAGCCCGAACAGGGAGGTCCTGTTCTGGAACCTCACGCGATAGGGCTTCTTGGGATACCCCCAGGTGGTGTTCCCCCTGCCGCGGACCTGATCCCGATACTCCGTGCGCGTAAACGAATGCGCAGGATTGGCCGGATCCACCACGGTGATGTTGGTCTGCAGGTAGTCCTCCTTGCTGCTGATGTCCACGCCGCCCTGCGTATCGATGCGGATCACCGGCAGGCCGGTGGTCTGCGGCGACTTGATGCGCACGGTGTAGGCGCGCTGCGTGGAGCTTCCCGTCGCAACGGTATAGGTCAGGTCGCGGTAGAAATTGTTCGCCGTTATGCCGCTGACCTGCGTGACGCCGCCCACGGTGACCGTGCCGGAGGCCGTGAACGTCGCACTCAGTGCATCCAGGCCCTCGATCCATTCCGTCGAGGTGAAGGAGATGACGCCCGTAGCCTGGTTTATGGCGCCGTCGCCGAGCGGCGGCAGGTTGAATGAGGTGATCCTCGCCTCCGCGGGAACGAACACCTCGACGGTGGCCGTGGCCGTAATGTCCGGATCCGCGCTGGCGGTAACGGTGAACTGGTAATGGCCCGCCGCAGCCGGCGGCGTGTAGGTCACGGTGTTGCCACTGTGAGTAAAGCTACCAGGAACCGAAGTTGGCCAGACGACATCCGTGTTGGCGGCAGTTACCTGCAGTGTGACCGAATCACCGGACTCCACTTGCGCCGCAGTCGGCGCTATGGATAGCGCGACGACAGGTGCAGGCGCCTGAACTTCCACCTGAGCCGTAGCCGTGAGAGGCGATTCCCCCCCAGTGGTAACGGTGAAATGGTAGAAGCCCGGCACGGCCGGTGGCGTATAAGTCACGATATTCCCGTCGCGGGTGTAGCTGCCCTCAACCGACTCCGGCCAGATGATCTCTGTGTTCTCGGCCGCCACCTGCAGCGTGACCGAACCGCCCGACAAGATCTGCGCAGTGGTCGGCGTGATCGACAACGAGATGATCACCGGATCCGGCGCCGACCGCACTTCGATGGTGGCAGTGGCCGTGATGGCCGGATTGGCACTGGCGGCAACGATGAACTCGTAGCGCCCAGCCTCCGCCGGCGGCGTGTAGGTCGCCGTGTTGCCGCTGGTCGTGAACAGGCCGGCAACTGTGGTCGGCCAGACGATGGTCGTGTTCTGGGCGGTTACCTGCAGTGCGACGGAATCACCCGACTCCACCTGCGCCGTGGTCGGCGTGATGGCCAGCGACACCACCGGAGCCGGATTGGTGCCGGAATTGTTGCTGCTGTTGCCGCCGCAGGCTGCGAGCAACAGCAGGCTTGCCAGCATCCACATTCCGAAAACCGAGCGCGCGGCCGACATGCGGCGATCGCGCGGGTGACGGCCGTTGTTCTTCGCGCGGTCCTGCTGTGACATCAAGTGCATCATTCCTTCCCGCTATACAGATCACACAAGCGGGTGGGAGGTTCGCAAATATTCCCCGTGGTCGCAAACCGCAGAGTCGTCGCTGTCGCAGATCAGAGACTGATGGAGCGCTCGTCGTGGCAGAGCCGAAGCGCGGCCCGGAGTGGCCTGGCCGCTGACGCGTAGGACATCGACTACACGCCTACACGTTGAACCTGAAGTGCATGACATCGCCTTCGCGAACGATGTACTCCTTGCCTTCCAGGCGCAGCTTGCCGGCCTCTTTCGCGCCGGCCTCGCCCTTGCCGGCAATGTAGTCGTCGTAACCGATCACTTCGGCGCGGATGAAACCGCGCTCGAAGTCGGTGTGGATCACGCCGGCCGCCTGCGGCGCCGTGGAGCCGGCCTTCACCGTCCAGGCGCGCACTTCCTTCACGCCCGCGGTGAAATACGTCTGCAGGCCCAGCAACTGGTAGGCGCCGCGGATCACGCGGTCCAGTCCGGGCTCGGCAAGGCCCAGGTCATTGAGGAACTCCGCCTTCTCGGCATCTTCCAGCAGGGCGATCTCCGCTTCGATGGCCGCGCACACGGCCACGACCACGGCGCCCTCCTGCCGAGCCCGCTCGCGCACGGCATCCAGTTGCGGATTGTTGGTGAACCCGGATTCGTTCACGTTCGCTACATACATGATGGGCTTGAGCGTCAGCAGCTGCAGATCACGCAGATCGCGGCGCTCGTCGTCCGTCATCTCCATGGAGCGCGCCGGCGCGCCGCCATCCAGATGTTTCTGCATGCGCACCAGCAGATCGCGCTTGCGCACGGCGTCCTTGTCACCGGCCTTGGCGGCCTTTGCCGCGCGATCGGCCGCCTTCTCGACGGTGGCGAGATCCGCAAGCCCCAGCTCGGTATCGATCACCTCGATGTCCGCGATCGGATCGATGCGGCCTGCCACGTGCACGATGTCGTCATTCACGAAGCAGCGCACCACGTGCGCGATGGCATCGGTCTCGCGGATATGCCCCAGGAACTGGTTGCCGAGCCCTTCACCCTTGGAGGCGCCCGCCACCAGCCCGGCGATGTCGACGAACTCCATGACGGTGGGCAGCACGCGCTCGGGCTTGACGATGGCGGCAAGCGCAGCAAGGCGCGGATCAGGCACGCCGACCACGCCGACATTCGGATCGATGGTGCAGAACGGATAGTTCTCCGCCGCGATCTGCGCCTTGGTGAGCGCATTGAACAGGGTGGACTTGCCGACGTTCGGCAGGCCGACGATTCCGCACTTGATGCCCATTGATGGAAAATCCTGGATTGATCGATATTCAGTTTGCCGCTGCACGCGTGTGCAGCTGCTGCATGGCGGCTTCCCCGCCCTGTTCCAGCAACACTGGAACGATGTCTGCGGCCGGTTGCAGCGCCTGCTCCACCGGTTCGCGTTCGGCCGCCGATGTCCGGCCCAGAAGATAAGGCGTGACCAGATCCCGCGAGCCCGGATGGCCCACGCCCAGACGCAACCGCCAGAAGCCCTCGCCGAAATGCGCGATGAGATCCTTCAGGCCGTTGTGGCCGCCCGCTCCGCCGCCTTGCTTCAACCGTACGGCGCCCGGCGGCAGATCGAGCTCATCGTGAGCGACGAGGATCTCGCTGGCTGCGATCTTGTAGAACGCCGCCACCGCGGCCGTGGTCCGGCCACTGTGGTTCATGAAATCCTGGGGTTTCGCGAGCCAGCATTCGTTGCCGGCGATGCGCACACGCGCCAGCTCGGCATTGAACTTCGGCTCCAGGCGCAGCGCGCCGCCGTGACGGCGCGCCAAGACATCCACGAGCCAGAATCCCGCGTTGTGACGCGTGGATTCGTACTCGCGTCCCGGATTGCCCAGGCCCACGATGAGCTTGACCGCGAGCCCGGGCATGTCCGTGATGCCGGCTTACTTCTTGCCAGCGTCCTTCTTGGCGGCATCCTTCTTGGCATCGGCCGCCGCCGGCGCTGCCTCGACTGCAGCCGCTGCTTCCGGCTCTTCGGCGCGCGGCGCGTGGATCGACACCACCGGCGGATTGCGGCCATGGGCCAGCGACGGCACCGTGATGCCCGGGGGCAGCTTCAGGTCGCGCAGGAACAGCGTCTCGTTCAGCTTCATCTGGCCCATGTCGACCTCGATGGCCTCCGGGAAATCCTTCGGCAGGCAGGAGATCTCGAGGTCCGACATCAGGTGCGACACATTGCCGCCCTGCAGCTTCACGCCGGGCGCGGTGGCCGCATTGATGAAATGGAACGGCACATACAGGCGGATCGGCTCGTCATCAAGCACGCGCTGCAGATCCAGGTGCAGCACCTGGTTCTTCGCCGGATGCATCTGCACGTCGCGGACGATGGCAGCCTGCGGCTTGCCGTCGAGCTTGAGCGTGATGATCGAGTAGAACTTCTCGTTGTCGATCAGCGTCAGCAGCTGGCGCTGATCCAGCGTGACGTTCTGGGGCTCACCCTTGCCGCCGTAAAGCACGGCAGGCACCTTGCCCGCATGACGCAGGCGGCGGCTCGCACCCTTGCCCTGGTCCTTGCGGCTGTCGGCGCCGACTTCAAATGACTTGGCCATGATTGGATTGACTCCTGACTGTTGCAACAAGACGCGCACCGCGACCAGTGCGCGTCACCTTCGAAAAACCTTTGTCCCGCGCTAGTCGATATACATCGAGCTGACAGATTCCTCGTCGCGGATGCGGCGAATGGTCTCCGCCAGCAATCCGGCCACCGACAGCACACGGATACGGCCGCAGGCCTTGGCCGGCTGCGACAGCGGGATGGTGTCCGTCACGACCAGCTCGTCCAGCTGCGAGCCGCCGATGCGCTCCACCGCCTTGCCCGACAGCACCGGATGGGTGATGTAGGCCACCACGCGGCGCGCGCCTTCATTCTTCAGCGCCTCGGCGGCCTGGCACAGCGTGCCGGCGGTATCCACGAGGTCGTCGATCAGCACGCAGCTGCGGTCCTTCACATCGCCGATGATGTTCATGACCTTCACTTCGTTGGCGCGCGGACGGCGCTTGTCGATGATGGCCAGGTCCACGTCATCGAGCTGCTTCGCGAGCGCGCGGGCGCGCACCACGCCGCCCACATCCGGCGACACCACCACGATGTTCTCGTAGCGCTGGCGCCAGGCATCGGTGAGCAGCACCGGCGAGCCATAGACATTGTCGACCGGGATGTCGAAGAAACCCTGGATCTGGTCGGCATGCAGATCGACCGTGAGCACACGGTCGACGCCGGCGCTCTGCAGCATGTTCGCGATGAGCTTGGCGGTGATCGGCGAGCGCGTGGCGCGTGGCCGGCGATCCTGGCGCGCATAGCCGAAATAAGGCATCACCGCGGTGATGCGCTTGGCCGAGGCGCGGCGGCAGGCATCCACCATCACCAGCAATTCCATCAGGTGATCGTTCGCCGGCGGACAGGTGGGCTGCACCAGGAAAACGTCGCGGCCGCGCACGTTTTCCATGATCTCGACATTCACCTCGCCGTCGCTGAACGTGGCGACCGAGGCGCGGCCCAGCGGCACGTTGAGATGACGGGCAATATCCTGGGCGAGCGCCGGGTTGGCGTTGCCCGTGAAAAGCGCCATCGATTCGGCGTCCACGCTGGCTAACCTTTTGATATCAATGGGAAACTATTAATTATAGCTCATATCCGCCTCACGGACACCATGCGCCCGCAAGAATCGTGCGTGCAAGGCCACCGGAGGGGAGCAGATGGCCTTGCGAGAGTAGCCACGCCGGCGCCGCACACCTCTTCCATGAACCGCGCGCCTTTGACGGCATCACGTCACACCACAGGCCGCCCCGACTGGAAGCAGCCGTCGGCGCTGCTGCATAATCCGCGAAACTACGGCAACTGCCTGGAGCAATCCGCCATGGCGAGAAGAATGAAAGCCGTTGTCTTCGTCGGTGAGAGCCACATCGTGGTCGACGCCGCAATCGAGGCGACATACAAGCTGTTCGCGGATCAGCGCGATCAGGTGTTCAAGATTGCCGTCCTGCCGTAGCCCGCGACCGTGACGGCAGGATGAACAAGGCTGACAGACGCCACAACAAGGCCGTCAAGGAGACGACGGCCCACGCCCGACCGCCGGGCAAACCAGCAGCGAAGACCCTCGAGACCGGGGCGCGCGACGGCCTGTCCCCGCTGACTCCGGTCCAGGCCGGAATGATTTTCGAGAGCACACTCGCCGGGCAGCCGCATGTGAACCTCGAACAGATCGTCGTGTACATGAGCGGCGATCCCGTCGACAGTGCGGCAATGCGCCGGGCCTGGCAGCGCGCAATGGACCGGCACCCCGCGCTGCGGATGGTGATCGACTGGACCGATGAGGCCGGCCCGTGCCAACGCGCGGTGCATCAGGCGCGGGTGGAGCTCGACGACGCTGACGACGGCACGAACGGCGAGAGTATCGAGGCCTGGCTGGCAACCGACCGGTCGCGAGGCGCGGATGCTTCGGCCTGGCCGAACTGGCGGCTGCGGCTTGTACGGCTCACAGCGACGCAAAGCGCGCTGGTCTGGACATTCCCACACTCGCTCCTCGATGGGCGCAGCTTCGCTACCATCCTGGAGCAGGTATTTCAGGATTACGACGCACTGGTGGCGAGGACGACCCTGCCCGTCCATCCGGGCGCGCCCGATCCCGCGGAGCACTATCGTGAAGCAGCGCGTGAATTGCCTGCCTCCGCGATGGCGTTCTTCGCCCGCCATCTGGAAGGCTTCGAGACCGCGAACCAGATCGCACCGAAGTCCCCTGCCCTGATAGATCCGGCCCAGGCCGGAAAGCCGGTGCTGGAAACGCGACTCGCGCGCGACGTGACGCAGAAGCTTGCCGCGCGGGCGGCGCTGGCAGGGACCACACTCAACACCGCACTGAACGCGGCCTGGGGGCTGATGCTCGCACGGCTCTCCGGCCAGGCGCTGGCGGTGTTTGGCATCACCCGCTCGGGTCGGCATCTGCTGCCGCAATCGGCACAGATGGTGGGTTGCCTGATCAACACCCTGCCGCTTGCGGTACGCATCAGTCCGGATCTGACACTGGACGCATTGCTGGCGCAGATCCGGACCGATCAGATCACCATGCGCGCCTGGGAGCATTGCCCGCTGACCGAGATCCGCGCGGGCCTCGGTCTGTCCAGCCATCAGCCTTTGTTCGAAACCATGGTGATGTACGAACGCTCGACTCTCGGCGAGCGTCTGGCAGCCCGGGGCGGCAGATGGGCACAACGGAGCGTCGTGCTGCACGAGGAAGGCGCGCTGCCGGTGACGCTGGCAGCCTATGGCGAGGACAGCCTGCTGCTGCGGCTGGAATACGCCCCTGCCCGGATCACGCCGCAGGCGGCGACGGCGATGCTGCGCTACCTGGAGACATTGCTCTCGGCCATGGCCGTTGCGCCATCTGATGCGCCGATAGCCTCGTTGACGATGCTGGATGCAGCCGAACAGAAGTGGCTTGCGGATCTTTCCCGGCCCGCGCGGCAGGCACAGCCAGCGACCTCATTGACGCAGGCGATCGCCGCCCACACGGGCGACTCGGTCGCAGTGATCCAGCCTGATGGATCGGCGCTGAGTTTCGCCGATCTCGACCGGGAGGCGAACCAGCTGGCACAGGCGATGTCTGCGCATGGAATCGGACCCGGACGGATCGTCGCGCTTCACCTGCGCCGCTCCGCCCACTATCTGGCGGCGATGCTCGCGGTGTGGAAGACCGGCGCGGCCTTTGTGCCGTTGGATCCGGACTGGCCCGCGGACTCGCTGGAACACATGATGCGCGACAGCGGGGCGACGTTGCTGGTCGCTGCCCAGCACACACCGTGGATGGCGGATCATCCGGTGCTGGTACCCGGTTCCGGGCTCATTGCAGAACCTTTCGCCACGGCTGCGTTTGCCCCCGACCAGCCGGCCTATGTGCTCTATACCTCCGGCAGCACCGGCCGGCCCAAGGGCGTCGTCGTACCCATGCGCGCGCTCGCGGCCCATGCGGCCGCAGCCACCGAATGGCTGGAGCTGAGCGCGCAGGACCGGGTACTTCAGTTCACCAGCCTCAGCTTCGATGTCTCGCTGGAAGAGATCGTGCCGGCGCTGGTGGCGGGAGCCACGGTCTGCCTGCGCCCGGATGCCGCCGGACACGATCCGCGCGTGCTGCTGGACTACATCACACGTCATCAAGTGACCGTGCTGAACCTGCCGACCGGCTTCTGGCAGGCGCTGATCGACGATATGGAATTGTCGGGCGCGCGACTTCCCGCGTCCGTCCGGCTGGTGGTGGTCGGAGGCGAGCGGGTGCCGCCCGCCGCGCTGCGCCGCTGGCGCGCCATCGAGCCCGGGATCCGCTGGGCCAATGGCTACGGTCCGACCGAAGCGACGATCACCTCGGCCGCCTTCACTCTGCCGCCTGCGGCGCCAGCGCCGCAAGGCGAGGTGCCGGTGGGCCGCCCATTGTCCCATTCGCTGCTCTATGTGCTGGCCCCCGACCGCACGCTCGCACCGCCCGGCGCGACAGGAGAGCTGTGGATCGGCGGCGATTGCGTCGCCAGCGGCTATCTGGGACGCCGGGATCTGACGGCGGCCGCTTTCCTGCCCGACCCTTTCGCCGCGGGCGGACGGATGTATCGCAGCGGCGACCTGGCTCACTGGCAGCCTGACGGTCTGCTGGCTCTCGCAGGCCGGGCCGATCGCCAGATCAAGTTGCGCGGCTACCGGATCGAGCCCGGTCAAGTAGAGAAGGTGATCGAGGGGCTGGAAGGGGTCAGCCAGGCCCTGGTGGCCGTGCTGGATCACGACAGCCCGACGGCGCGACTGGTGGCGTGGGTGCGGCCCGCCGTTGCGGGAACAGGCCTCGATCCACAGGCGCTGGAACAGGCCGCCGCCGCTTTGCTGCCGCCACAGATGCGGCCGGCAATCGTGCCGGTGGCCGACTGGCCGGTGCGGCCCGGCGGCAAGATCGACACGGCTCGTCTGCCTCGGCCCGAGCAGCGCGAGACCCTGACCGAAGCACCGGCCGATCCGATGACCCTCGCGCTGTGCCGCCACTTCGCGGCGATCCTGGGTTTGGCCGAGGTCGGGCCAGATGCGAATTTCTTCGACCTCGGCGGCCATTCACTGCTGCTGATCCGGCTGATCGCCCGGATCGAGACGGCCAAGGGTCTGCGGCTTTCGGTCTCGGACATGCATGCCCATCCAACGCCGCGCGCGGTTGCGGCGCTGTTGACCGCGGGTGGCGCGACGTTGCGTTCGCTGCGCGATTACCTGGTGCCGATCCAGCCCCGGGGCAGCCAGCCACCGATCTACGGCGTGCATGTGCTGGGGGTAAACAGCAGCTACTACCGGCCCCTCGCGCACCACATGGGGCTGGACCAGCCGATACTCGGGCTGACGGTCGGCCTGCTCGACGAGTTCACCCCGACCAGCGTGGCCGAGATCGCCGAGCTGTATCACCGCGTCATCGACAGCCATCAACCGCATGGCGCGCTGTCGCTGGCCGCCGTATCACTGGGCAGCTACGTCGCGCTGGAACTGGCGCAGAGGCTGCTCGATGCCGGCCGTGAAGTGAAGATGCTGGTGCTGCTGGACTCCGAAGGTCCCGGCGGACGTCCGCTGCTGCGGCGGCGCACGCGCGCTGTCTCGCACCTGCGCCGGATGCGGCATGAAGGCGCGAGCTATTTCCGCCACGTGGCCACCCACAAGATCCGCGAGTCGCGGCACTGGATCGAGAAACTGAAGCTGCGGCTTGCGATCCGCTTCGGTCG
>CAUJIK010000086.1 GCA_963205255.1 Pseudomonadota bacterium
TTGCTGAGGAAGATCCAGTAACAAACGGCGGCGCTTCACGGGCGCCGCATCAGGAATCGATCGCATCAATATCAGGAGTTGTCATGCGTCATTGGATCCTTGCGATGATCGGCAGTGCCGCGCTGGTGGGCACCGCGTGGAGTCAGGTCGAGTGGAACGAGATGGAACTGCCCGCGGGGGTGTTTCGGGAATATGCGACCGACTACCGCAATGACGTCATCGACATTGCCCTGAAACCTGGCGGCTGGCTCGAATACAAGCTTGGCCTCAACCAGGGAGATTCGATCGTCTACCAGTGGGATGCCGATATCGCGGATGCCAGGCTGCTGTATGCCGAATTCCATGGTCATACCGAGCCCGTGGACAACAAGGGTGATCTCATGTTCTACCGCAAGGCCAGCGGCGGGACAGAGCGCGGCGTACTGACGGCGCCGTTCACCGGCATCCATGGCTGGTATCTGCGCAACGACAGCGAGGCGCCGGTGGTCGTGCGGCTCAAGGTCGCCGGGTTCTACGAGCTGCTTGAGGAATAGCGGCGCGGCGGGCGCGCTTTTTCCTGCTGGCGCGCGAGTGTCGGAAGGCACTGACCACGACTGTTGGTGATGTCCACTGTGCGGTCCGCGTCCATGAGTTCAGTGTCGACACGTCATCCAGACTGTCTGACCGCCAACTCAAGAGGTACATCATGACCAATCAGGACCAGCGCAATCCGCAGCAGGATCCGCGCCGTGATCATCAGCAGGACCATCCGCGCAACCCGCAGCCAGGCAGCCCGCAGCCGGGCAATCCCCGGGAAGGCGGCACGCAGAACCCGGAAAAGCGCGACGATCAGCGTTGACCGGTAGCCGTCGCGACTCTATCTCCCTGGAGTCGCGGCGGCTTTGCCTGGCTGGTTCCTAGAACTTCCAGCCCACACCGGCGCGCACCGCCGTGTTGCTGCCGTCGCCGGGACGGGCGAGCGACAGGTTGAGCATTGCGCCCGTCTTCGTCATGTGTCCGACGGCGATGCCCACCGCGCCATAGCCACCGTAACTGCCGAACCCGATGCCCATGGCGGATTCGCCGCGTTCGAGCGGAGGAAGCCCCGCCACGGTCGCCATGCTGGCCGCGATGCCGTGATTCAACTGCCGGATGTTGGCGGCGTCGGTCGCCGCCCGGCCGTCGGCCACGCCATGCACCCGGATGGCGCTGCCGTCGGCGGCTCCGAAGGTCGCTCCGTTGCTGTTCAGGGTCAGTGCCGAGGCGCTGCCGGATGAAATGCTGGCCTGGCCGTTGGCCATGCTCAGGGAGCTGCTGCCTGCGGCCATGTTGACGGTCGACGACTGATTGCTGTTGCCCAACGTGGTGCGCGTGACGCCCTGGCCGGTGCCGATGTTGTTCACCGTGCTGCCGTATGGTGCGGCAGCGACGCCGATGTCATTGGTTGCCGTGCCGAATTCCGTGGTGCTGCCCATGCTGTTGTGCGAGGTGCCGCTGCCGCCGCCGAGCTGGTTGGTGACCGTGCCGCCGCCGCCGACCGACTGGCCGATGGCGTTGCTGACGGTGGTGCTGCCGGTGCTGCCCTGCCCGAAACTGTTGGTGACGGTTCCGTCATTGCTCGATCCGCCGCTGCCGATGCTGGTGGAAACGGTGGCGCCGTCGACCGATCCGGCCGATCCCATGATGTTGGTGACGGCGCCCAGGCCGGCCGCGCCGCCCATGTAGTTGGTGACCGAGCCGGTGCTGACGCTGCCCATGCCGATGCTGTTGTTGACGCTGGTGTCGCCGGAATTGGAGCCGCCGCCGCCGAAGGAGTTGCTGGTGGAGGCGCTGCCGCTCAGGTTCGGTCCGATGATCTGCACGCCCGCGTCCGTGATGGCAATGGCGGCTTCGCCGCTGGCCGAGGCGATGTACACATCATAGGCGCCGGGCGTCGAGGCTGCGCCCTGGATGTAGACGCCGGAGGACTGGCCGGAGGCCGCGGACACGGGTGCAACGATTGACCCTGCGCCATTCACGCCGGTGATCGTCACCGACGCGGTGGTGCTGGCCGTGCCCTGGGAGCCGGCGATGAGGTTCTGCGCTCCGGCGATCTGGTTGATGGACGCGCCAGCCGTGCCGATGGAGGTGTTCGCTCCGCCGCTGGTGTTGATACTGGTGGTTCCGGTCTGGGTGAGCGCGCCGTCGTTGCTGAAGGTGCCGTTGTTGGCGATGCCGTTGCTCGACAGATCGTTGGTGACGACCGCGGAGTTCAGCGTTGCGACACCCGAGGTGGCCAGGGTCGTCGTGCCGATATTGCCGTTGTTGGTGATGCCATTGCTCGACAGCCCGTTGGTTACGGTCGCCGAGTTCAGCGTGGCCGCGCCCGAGGTCGACAGCGTCGTCGTGCCGATGTTGCCGTTGTTGGCGATGCCATTGCTCGACAGCCCGTTGGTCACGGTTGCCGAGTTCAGTGTCGCCGCGCCGGAGGTGGACAGCGTGTTGGTGCCGATCGAACCTCCATTGTTGATGTTGCCGGTGTTGTTGATCGAATTGGTGCTGAACGAGCTGGTTGAAAGCGAGTTGGTGGAGATGGAGTTCGCCCCCAGGTTGCCGTTCACATTGAAATTGCCCGCGGTGCTGCTGGCATAGTCGCAGGCGCCGCCCACGACGGCGCTGCCCGGGGATCCGGTCAGGTTGCAGGCGATGGCCCAATCGGCGGCGTGGGCGTCGCCGCCCGTCGTGCTGGCGAGCACGGCAGCGACGACGGCGGGGTAGGCGTAGCGGACCAGTCTGGCACGGGCGAATCCATTCGTTCTGACGTTCATTGCACGGTTTCCTCTTTCTCGATTACGCAACCAGGGCCTGCCGGCATGGTCACGATCCACATGTTTCGGTTGATGACGGCGGCGCTGACTGCGAGCGAGTCGATCCGCGTGAATTTCACAGTGGGAAATTCGGCCGCTTGCGCCTTCTCGCAGGGCAGGTTCACCCAGGTGATGGTCCGGTAGCTCGCGCCGCAGCCATTGGCCTGGCCGGGGGCGAGCGCGATGTTGCTGAGGCTGTAGGAGCCGGGTTGCGGCTCGCCGACCATCGTCAGCATCAGCAGCCGCCGGTTCGGGTTGTCGGCCGGCGTCTGGATCAATGTCCGTGAAGTGCGTCCTGGATCCAGAAACCGGGCCACCTGGTCAGAGCGCTCCACGCAGGCCAGCGCGCCCATGCTTGCAAGGTTCACGGCAAGTGGATGGCTGGTGCTGGGTGCGGCTGGTGGCGACCTCGGGGCTGCGTTCTCCCCCGCCCAGGCGGAGCTTGCAAGGCAACAGCCCAGGGCGATCGATAGGCGACGTCGTGTCATCTGCGGTCCCTCGCGGACGGGTCAGCGGTGGTGGAAGCGGGCTATTGTTTAACACCGCCCTCCGGGGAGCCGTGCTCGCGATGCGCGATAATTGTGATGTGGCGCGTGGAGTGGTCGGCACTCCGAGAAGCAGCGCACAAAGTTCGCGGACGTTACCGGTATTCGAAGGCGTGCCGTATCCAGTGCACTTCGTGGCTCTGGCTGCCTGGTGCGGGCCGCACCTCGATGACATCGAAACGGATGGCGCAGCGCGCGAACGCGGGTTGCCTCGCGAGCAGGTGACGGCAGGCGCGCATGATGCGCAGCTGCTTGCGTGGGGTGACGCTTTCGGCGGCAGTGCCGAAGTCGCTGCGTGATCTCAGGCGCACTTCAGCGATCAGCAGCACGCCGCCGGGTTCGCGCGCGACGATGTCGATCTCGCCCATGCGGCAACGATAATTGCGCAGCAGCACGATGCAGTGCTGCGCTTCGAGGAAGCGTGCCGCGGCGACCTCGGCGAGCTGCCCGCGATGCAGGCGCTCGCGGCCGCGCAGCACACTCAGCGAAGCAGGTCGAGACGGCGTGGCAATCCCTCGCTGAGGCGCGCCCAATCCAGGTCGCGCTCCACGCGGCCGTCGGCGGCCACGGACAGTCGCCCGGTGAGGCCGGCCACCGGCCATGCGGGTTGCTGCCGCGCGCCGAGCGCCACGGCCAGCGCCGCGGCGTCATGGCCGAAGGCGAACAGCCTGGAAAGACGCGGGCCACGCGGACCCCACTGCGGCTGGGTGTTGGCGCGGATCTCGGCCACCGGGCCGCTCTCTTCGAGCGCCCAGGGCATGTCGGCGAACTGTGCGCCTTCCAGGTCGCGATTGCCGACCGGATCCGGATCGAGGCCGTCGACGGTGATGTAGGTGGGCAGGTCGCCGGCGCCGAAGAAGCGCAGCTGCGGCAGGATCTGCCGCAGCGCCAGCGGCTGTTGCCCGGCGGCGAGAATGAAGTCGACATCGGAGCGGCGATGTGTCTCGAAGACCAGGTCGCCACCGACGATCTGCTGCACGCGGCGCATGCGCGCGCGGCTTTCGTCCACCGCCAGCGCCCGCGTGATCATGGCGGTGAGATCGCTGCGCGGCGCATCGTAGGTGGCCTGCGAGAGCACCGTGCCGCCGCCACTGGTGAGCTCCTGCGAAAAGGCGGCCAGCACCCGATTGCCCCAGTCGCCGGACGGCGCGAAGACCAGCGCGCGGCGCTGCCCGGCCGCGAGTGCGCGACGCGCGATCTGACGCGCCTCGTCTTCGGGAGACAGCGCGTACTGGTAGATGCCGCGGCCGGCGCTGCCCGAGGCGAGGTTGTTGAGCAGCAGCAGGGGCACTGCGCCGCTGTAGAGCTCGACGGCGCTCTGCACTTCCTCGCGCGTCAGCGGGCCGGCGATGAGGCCCGAGCCATCGGCCAGCGCCGCTTGCAGCGCGGCGCTCACGGACATGGTGCCGGTGTCGTAGATGCGTACTTCAGGACGACTGGGCTGCGGCAGCTGGGCAATGCCCGCCTGGAAACCGTCGCGCACCAGGGAGGCGGCTGCCGACTGACGCCCGGTGAGCGGCAGCAGCAGGGCGACGGGACCACCGCGCCCCGGTGCTATGCCGTCCGCGCTGCCGGCGGCGATGATCTCCGCCATGGCGATGGTGCTGGCCGGATGGCCGGGATAGCGGCCGCGCCAGCGATCGATGGCGGGGCCCGCGCCCAGCGGACTACGGCTGGCGTTGGCAGCGATCTGCCCGATCTCCAGCCAGCCGCGGATCAGCGCCTCGTTGCTGGCGGCCGGATCCACGCGCTGGCCACGGTCGATGGCGGCGCGCAGGTCGCCGAGCAGCTCACGGCGGGCCTGCTCGCGTTCGGCATCTGTCGTCGCCACACGCTCGCGCGCGATGCCGGCCCTCACGCCTTCCACCGGCTGGCCGGCGCGCAGCGCGGTGTGCTGCCGCAACCGGAACAGGCGTGCCGCGTCCGCGGCATTGCGCGGTTCGGCGATGGCCGCGGCCTGCCGCCAGGCGACCTGGTTCTGGCGCTGCGCGCTCAGCACCTCGACCACCAGCAGCGAGCGGGTGAATTGCTGTGCCGGTGTCAGTGACGGGCCCAGCGTGCCGAGCATGCGGTCCGCGTCCGCAGGCCGTTCGGCGGCGAGCCAGGCGCGCGCCGCGTGCAGCGCGAATTCAGCCTGGTCTGGTGGCGCGTTGGCTGCCGACAGCCGCTCGTACATCTGGGCGGCGGCCACCGGGTTGCCCTGCCGTAGCAGCCGCTCCGCGCGATCGACGGAAGCGGGGCCTGCGCCTGGCTCCTGCAGCGAGGTGCAGCCGGCGATGAGGGTGGCGCCCGCCAGCAGCGCCAATGCGAGGCGGCGCAGCCGAGGCATGGCTTCGGGTTGCGGGGCGGGGTGGTGGCGGGGCAAGCTGGTCATTGCACTCGGGCGTGTCTGCATGCGGGGATTATAGTGTCAGCGGCTATGGGGCGGATCGATGTCGTCGCGACGCCGATCGGCAATCTGGGCGATCTGTCTCCGCGGGCGCGCGAGGCGCTGGCGGCGGCCGACCTGGTGGCCGCCGAGGACACCCGCCACACCGGCGCGCTGCTGCGCCAGCTGGGCATCGACAAGCCGCTGCTGTCGCTGCATGAACACAATGAGGGCCGGCGCGTGCAGGGGCTGCTCGACAGCCTGCGCTCGGGCGCGCGCGTGGCGCTGGTCAGCGATGCCGGCATGCCGCTGATTTCCGACCCGGGGTATGCGCTGGTGCGGGCCGCCATCGACGCGGGCGTTGCCGTGCAGGTGCTGCCGGGGCCCTCGGCGGTGATCGCGGCGCTGGCCGCGAGTGGCCTGCCCACGGACCGGTTCTGCTTCGAGGGCTTCCTGCCGGCGCGCGCGGCGGCGCGCGCCGAGAAGCTGCGCCAGCTCGCGCAGGAGACGCGCACGCTGGTGTTCTTCGAATCGCCGCACCGGCTGCTGGATACTCTGGCTGCGATGGCGGATGTCTTTGGCGGCATGCGGCAGGCTGCGGTGGCGAGGGAACTGACCAAGCTGCACGAGACGATATACCGCGGGACGCTGGAGCAGTTGCGGGATATCGGTGGCAAGGATGCCAATTTCGCGCGCGGCGAGATCACG
The DNA here is from genome assembly GCA_963205255.1 of Pseudomonadota bacterium. Lineage (GTDB taxonomy): Bacteria > Pseudomonadota > Gammaproteobacteria > Steroidobacterales > Steroidobacteraceae > ZC4RG30. Next base: position 6,447 of record CAUJIK010000086.1, read on the forward strand.
CTGGTGGTCGCGGGCCATGCCGACGCGCAGCCGGCCATGGACGATGCCTTCACCCGCCAGGCGCTGGAACTGCTGGCGCGCGAGCTGCCGCCTTCGCGCGCGGCGGCGGTGGTCGCGCAGCTCACCGGGCGGCGCAGGAGCGAGGTCTATGCGCTGGTCCACGGTCGCGGTGCGGACGGATCTGACGCAGAATCGCCGCCTGGCTCCCGCGAAACGAATGCATCGACATGATCACCCTGACTCCTTTGCGACTGCTCTCTTCCATGGCCACGCGCGAGGTGCTCGCCGCGATCGCCGAGCAATATCGCCGCGCTAGCGGCCAGGCCGTGACCACTGAGTTCGGCGGCGGGGTGAAGGTGGCGCAGCGCGTGGCGAGCGGCGAGGCGGCGGCGGACGTGGTGGTGCTCTCCGCCAGCGCCATCGACCGGCTGATCGGCGAAGGGCATCTGAGCGGCCCGCGCATCGACGTGGCGCGTTCCGGTGTCGCGGTGGCCGTGCGGGTCGGCGGCGCGCGCCCCGATATTCCGGACGAGGCCGCGGTGCGCGCGGCGGTGGAGCGCGCTCCATCGATCAGCTACTCCACCGGACCCAGCGGCATCTATCTGGAAAAGCTGTTCGCGCGCTGGGGCATTCTCGAAGCCATCAGGCCGCGCATCGTCGTGCCGCCGCCGGGTGTGCCGGTGGGAACGCTGGTGGCCGATGGCAAGGTGGAGCTGGGCTTCCAGCAGCTCTCGGAGCTCATCAATCTGCCGGGCATCGAGGTGGTGGGTCCGCTGCCGCCGGAAATCCAGCTGTACACCGTGTTCTCGGGCGCTGTCGTGGGCACTCCGGATCGAGCCGAAGGCGCCCGCGCGCTGCTCATGTATCTGGCGCGGTCCGAGCACACGGCGCTCAAGCAGCAATACGGTCTGGAATCGCCGGACTAGCGCCGCTCATTCCTCGTATTTGTAGCCCACTCCATACACCGAGTGGATCAGTTCGCGCTCGCCCAGCACGCGCGCGATCTTGCGGCGCAATTTCTTCACGTGGCTGTCCACGGTGCGGTCGGCGACGATGCGCGCGTCGCGGTACATGGCATCCATGAGCTGGTCGCGTGAATAAATGCGGCCGGGCTGGCTCGCGAGCACGCGCAGCAGCTGGAATTCCACGGCGGTGAGTCCCAGGTCGCGGCCAGCCAGGGTGGCGCTCCAGCGCTCCGGGTCCAGTTGCAGCCCCGGTGCGGCGGCGGGGGCTGTGCCGGGAGCCGGCGTGTCGTCGCGCCGCGCCGTCCGCCGCAGCACGGTGTTGACCCGGGCAACGACCTCGCGCGGGCTGAAGGGTTTGCAGATGTAGTCGTCGGCCTGCAGCGCCAGCCCCAGCAGGCGATCGATCTCGTCGACGCGCGCGGTGACCATGATGATGGCGGTGTCGGAGAAGGCGCGCAGTTCCTGGCATACCTCGAGGCCGCTGCGCCCCGGAAGCATCAGATCCAGCAGCACCAGGTCGCAGCCGTTGTCGCGCACCCAGCCCACCACCTCATCGCCCCGCGCGAGATGAAAGGTCTCGTAGCCTTCGCGCCGCAGGTAGTCGCGCAGCACGTCGGCGATCTTCTCCTCGTCCTCGACGATGAGGATGCGGCGGGTCATGTGTATGTCGTGCCGGCCGCGAGCGGCAGCCGCAGTACCCAGCCCAGGCCGCCCAGCGGACTGGCTTCGGCAGTGATGCGGCCCTCATGCGCCTGCACGATGGCGGCGACGATGGCGAGGCCCAGCCCCGAGCCGCCACTGCTGCGCGCGCGCGAGCTGTCGACGCGATACAGCCGGTCGGTGAGGCGGGGCAGATCCTGCGGCGGTACGCCGGGCGCGCTGTCTTCCCAGCGCAGCACGGCCTCGCCGTCCGCGGCGTCGAGGGTGATGCGCAGCCGCGCGGGTGCGTCGGTATAGCGCAGCGTGTTCTGCAGCAGGTTGCCGAACACCTGCGTCAGGCGATCGGTGTCGGCGTTGACGCGCAGTTGCGCGTCCAGCCGTGTTTCGATGGCCAGCGGCGTGTCGTGGATGGCGGCGCGCTGAGAGGCCAGGCAGTCTTCCACCACTTCGGCCAGCGACACCCGCTCCTTGTGATAGGTCAGCGTGCCCAGATCCGACAGCGACAGCGTGCGCAGATCTTCGACCAGCCGCGTGAGCCGGCTGGTTTCCTGCGCGAGAGACGTCATGCCGGCGCGGGTCAGTGGCCGCACGCCATCCTCCAGCGCCTCGATCTCCGCGCGCAGCGCCGCCAGCGGTGTGCGCAGCTCGTGCGCGATATCGGCGATCCATTGCTGGCGCGCCCGCTGCGCCGTCTCGAGCGTGCCGGCCAGGCGGTTGAAGTCGCCCGCCAGGCGTTCCAGTTCATCGTCGCCGTGCACGTCCAGGCGGGTGGCATAACGGCCCTGCGCCAATGCGGCCGCGCCGGCCGACAGGGCGTTGAGCCGGCGCGACAGCCAGTGCGCGATCAGCGCGGCATTGACCAGCACGGCAGCCAGCAGCCCGACCGCGATCGCGCCGAAGCGCCGGTTCTGTTCGGCGGAGAACACGCGCTCCAGCGATTCGACCACCTGCAGCCGTGGCACGTAGGCCAGATATCCCACTGTGCGGCCATCGACCGTGACCGGCCGGCGCACGGGCTCGGTGCTGCGTTCGCCCATGGCGCCGAGCGCGCCGCCGCCGATCAGCACTTCACCGTCGGCATCCAGCAGCATCAGGCGCGGATCCATGGTCAGCGGCGGCGGTGGTGGCGGTGCGCGACCGCGCTCGTCGCGGGGTGTTTCATCGCGCCCCTCGTGGCCTTCACGGCCGTCACGCGAGTTGCGGCTGCGGCCCAGTTCCTCGCGCAGCAGTTGCATCCAGGCGCGCCGGCCGTCATCAGTGAGCCACTCCCAGCTGCCGTGCTGCCGGTAGTCTTCCGCCAGGCGGGTGACCGCCGGGTCCAGCCGCGCCGCCTCGCTTTTCTGCAGGTAGTCGCCCAGGCCCTGCTCGAAGCTCCAGCCATAGATCAGATAGGCTGCCGCCACCAGCACCACATTGGCGCCGGCGATGGCCAGGAACAGCTTGACGCGCAGCGTGTCGAAACGCAGTTTCATGGCGCTTGAGGCTAGGCCCCAAATGGGGAAGTTTTGTGCACCCGGGCGTTCACAATCGTTCCGCAATCCCTCTTCAGGCTTTTCCTCCAGGACAGAAGGAACCCGCAATCTCCCATGAACGATGACACAGTGTCCCGCGGCAGTGCCACTGCCATGACCCGGCTCCTGAGATCCCGCGCCGTGCTGGCGGTGCTGGCGATCCTGATCGCCTTCGGCGCCTGGAAAGTGTTCCGGCATTTCGTTCCCGCGAACGCCGCGGATCTGAATGTCTACGCCACGGTGGAGAAGGGCTCGATCGAGGATCTGGTGACCGCCACCGGTTCGCTGCAGCCGCGCGACTACGTGGATGTGGGTGCGCAGGTGTCGGGCCAGCTCACCCGCATCGTGGTTGAAGTGGGCAGCGCGGTGAAGGAAGGCGACCTGCTCGCCGAGATCGACGCCGAGCAATCCGCGGCGCGGGTGGACGCGAGCCGCGCGCAGCTGCGTTCGCAGCAGGCGCAGCTGGTGCAGCGCGAGGCGGATCTGGCCAAGGCCGAGCGTGATTTCCAGCGCCAGCAGAATCTGATGAAGGAAGAAGCCACCACCACCGGCGCGCTGCAGGATGCCGAGACCACGCTGGCGTCCACGCGTGCCTCCATTGCCTCGCTCAAGGCGCAGATGCAGCAGCTGCAGGCCAGCATGCGGGTGGAAGAGGCCAATCTCAAGTACACGAAGATCTATGCGCCAATGGCCGGCACCGTGGTGAGCATCACCGCCAGGCAGGGCCAGACGCTCAACACCAACCAGCAGGCGCCGACCCTGCTGCGCATCGCCGATCTGTCGACCATGACGGTGCAGACGCAGGTGTCGGAGGCCGACGTGAGCAAGCTGAACGCCGGTATGAAGGCCTACTTCACGACGCTGGGCGGCCAGGGGCGGCGCTGGTACGGCACGCTGGACAAGATCGAGCCCACGCCGACGGTCACCAACAATGTGGTGCTCTACAACGCGCTGTTCGATGTGCCCAATCCCAACCATGCGCTGCTGACGCAGATGACGGCGCAGGTGTTTTTCGTGGTGGCCGAGGCGCAGGACGTGCTGGTGGCGCCGATGTCGGCGCTCACCATGCAGCGTCCGCAGGTGCCGGCGGCGCGGCCGGCGGAAGGTGGCGATGCGCAGGCGTCGCCCCAGCCGCAGGCCGGTGCTGATGCCCAGACGGCAGGCAGGCAGCGGCAAGGCGCGGGGGAAGCAGAGGCGCCGCGTGGCATGGGACGCGGTGGAGAAGGCGGGCAGATGCCCGGTGGCGGGCGGCGCCAGCGTCCTGATTTCGCGGGCGCGGGTCCGAATGCGGGCATGGCGTTCGGCCAGCGGTCCGGTCCGCGTCCGGCCACGGTGCGTCTGGTGCAGGCCGATGGCAGCATCGTGTCGCGCGATGTGCAGGTGGGTGTGACCAACCGCGTGCATGCCGAGATCATTTCCGGCCTTCAGGAAGGCGACCGCGTGGTGGCCGGACAGCGGCAGGCCGATGCGCCGCAGACAGCAACCGGCAACCAGCAGCAGAACCGGGGCGTCGGCGGCACCGGCTTCGGTCCGCCCATGGGCTTTCCGGGAGCCCGCTGATGGCCGCCGTCGATCCGGCCACGCCGCTGATCCGTCTCTCGCAGGTCACCAAGACCTATCGCAATGGCGAGATGGCGGTGCAGGTGTTGCACGGCATCGACCTCACCATCTATCCGGGTGAGTTCGTCGCCATCATGGGCGCCTCGGGTTCGGGCAAGTCCACGCTGATGAACATCCTCGGCTGCCTGGACCGCCCGACCACCGGCACGTACGAATTCCTGGGTCGCGACGTGTCCGAGTTCGATCGCGACGAGCTGGCCGAGTTGCGGCGCGAGGCCTTCGGCTTCGTGTTCCAGAGCTACAACCTGATTGCCATGGGCACGGCCACGGACAATGTCGAGGTGCCCGCCGTCTATGCCGGCATTCCGGCGCAGCAGCGTCACGCGCGCGCGCAGGAGCTGCTCGACTCGCTGGGGCTGGGCGATCGCATGCACCACCGGCCGAACCAGCTTTCCGGCGGCCAGCAGCAGCGGGTTTCCATCGCGCGCGCGCTGATGAATGGCGGTCGCATCATCCTCGCCGACGAGCCCACCGGCGCGCTGGACAGCAAGAGCGGCGCCGATGTGATGCGCCTGCTGGACGATCTTTCGGCCCGCGGCCACACCGTGATCCTCATCACCCATGCGCGCGAGGTGGCCGAGCGTGCGCCGCGCGTCATCGAGATCAAGGATGGCAATGTCGTGGCCGACAACGGCGCGCGCCCGCCGCCGGCGGATTCACCGGCGCTGAAGTGGGCGGCGCGGCGCGGTACGGAATCGCAGCTGGCGGACCTGCTGGAGGCCACCCGGATGGCGCTGCGCTCCTTGCGTGCCAATGTGTTCCGCTCGGTGCTCACACTGCTGGGCATCGTTATCGGTGTGGCGGCCGTGATCGCCATGCTCGCCATCGGTGATGGCGCCAAGCAGGCGGTGGTGGATCGCATCTCGGCCATGGGCTCCAACCTGCTGCTGGTGAGGCCCGGCGCGCCCAACCAGCGCGGCTTCAATTCCACCGCCACGCTGGTGCTCGATGACGTGCGCGCCATCGACAGCGAGGTGCCCAATGTGCTCGCGGCGGTGCCCGAGCAGCAGAGCAATGCGACGCTGCGCTACGAGGGCAGCGACTACTCCACGCAGGTGCTGGGCACGTCGGCGAAATATCCGCAGGCGCGCCGCTGGAATCTGGCCGCGGGCAGCTTCTTCACCGACCAGGACGAATCCGAATACGCCACGGTCGCGGTGCTCGGCAAGACCGTGGTCGATGCGCTGTTCCCGGGCGGCGAGGACCCGCTGGGCAGATATGTGCTGGTGAACAACCTGATCTTCCAGGTGGTCGGCGTGATGTCCGCCAAGGGCGCCTCGCCCAACGGCCAGGACCAGGACGACGTGGTGCTGGTGCCCTACCAGACCAGCCAGTTGCGCCTGTCGGGCCAGCGTTTCCTGCGCAATGTGACCGTGGCCGTGGACGATGTGAAGCGCATCAACGAGACGCAGTCCGACGTGGAGTCGCTGCTGGCGCAGCGTCACGGCACCATCGATTTCCAGGTGCGCAACATGGCCTCGCTGATGGAGACGGCCACCGAGGCGCAGAACACCATGACCATCCTGCTCGGCTCGATCGCCGCCATCTCGCTGCTGGTGGGCGGCATCGGCGTGATGAACATCATGCTGGTGAGCGTCACCGAGCGCACGCGCGAGATCGGCATCCGCATGGCCACCGGCGCGCGCACGCGCAACATCCGGCACCAGTTCCTCATCGAGGCGCTGGTGGTGTCGGCCGCGGGCGGCGTGATCGGCGTGATCGTCGGTCTGGGCGCCGCCGCCATCATCGGCAGCTTCGGTACGCCCATCGCCTATTCGGTGGCGCCGGTGCTGCTGGCCTTCGGCTGCGCCTTCGGCACCGGTCTTGCCTTCGGTTATCTGCCCGCCAACAAGGCGGCGGGCCTCGATCCCGTCGTGGCCCTGGCTTCGGAATGAGCATGCGAATCGCAAATCAATCGTCTTTCTCTGTGGCGGTGGTCGTGGCGCTGTTGCTTGCCGGTTGCGCCGGCGGGCCCGTGAAGCGTCCCGATGTGCCCATGCCTCAAGGCTGGCAGGAGGTGGCGAGTGCCGCGGCCAGCCCGGTGTCGGCACAATGGTGGCGCGGCTTCGGCTCGCCGCGCCTCGATGAATGGGTCGAAAACCAGCTCGCGGCCGGACCGGACCTCACCATCGCCGCCGAGCGGGTGCGCCAGGCGCAGATGGCGCTGCGCAGCGCGAACAGTTCGCTGTTCCCCAGCCTGTCCGTCAGTGCCAGCAGCTCGCGCTCGCGCAGCGATGCCCAGGGCAGTGCGCCGACGGATCGTGAATCCACGTCGGCGGGCTTTTCGGTGGGCTACGAAGTGGATCTGTGGGGGCGCATCGCAGCCGGTTCGCGCAGCGCGGGCGCCGGCTACCAGGCCTCGCGCTTCGACTACGAGACATTGCGCATCTCCACGACCAGCACGCTGGCCTCCACGTATTTCCAGATGCTCGCGACCGGCGAGCGTCTGGCGCTGGCGCGCGAGAATCTCGCCATCGCCGAGCGTGTGCTCGGCATCGTCGAGGCGCGGTTCCGCAATGGCGTGGCGACGCCGCTGGAGGTGAGCCAGCAGACCACGACGGTGCTGGCGCAGCGCACGGCGCTGGTGCCGCTGGAGACCCAGCAGCGTCAGCTGGCCGCGGCGCTGGCGTTGCTGCTGGGCGAGGTGCCGCAGGGCTTCGATGCGGGCGCCGAGACTTTCGCGCAGCTGCGGGTGCCGGCGGTGGCGCCCGGCCTGCCTTCGGATCTTCTCGAACGGCGTCCGGACCTTGCGGCGGCGGAAGCGGATCTGGTGGCGGCGGCGGCCAATGTGCATTCGGCGCGTACTTCGTTGTTGCCTTCCATTTCGTTGTCGGGTTCGGGAGGGCTTTCCAGCGCGGAGCTGGTTTCGCTGACCAATCCGGCCACCAGTCTGTCGGCGGCGCTTTCCATGGGACTCACGCTGTTCGATGGCGGCCGTCGCAGTGCGCAGATCGAGACCGCGCGCTCGCAGCAGCGGGTCGCCGTGGAGAGTTATGCGGCCGCGGTGCGCACCGCGCTCAAGGAAGTGGACGACGCGCTGGGCAATGCCGATGTCGGTGTGCGCCAGGAGGCGAGCCAGCAGCAGACCGTGGCCCAGGCGCAGCGCTCGCTGCAGCTGGCGGAGCTGCGCTACCGCGAGGGCGCCGACGATCTGCTCGGCGTGCTCGACAGCCAGCGGGTGTTGTTCCAGGCGCAGGATTCGCTGATCCAGCTGCGCCTGTCGCGGCTCAACGCCGCATTGAACCTGTATCGCGCGCTGGGCGGCGGTTGGGAGAACACCGCCCTTTAGGCACAGGGCGCCGCCCGATGCGGCGGCGCCGCGGAGTTACCTCGTGTCCGCCGGGCAGCTTGCGCCCAGCCAGCGCGAGGTGAATTTCACGTTCATGGTCATGGCGGCGGACTTCATGTCCATCTCGCCGCGCACATTGCCGCTGTCCACCACATCGACCTTCATGCGGCCGGTGCCGCTCACCGGGCTGCTGCAGGTCATCTCCACTTCCTGCTGCTTCGACGTGGCCTTCACGATGTTGTGCTTGCAGTTGGCGTTCTCGCTCTCGCGCAGCGCCTTGAACAGCCCTTCCTTGAGGTCCTGCTCCGTGAGGCAGCTGCGGTCGGTGCGCGTGCTCGGGCCGTTGGCGCCCAGCTGCTTCATCATGTTCTCCATCTGCGCGCGCTGCTCCGGCGGCAGTCGCGCGAGCGCCTCCGGGGGCAGTTGCGGCAGCTGTATGCCGCTGCTGATGGTCACGGTGGTGGACTCCCACAGTCCGGTCTTCACGGCCAGCTGCTCCGCAGCCAGCGCAAGCCCGGGAAGCAGCATGATCAGCAGGGCGGGCGTGGATCTGCGCAGATGACGGTGCATGGGGACCTCTCGTTCTGGCTTGTATAGCGTGCCGGTGGCGGCTTTCGCGAAAGCGGATCAGGCCGTGCTGCGCTGCCGCCGCATGGACATCCAGCCCCAGGCGAGCCCCAGCAGCGCGGCCACCGCGGAGCCCAGCAGGATGCCCAGTTTCGCGGCCGCGAGCAGCGTGGCGTCGTCGAAGGCCAGCATGGCGATGAACACCGACATGGTGAAGCCGATGCCTCCCAGCAGGCCGATGAGCAGGATGCCGGCCCAGGTGACGCCTACGGGCAACCGGCCCAGTCCCGAGCGCACCATCAGCCAGCTGGCGGCGAAGACGCCCAGAGGCTTGCCGATGACCAGTGCGATGGCCACGCCGCTCAGCACCGCGAGCGACCCGGTGGCGGCCAGGTCCGTGCCCGCGATACCCACGCCCGCATTCGCCAGCGCGAACAGCGGCATGATGAGAAAGGCGGCCCAGGGATGCAGCGCCTGCTGCACGCGCGTGACCGGCGCCGGCAGATCCCGGTTCACCGGCGCGATCACCGGCGTCATGAGCCCCAGCACCACGCCGGCAAGCGCCGGATGCGCGCCGGAGATCAGCAGCCCCGCCCAGGTGATGATCCCCGGGATGCAGTAGGGCAGCGCCGAAACCACGCCGGAGCGCTGGAACAGCACCACCACCAGCATGCCCAGCGCCGCCACGGCAACGCCGGTGATGTCGATGCCGCCCGAATAGAACAGCGCGATGATCAGCACGGCGATCACATCGTCGATGATGGCGAGAGCCAGCAGGAATATGCGCACGTTCGCCGGTATGGAGCGGCCCAGCAGGGCCAGCACGCCGACCGCGAAGGCGATGTCGGTGGCGGTGGGCACGGCCCAGCCGCGCAGCTGCGCGGGCTCGTGATTGAGAGTGATGAATATCAGCGCCGGCGCGATCACGCCGCCCATTGCGGCCACCAGCGGCATCGACGCCTGCCGCATGGTGGAGAGCGCGCCGTCGTGGATCTCGCGACGGATTTCCATGCCGACGACGAGGAAGAACAGCGTCATCAGCCCGTCGTTGATCCAGAAATGCAGCGGCTGTGAAAACTCCAGGTCGCCCAGGCGGATGCCCAGCGGCGTGTGCCACAGTGCGTGATAGCTGTGCTCGAAGGGCGAGTTGGCCCAGGTCAGCGCGATGACCGCGGCGATGAGCAGCAGGATGCCGCTGGCGGCCTCGATGCGCGCAAAACGCGCGAAGGCGGCGTATGCGCGGTCGGCGAGCAGTGCCCGGCGGGTCGATGATGCGGGCGCGGGGTGGTGCATGGACAAGGACGCTCCGCGCGGCGGCCCGACCTGCGCAATGCCTGTCTGCGGCACCATGCGGCAGACACCCGAAACGCGATCTTACCAGCTGCTCCTGATACCCTTATGCTTGGGGAGCCGGCCGGGCAATCGCTGCGTCACATCCGCAAGGGTGGGGCGGGGAGGAAAGTCCGGGCTCCGGTGGACAGGGTGCCAGGTAACGCCTGGGGGGCGCGAGCCCACGGAAAGTGCAACAGAAAGCAAACCGCCGAAGTGCCCGCCAGGAAACTGGTCAGGGCGCTGGTAAGGGTGAAAGGGTGCGGTAAGAGCGCACCGCGTCGGTGGCAACACTCGACGGCACGGCAAACCCCACCCGGAGCAAGGCCAAATAGGGAAGTCGCGTTCCGCCGCAAGGTGGGGCGCAAGCGTGAGTCCCGCGTGCTTCCGGGTAGGCCGCTTCAGGGCCGTGGTGACACGGCTCGCAGAGGAATGATTGCTCTCGACAGAACCCGGCTTACAGGCCGGCTCCCCATCCAATTTGTGAGCAATCGCAGCCAAGTGCCGGAATCAAAACGAGAACTTTTGAGACTGGTGTCCCACTTTCGTGCATCCACGTAAACCCTTGTGACATAAGCAAAAAAATCCGCTGCGGACGTTGACATAAGACCTGCCCGGTTCCTAATATGGGGCCAAGTGGGTTGAAGTGGGTGGAAGTGGGGAATCCCCATTCCAAGGTATGTTCCGCGGCGCAACAAAAGTCACCGTCGATGACAAGGGCCGGGTGGTCGTACCAACCCGCTACCGGCGGCTGCTCGCCGCTCCCGGCGAGGGCCGGGTGGTCGTCACCGTCGATCCCGACGAATGCCTGCTGGTCTATCCCGCCCCCGAGTGGGAGCCCATCGAGCAGCAGCTCATGAGCCTTCCCAGCCTCAATCCCCAGGCCCGCCGCCTGCAGCGCCTGATGGTCGGTCATGCCGATGAGCTGGAGCTGGACAGCCATGGCCGCATCTCCCTGTCGCCCGAGCTGCGCGAATTCGCGGGGCTGACCCGTGGCGCATGGATGGTGGGGCAGGGCCGGCGGCTGGAGATCTGGGATGAGGGCCGCTGGAACCTCCGGCGCGCGGAATGGATGAAGGCCGAGCAGGCGGGGGGTGACCCCTCGGCCGCGCTCGAATCGTTGCAATTGTGAAATCTGGATCGCGAGGAAGCGTTCATTGGATGAGCACAAGCCGGTGCTTGTCGAAGAGGCCATTGCGGCGCTCGGCCTTGCGCCCGACGCGCCCGCTGACGGGCTGTATGTCGATGCGACCTTCGGTCGCGGCGGCCACAGCGCCCGCATCCTCGGCATGCTGGGTCCAGAGGGACGACTCCTCGCGATCGATCGGGATCCGCAGGCCGTCGCAGCTGCGCGGCGGCGCTTCGCGGCGGAGCCGCGTTTCCTGGTGGTCCGCGCTGCGTTCAGTGCGCTCGAATCATTGGTCGCGCAGCATGGCGGGGGACGTCCGTGTCGCGGGATTCTGCTCGACCTCGGCGTGTCTTCGCCGCAGCTCGACGAAGCCGGCCGCGGCTTCAGCTTCCGCCTCGACGGTCCGCTCGACATGCGCATGGATCCGCAGGCTGGGCGCAGTGCCGCCCAATGGCTCACCGGAGCCTCAAGCGACGAGATCCGCGACGTGATCGGCCGTCTCGGGGAGGAGCGTTTCGCCGGGCGCATCGCCCGCGCGATCGTCGAAGCTCGTGGCCGCGAGCCCATCGAAACCACCGGGCAGCTGGCGCAGATCGTCGCCGGCGCCGTGCGCACGCGTGAAGCGGGCAAGCATCCCGCCACGCGCACCTTCCAGGCGCTGCGCATGCAGGTCAACGACGAGCTCGGCGAGCTGTCGCGGGCGCTCGAGGCTTCACTGGCGCTGCTGGCTCCCGGCGGCCGTCTGGCGGTGATCAGCTTCCACTCCCTCGAGGACCGGCTGGTCAAGCAGTTCATCCGCCGTGAATCACGGCCGGATCCGGAGTGGGCGCGGCTGCCGATCGCGCCGCCGCACGATCCGGCGCTGCGCGAAGTCGGCAAGAAGATCCGTGCGGGAGAGGATGAGGTCGCCGCCAATCCGCGCGCCCGCTCCGCCATCCTGCGCGTGGCCGAACGTCTCGCCGGCGCGCCGCGGGGTGCCGCGTGAGGCTGGGTTCGGGTTCACTGTGGATCGCGGCGCTGCTGCTGTGGTGCGCGGCGCTGGCTTCGGCCGCCGGCGCCATCTATGCCAAGCATCGTTCGCGTGAGCTGTTCGTGCAGCTCGAAGCGCTGCATCGGCAGCGCGACAACCTCGAGATCGAATGGGGGCGTCTGCAGCTGGAGCAGAGCACCTGGTCCGCGCATGCCTTCGTGGAGCGCGTTGCCACCACCCGCCTGAAGATGGCCGCGCCCGATCCGAAGGGCATTCAGGTGGTGCTGCCATGAAGCGCGCGCCCCGCAGCGATGGTTCGGCCTTCCGTCTGCGCCTGGGCTTTGCCTTCGGCGCGCTGGTGCTGGGCGCCATCGGGCTCGTGGCCCGTGCCGTGGACCTGCAGCTGGTCGATCACAGTTTCCTCGTCACCAAGGGCAATGCCCGCTTTTCGCGGGTAGTGGAAACGGTGGCGCACCGTGGCGCCATCCTCGACCGCAACAATGAGCCGCTGGCGATCAGCACGCCGGTGGATTCGGTGTGGGCCAATCCGCAGGAGCTGGCCACGGCGCCCGATGAGTGGCCGCGGCTGGCGAAGGTGCTCAAGCGCAACCGCGCCGAGTTCGCGCGTCGCATCACCAGCAACCAGGACCGCGGCTTCCTCTATCTGGCGCGCCACCTGCAGCCGGAAGAGGCGCAGAAGGTCCGCGCGCTCGCGATCCCCGGTGTGGATCTGCTGCGCGAATACCGCCGTTACTACCCATCCGGCGAGGTGGTCGGGCATGTGCTGGGTTTCACCAGCATCGACGACGAGGGCCAGGAAGGCGCGGAGCTTGCCTTCGACCACTGGCTCGCCGGCGAAACCGGCCGCAAGCGCGTGATCCAGGACCGCCTGGGCCGCAAGGTGCAGGACGTGGAGAGCATCCGCACCGCGCGTCCCGGCCGCGACCTGAATCTCAGCGTGGACATGCGGATCCAGTATCTGGCCTATCGCGAGCTCAAGGCGGCCATCCGCGACAACCGCGCCCGCTCCGGCTCCATGGTGGTGATGGATGTGACCACCGGCGAGATCCTCGCCATGGTCAACCAGCCTGCCTTCAATCCCAACGATCGCGGCCAGATGAAGGCGGCGGCCTACCGCAACCGCGCGGCCACCGACATCTTCGAGCCCGGCTCCAGCATCAAGCCCTTCGTGGTTGCCGCGGCGCTGCAGTCCGGGCGCTTCGATGCCGGCAGCGTCATCGACACCAATCCCGGGTTCATCCGCGTCGGCTCGAAGCTGATCCAGGACGAGCATCCGCAGGGCGTGATGGATCTGTCCGCCGTGCTGGCGCGTTCTTCCAATGTCGGCATGACCAAGATCGCGCTGGCGCTGCAGCCGCAGGAGATCTGGGGCACGTTGTCGAAGTTCGGCTTCGGACAGGTGACCACCAGCGGCTTCCCGGGGGAATCCGCGGGCGTGCTGACGCACTACTCCAACTGGAGGCCGGTGAGCATCGCGCCGCTGTCCTATGGCTACGGCATGTCGGTGACGCCGCTGCAGCTGACCCATGCCTACGCCACGCTGGGCGCCTATGGCGTGGCGCGGCCGGTTTCGATGCTGCGCGTGGATCGCGAAGTGTCCGGTGAGCAGGTGCTGAACGAGCGCCATGCGCGCACGCTGATCAGCCTGCTCGAGTCCGTGGTGTCGTCGGAAGGCACCGGCATCAAGGCTTCGATTCCCGGCTACCGCGTGGCCGGCAAGACCGGCACGGCGCGCATCGCGGTCGGCGGCGGTTATGCGCAGGACCGGCATGTCGGCGTGTTCGGCGGTCTCGCGCCGGCCTCCAGTCCGCGGCTGGCGGCAGTTGTGGTCATCGACGATCCGGGCGCCGGCCGCTACTACGGTGGGGATATTGCGGCGCCGGTGTTTTCCGCCGTGGTCGGCGGAGCATTGCGGCTGATGGGCGTCAGGCCCGACGCCGCGCGCGAGAGCATCCAGGCGGATGCGGTCGAAACGCGCGCGGTGGTCCGCCGATGAGCGCGCCGATCCTTCTTTCGCAGCTGCTCGACGGCATCGCACCAGTCGCCAGGGACGTGGCGCTCTCGGACCTCACCCTCGACAGTCGCGAGGTTCGTGCCGGCAGCGCGTTTCTGGCCTGCCGCGGAACGCAGCGCCATGGGCTCGATTTCATGCGCGATGTGATGGGTCGCGGCGCCGCGGCCATACTGTGGGAGCCCGACGGCGCGGTCAGCGCGCCGCCCGCGGATGCGCAGGTGGTGATGGTGGCCGTTCCGGGATTGTCGGCGCAGGCCAGCCGCATTGCCGACCGCTTCTTCGCCTCGCCATCGCGACAGCTCGATGTGATCGGCGTGACCGGCACCAATGGCAAGACCACCTGTGCCTGGCTGCTGGCGCAGGCCCTGTCGGCCTGCGGCCAGGCGTCGGCCTATCTGGGCACGCTGGGCGCTGCTTTCGACGGCACGCTCGTGGCCGGTGAGCTGACCACGCCGGATGCCGTGACGGCGCAGCGCCGGCTGGCTGGCTTCCGCGATCAGGGAGCCCGCGCCGTCGCGATGGAAGTCTCCTCGCATGCGCTGGCGCAGCAGCGCGTGGCGGCGGTGAAGTTCCATGCGGCGGTGTTCACCAATCTCACGCGCGACCACCTGGATTTCCACGGCGACATGGCGCGCTACGGCGCCGCCAAGGCCAGCCTGTTCGAGCGCGAGGATGTGCGGCTGCGCGTGTTCAATGTCGATGATGCATTCGGCGCCGCGCTTGCGGCACGTCCGGCGTTCCGCGAGCGCATTGCCTGCAGCAGCCGTGGCGCAGCAGGCTTGCAGGGGCGCTACCTGAATGCGCGCGACCTGCGGTTCTCGCGCGATGGGCTGCGGTTCACGCTGGATTCGAGCTTCGGTGCGGCCGAAGTCACGGCGCCGCTGGTGGGCGCCTTCAATGCCGACAATCTGCTGGCGGTGCTGGCGGTGCTGCTGGGCAGCGGCGTGCCGCTGAAGCAGGCCGTGGATGCGATGGCGGGGCTTGCCGCCCCCAGCGGCCGCCTGGAAAGTTTCACTGCCGCGCAGCGGCCGCTGGTCGTCGTCGACTACGCCCATACGCCCGATGCGCTGGAGCAGGCGCTGCTGGCGCTGCGGCGGCATTGCCAGGGGCGGTTGCTGTGCGTGTTCGGCTGCGGAGGCGATCGCGACCGCGGCAAGCGGCCGCAGATGGGTGCGGTGGCGGCGCGCCTTGCGGACCAGGTGATCCTCACCGATGACAATCCCCGCACCGAGGAGCCGCAAGCCATCGTTGCCGACATCGTCGCAGGCATGGCTTCCGGCGCCGCGACCATCATCCATGACCGGCGCGCCGCCATCCTGCGTGCCGTGGCAACGGCGACCGCGGAGGATGTGGTGCTGGTGGCGGGCAAGGGCCACGAGACCTGCCAGATCGTGGGCGCCGAGCGTCGTCCCTTCAGTGACCAGCGCGTGGTGCGCGAAGCCCTCGCGCTCGGAGGCCGGTCGTGAAGCGGCGCCTGCAGCATTTCGCGCATCTGTGCGGTGGTCGCCTCGAAGGCGAGGATCGTCTCTATACAGGCGTCAGCACCGACACTCGCCGCATCGCGCCCGGTGAGCTGTATCTGGCGCTGCGCGGCCCGCGCTTCGACGGCAACCAGTTTCTCGATGTAGCGGCGGACGCCGGCGCGGCGGGCGCGGTGGTGGACCGTCCGGTCAATCATTCCTCGCTGCCCCTGATTCGCGTGGATGACGGACAGGCGGCGCTCACGTGTGCCGCGGCACAGTGGCGCGCCCGGTTCGCCGGCACCGTCGTGGGCGTTGCCGGCAGCAACGGCAAGACCACCGTGAAGGAAATGACCGCCGCCATCCTGGGTCGCTGCGGCGGCTGCCTTGCCACGCAGGGCAATCTGAACAACCAGATCGGTGTGCCGCTGACGCTGTTGCGCCTTGCCGAGGAGCACCGCAGCGCGGTGATCGAGATCGGCGCCAACCGTCCGGGTGAGGTGGCTGCGCTGGTGGCTCTGGTGCGACCGCAGGTCGGCCTCATCACCAACGCCGGCGCCGAGCATCTGGAAGGCTTCGGCGACATCGAAGGCGTGGCGCGCGCCGAGGGCGAGATGGTGGCGGGGCTCGAGGCCGGCGCCGTCGCGGTGCTCAATGCCGACGATCCGTACTTCTCTCTGTGGCGTGGCATGACGAACGCGTCGGTGCTGAGCTTCGGCATCGACCAGCCCGCGGACTTTCGCGCCAGCCACATCACGGAATCGCTGGGAGATGCGGGCTTCCAGCTGACCTTCCGCCTGCATTCGCCGGCCGGCGAGCGCGATGTGCGCCTGAATGTCGGCGGTCGTCACAATGTGCGCAATGCGCTGTGCGCTGCGGCTGCCGCGAGCGCGGCGGGTGCCAGTCTCGACGCCATCGTGGAGGGGCTGGCCGCCATGCAGCCGGTCGCCGGCCGTCTGCGCCCGGCCCGCACTCCCCAGGGCGCGCGCCTCATCGACGATTCCTACAACGCCAACCCTTCTTCGATGAAGGCCGGCATCGATGTGCTGGCCGGCCTGCCGGGACGCGCCTGGCTGGTGATGGGCGACATGGGCGAGCTCGGTGAGCACGCGCAGCCCAGCCATGTGGAGGTCGGCCGCTATGCGCGCGAGCGCGGCATCGAGCGCCTGTTCGCCACCGGCGCGCTCAGCACGCTGGCGGTGGAGAGTTTTGGCGCCGGCGCCAGCTGGTATCCGGATGCCGACTCGCTGGCGCGCGCGGTGGCGGCGCTGCTCGGCCCCGAGGTGAACCTGCTGGTTAAGGGGTCGCGCTCGAACCGGCTGGAGCAGGTAGTGGCATTGCTCATGGGTACGGACAGCGACGCCATGGCTGGCGGGGTGCATTGATGCTTTACTGGCTCACGCAGAAGCTCGCTACGCAGTACACGGCATTCCACGTGTTCTCGTACCTCTCGCTGCGCGGCATCCTCGCCGTGAGCAGCGCGCTGCTGCTGACGCTGTGGATCGGGCCGGCGATGATCCGCGCGCTGTCGCGGCTGCAGATCGGCCAGCAGGTGCGTGATGATGGTCCGCAGACCCATCTGAAGAAGAAGGGCACGCCGACCATGGGCGGCGCGCTGATCCTGGTCGCCATCGGCATCGCCACGCTGCTGTGGGCCGATCTTGGCAACCGCTATGTATGGACCGTGCTGGGCGTGACGCTGGCCTTCGGTCTCATCGGCTTCTACGACGACTATCTGAAGCTGGTGGTCGGCAACTCCAAGGGGCTCGCGGCGCGCTGGAAGTACCTGTGGCAGAACGTGGCGGGCCTGGCCACGGCCGCGGTGCTGTGGATGACGGCGCAGACCGCCTCCGAAACCACGCTGTACCTGCCCTTCCTGAAGGATTTCGCGCTGCCGATGGGAGCCGCCGCCTTCATCGTGCTCACCACGCTGATGATCGTGGGCATGAGCAATGCCGTGAACCTCACCGATGGTCTGGACGGCCTTGCCATCATGCCGGCGGTGATGGTGGCCGGTGCGCTCGGCATCTTCGCCTGGGCCAGCGGCAATGCCATCTTCGCCCAGTATCTGGCGATTCCCGCCGTTCCCGGCGCGGGCGAGGTGCTGATCTTCTGCGGCGCCCTGGTCGGCGCCGGCCTGGGATTCCTGTGGTTCAACACTTATCCGGCACAGGTGTTCATGGGCGACATCGGGGCACTGGCGCTGGGCGCCGCGCTCGGCCTGGTCGCCGTGATCGTGCGGCAGGAAGTCGTGGTGCTGCTGATGGGCGGCATCTTCGTGATCGAGACCGCCTCGGTCATCCTGCAGGTGGCGTCATTCAAGCTGCGCGGCAAGCGCCTGTTCCGCATGGCGCCCATCCATCACCACTTCGAGCTCAAGGGCTGGGCCGAGCCGAAGGTGATCGTGCGCTTCTGGATCATCAGCCTGCTGCTGGTGCTCGCGGGCCTCGCGACACTGAAGGTGCGCTGATGAGCGAACAGATGCGCGCAGTGGTGGCGGGGCTGGGATTGACGGGGCTTTCCGTCGTGCGGCATCTGCTGGCGCGCGGCTGGCAGGTGAGCGTTACCGATACGCGGCGTGAGCCGCCGGGGCTGGACCAGTTGCGCCAGATCGCGCCGCGCGTGCGCGTTGCCACCGGGGGGCTCGATGTGGGCCTGCTCGCCGACGCCGATTGTGTCGTGAGCTCGCCGGGACTGTCTTCCGGCGATCCCTTCTTCGTGACGGCGCGCGGTCTGGGCCTGCCGGTGATCGGCGATATCGAACTGTTCGCCCGCAGCGGCGCGCGGCCGGTGGTGGGAATCACCGGCACCAATGGCAAGAGCACGGTGACCACGCTGGTGGCGAAGATGGCCGAGCAGGCGGGCGTCGCCGTGCGCGTGGGCGGCAACCTCGGCACTCCGGCTTTGGACCTGCTCGATGGCGGCGCTGCCGGGCTCTATGTGCTGGAGCTGTCGAGCTACCAGCTGGAAAGCACCACTTCGCTCGAGCTTGCGGCGGCGGTGGTGCTCAATGTCACGCCCGATCATCTCGACCGCTATGCGGATGTCGCCGCCTATGGGGCCGCCAAGGCGCGCATCTTCGCGCACACCGGCGCCGCGGTGGTGAACCTCGACGATCCGCTGGTGCCGCTGATGGCGGTGAACGTGCCGCGCCGGATCACTTTCTCGCTGCGTGAAGATGCCGGCGCCGACTACTGCCTGATGCAGAACGCGGGAGCGCCGTGGCTGGGCTGTCGCGGCACCGCGCTGATCGCGCTCGACGAATTGCGCATCGCGGGGTTGCACAACGCCGCCAATGCTCTTGCCTCGCTGGCGCTGGGAGAGGCGCTGGGGCTTGCGCATGAGCCGATGCTTGCAGCGCTGCGCCAGTTCCGTGGCTTGGCGCACCGCGCCGAGTGGGTGGCGGACGTGGCCGGTGTGCGCTATGTGAATGATTCCAAGGGCACCAATGTGGGTGCGACGCTTGCGGCCGTGTCCGGCTTTCCGGGGCCGCTGCTGCTGATCGCCGGCGGTGACGGCAAGAACCAGGATTTCCGGCCGCTGCGTCCGGCCCTGACCGGCAAGGTGCGCCGGCTGTTGCTGATCGGCCGTGACGCCGAGCAGCTGGGTCGTGTGCTCGAGGGCGTGTGCGACATCGAATACTGCCCGTCGCTGGAGCAGGCGGTGGTGGCGGCCGCGCGCAGCGCGCAGCCCGGCGATACCGTGCTGCTGTCGCCGGCCTGCGCCAGCCTCGACATGTTCCGCGACTACACGCATCGCGGCGAGGTGTTCGCCACGGCGGTGCGGGAGCTGGCGGCATGAGCGCGGCATCCCTCTCCATGGAGCAGGCGGCGGGGCGGCGCAGTGGTCTGCGCATCGATCCAGCGCTGGTGGCCATCGTGCTCGCCATCCTGCTGGTGGGCCTGGTGATGGTGACCTCGGCCTCCATTTCCATCGCCTCGCGCGATGGCGGCGATCCGTTCTTCTATCTGCAGCGCCAGTTGCTGCTCACGGTGGCGGGGCTGGGGATGGCCGCCGTGCTGTGCGCTGTTCCCACCGAGCTGCTGCAGAAGTACTCCACGGTGC
Organism: Pseudomonadota bacterium; assembly: GCA_963205255.1. GTDB lineage: Bacteria > Pseudomonadota > Gammaproteobacteria > Steroidobacterales > Steroidobacteraceae > ZC4RG30. The sequence goes on from CAUJIK010000086.1 coordinate 26,047, forward strand.
TGCTGTTCATTGCCGGCGCGCTGCTGGTCGCGGTGCTCATTCCCGGCCTGGGCCATGTGGTCAACGGCAGCCGGCGCTGGATACGCCTGGCCGGCTTCAACCTGCAGGCTTCGGAAGTGGTGCGGGTGCTGGTGCTGATCTGGCTCGCGAGCTACGCCGTGCGTCACGAGAAGGCGCTGCGCGAGACGCTGACCGGCCTGCTCAAGCCGCTGGGCGTGATGGGCCTGTTCTGCGTGCTGCTGCTCGCGGAGCCGGATTTCGGCGCTGCCTCGGTGCTGTTCGCCACCGGCTTCGGGCTGCTGTTCCTGGCCGGCGCGCGGCTGCGCTGGGTGCTGGCGATGCTGCTCATCACCGCGGCGCTGTTCTCGCTGCTGGCCGTCACCTCCAGCTACCGCCTGCAGCGGCTGACCACCTTCCTCGATCCCTGGGCGGATCCCTTCGACAGCGGCTTCCAGCTGACGCAGTCGCTGATCGCGATCGGGCGCGGCCAGTGGTTCGGCGTCGGTCTGGGTGAAAGCGTGCAGAAGCTGTTCTATCTGCCCGAGGCGCACACGGATTTCCTGTTCGCGGTGCTGGCCGAGGAGCTGGGGCTGGTGGGCGTGCTGCTGACCATGGCGCTGTTCCTCGCGCTGGTGTGGCGTGTGCTGCACATCTCGCACCTGGCTTCCGAGGCAGGTCTCAAGTTCCAGTCCTATCTCGCGGCCACCTTCGGTCTGTGGGTGGGCGTCCAGGCGCTGATCAACATCGGCGTGAACATGGGCGCGCTGCCCACCAAGGGGCTGACGCTGCCCTTCATGAGCTATGGCCGCAGCAGCCTGCTGGTGGCGCTGGCCTGGCTGGGCATCGTGTTGCGCGTTTATCACGAGGCCACGGCGGTGACGCGTGGCAATGCCAGTCCGCGGCGACGCGCGGCAGGAAGCGAGGCATGAGCGGCACCGTGCTCATCATGGCGGGTGGCACGGGCGGGCATGTGTTCCCGGCGCTGGCGCTGGCGCGGCTGCTGCGCGCCGGGTCGCATCGCGTCGTATGGCTGGGTACGCGTCGCGGGCTCGAGGCGCGCGTGGTGCCGGCCGAGGGTTTTGCCATCGAATGGCTGTCCATGAGCGGACTGCGGGGCAAAGGTCTGCTCTCGATGCTCAAGGCGCCGTTCATGCTGCTGCGCGCACTGCGCGAGGCGCGTGCGGTGCTGCGTCGGCATCAGCCGCAGGTCGTCGTGGGCCTGGGTGGTTTCGTGGCCGGTCCCGGCGGTCTTGCCGCATGGCTGGCGCGGCGCCCGTTGGTGATCCATGAGCAGAACGCCATCGCCGGCTATACCAACCGCTGCCTCGCGCCGCTGGCGCGCGCGGTGCTCACTGCATTCCCGGCGGCGTTCGCGCCCGGTGACAAGGTGCATGTGATCGGCAATCCGGTGCGCGAGGACATCGCGCAGCTGCCGCCGCCGGCACAGCGTTTCGCCGGCCGCAGCGGGCCGCTCAGGCTGCTGGTGGTCGGTGGCAGCCTTGGCGCGCAGCGCCTCAACGACGTTGTGCCGCAGACCCTGGCGTGGCTTGCCGGCAGTGCCGCGCCGCTGCGCTTCGAGGTGCGGCATCAGTGCGGCGAGAAGCATCTGGATGCCGCGCGTGCCAGCTATGCGGCGGCTGGTGTCGAAGCCACGGTCACGCCCTTCATCGGCGACATGGCCGAGGCGCTGGCCTGGGCGGATCTGGCCGTGTGCCGCGCGGGCGCGCTGACCATCGCCGAGCTTGCCGCCGCCGGCCTGGGTTCGGTGCTGGTCCCGTATCCCCATGCCGTCGACGACCACCAGCGGCACAACGCGCAATTCCTGGTCGATGCCGGCGCGGCGCGCTGCCTCGACGACCGCACGCTCACGCCGGACGTGCTCACCGCGACGCTGTCGCAGCTGTGCGCCGATCGCGCGCGGCTCCTCGCCATGGCCGAGGCCGCGCGCGGCGTCGCGCGTCCGGACGCCGCGCGCGACCTGTTGAAGTACTGCCTCGCGGCAGGAGGCCTGTCATGAACCGGCGCCTCAATGACGGCATGCGCCGCATCCATTGCATCCACTTCGTCGGCATCGGCGGCAGCGGCATGGGCGGCATCGCGGAGGTGCTGCTGAACCTGGGCTATACGGTGCAGGGTTCGGACATCAAGGCCAATGGCGTCACTCGCCGCCTCGAGCAGCTCGGCGCCCGCATCCTGCTGGGGCATGACGCCGCCCACATCGCGGATTGCGATGTGGTGGTGGTGTCCACCGCCATCCAGCGCGACAACCCCGAGGTGGTGGCGGCGCTGGAAAAGCGCATTCCGGTGGTGCCGCGCGCCGAGATGCTGGGTGAGCTGATGCGCTTCCGCTATGCGATCGCGGTTGCCGGCACGCATGGCAAGACCACCACCACCAGCCTGGTCGCAAGCGTGCTGGCCGAGGGCGGCGAGGACCCGACTTTCGTGATCGGCGGCCGGCTCAAGAGCGCCGGCAGCAATGCGCGGCTGGGAGCCGGCCGCTATCTCGTGGCCGAAGCCGACGAGAGCGATGCCTCGTTCCTGCACCTGCAGCCGATGATGGCCGTGGTCACCAACATCGACAATGACCACCTCGGCACCCATGGCGGTGATTTCCACAAGCTGCGCCAGAGCTTCATCGAGTTCCTGCACAACCTGCCGTTCTATGGCCTGGTGATCGTGTGCGGTGACGATCCGGAGCTCGCGGCGCTGCTGCCGCAGATTTCGCGCCCGGTGGTCACCTATGGCCTGGCGGAGACCGCGGACGTGCGCGCCGTCGATGTGCGGCGCGAGAAGGGGCGCACCCACTTCAATGTGCTGCGCAAGGAGCTGCCGCCGCTGGACGTGACGGTGAACCTGCCGGGCATGCACAACGTGCTGAACTCGCTGGCGGCGATTGCCGTGGCGACCGAGCTTGCCATCAGCGATGACGCGATCAGGACGGCGCTGGCCGGCTTCCAGGGCATCGACCGCCGCCTGCAGGTGGTGGGCGAGCTGCGGCTGCCGGAAGGCGCGGTGACGGTGGTGGATGACTATGGTCATCACCCCACCGAGATCGCCGCCACGCTGGATGCGCTGCGCCAGGCCTACGAAGGTCGCCGCATCGTGCTGGTCTTCCAGCCGCATCGCTACACGCGCACCCGCGATCTGCTGGACGACTTCGCGCGCGTGCTGGCGACGGCGGACGTGCTGCTCGTGACCGAGGTGTATGCGGCCGGCGAGGCGCCGATCGACGGCGCCGATGGTCGCGCCATCTGCCGTGCCGTGCGCAGCCGCGGCAAGGTGGAGCCGGTGTTCGTGCCGCGACTGGAGGAGCTGCCGCAGTTGCTGCAGGGGCTGATCCACGGCGGCGATGTGATCGCAATGATGGGAGCGGGCAGCATCAGCGCCGCGGCGCAGGAGCTGGCGCCACGGCTGGTTGCGCTGGGTCCGCAGAGGGAGCAGGCATGAAGTTGGTGCATGACCTGGCGGGGATGAGGCGCGTCACGGACGCCGCGGAGTTCGGCCGGGTCGCGGTGCTGTTCGGCGGTGGTTCCACCGAACGTGAAGTGTCCCTGAAGTCGGGCAATGCCGTGCTCGCCGCCCTCAAGCGGCGCGGCGTGGATGCGCATGGCGTCGATCCGCGTGACGAGGATCTTGCCGCGCTCGCCGGGCGCGGCTTCGCGCGCGCGTGGATAGCCCTGCATGGTCCGGGCGGTGAGGACGGCACGGTGCAGGGCGCGCTCGAAGTGATGGGTCTGCCCTACACCGGCAGCGGCGTGCTGGGCTCGGCGGTCGCCATGGACAAGCTGCGCACCAAGCGCCTTGCGGCCGCCGTGGGCGTGATGATCGCGGAATCGGCGGTGTTGCGCAGCGAGGCGGATTGCCACAACGCGCTGGAGCGGCTGGGTTTGCCGCTCATCGTCAAACCCGCGACCCAGGGTTCGAGCATCGGCATGAGCAAGGTGACTGAAGCGGCCGCGTTGGTTCCGGCCTGGCGTGCCGCCGCGGCCGTGGACGATGTGGTGT
>CAUJIK010000087.1 GCA_963205255.1 Pseudomonadota bacterium
GCCAGTGAATCGCCGTTGAGCGGCACGATGCCCTGCCAGGATGGCGCACCACCGCCCCGCTCCACCGTGATCGACAGCTGTCCCCCGCCCACCAGAGTGGCGAAGTCGGCATCATCCAGCTCAGGCTCGCCCTCGCCCTCGCAATGGGCCACACCGCGCAGCGTGCGTCCGCTGGTGGCCTGCGCGATCAGCATGGAAACGCGCCCGGTGCCGCCGCGCAGCTGCAGCGTGAGCGTGCCGTCGAACTTGAGCGACGCGGCCAGCAATGCCGCCGCGGCCAGCGCCTCGCCGAGCAGGTCGCGCACGGCTGGCGACAGGTTTTGATGGATGCGCGCCTCGCGCCAGGCATCCGTCAGACGGACCCAATGCCCGCGCAGCGGCGCCTCCTCGAACAGGAAACGCCGCAGGCTGTCGTCCTCACTCACGGCGCGAGCTTCTGCTTCAGCAATTGGTTCAGCAGCGCGGGATTGGCCTTGCCGCCGGTGGCCTTCATGGCCTGGCCGACGAAGAACCCGAACAGCTTGTCCTTGCCGGAGCGGTAGTCCGCCAGCTGCTTCGGATTGGCGGCGATGATCTCGTCGAGCACCTTGCCGATGGCGCCCTCGTCGGTGATCTGTTTCAGGCCACGGGCCTCGATCACCGCATCCGCATCGCTGCCGTCGGCCCACATCACCTCGAACACTTCCTTGGCGAGCTTGCCCGAGAGGGTGTTGTCGACGATACGCCTCAGCAGGCCGCCGAGCTGCGCGGCCGACAGCCGGCTGGCGCCCACGTCGAGACCCTCCTTGTTCAGCGCGGCGGAGAAATCGCCCATCACCCAGTTGGCGGCAAGCTTGGGCTCGGCGGGCACCGCCCTGGCCACTTCCTCATAGAAGGACGCCATCTCGCGGCTCGCGGTGAGCAGCTGGGCATCATAGGCCGGCAACCCGTACTGCTGCTGGAAGCGCTCGGCCTTCTGGTCCGGCAGTTCGGGCAACGCGGCGCGCTGCGCCTCGATGAAGCTCTCGTCCAGCACCACCGGCAGCAGGTCCGGATCGGGGAAGTAGCGATAGTCGTTCGCCTCTTCCTTCGAGCGCATGGAACGCGTCTCGTCCTTGTCGGCATCGTAGAGGCGCGTTTCCTGCACCACCTGGCCACCGGATTCGAGGATGTCGATCTGGCGCTGCACCTCGTGGTTGATGGCCTTCTCGACGAAGCGGAAGGAGTTGAGGTTCTTGAGCTCGGCGCGGGTGCCGAACTTCTCAGCGCCCTTGCGGCGGATCGACACGTTCGCGTCGCAGCGGAACGAGCCTTCCTGCATGTTGCCGTCGCAGATGCCCAGGTACCGAACCAGCGTGTGCACCTTCTTCATGTAGGCCACCGCCTCCTTGGCCGAACGCATGTCCGGCTCGGAGACGATCTCGATCAGCGGCGTGCCTGCGCGGTTCAGGTCAATGGCCGACACGCCGGTATGCCCCTCGTGCTGGCTCTTGCCGGCATCCTCTTCCAGGTGCGCGCGCGTGATGCCCACGCGCCTGACGGTGCCATCCTCCTGCATCACGTCGAGGTGTCCCTTGCCGACGATGGGCAACTCGTACTGGCTGATCTGGTAGCCCTTGGGCAGGTCCGGATAGAAGTAGTTCTTGCGCGCGAACACCGAACGGCGCGTGATCGCGGCACCGATGGCAAGACCGAACTGCACCGCCATGCGCACCGCCGCCTCGTTGAGCACGGGCAGCACGCCGGGATAGCCCAGATCCACCAGGTCCGCCTGCGTGTTGGGCTCGGCGCCATAGGCCGTGGGCGAGCCGGAGAAGATCTTCGAGACCGTCGCCAGCTGCGTGTGGATCTCGAGGCCGATGACGGTTTCCCATTCCATGTCGATCTCGCTCACGGCGCGAACCCCGCCTTGAAGCCCGCCGGCGCCTTCAGGTGCCAGTCGGTCTCCTGCTGGTAGCGATGCGCCGCATTGAGCAGGCGCGCCTCACCGAAATGCGGACCGATGAGCTGCACACCGACGGGCAGGCCGCCCGCGAAACCGCAGGGCATGGACAGCGCCGGCAACCCCGCGAGGTTGGCGCCGATGGTGTAGATGTCGTTCAGGTACATCGTGATCGGGTCCGAAGTCTTGTCACCGATGCCGAAGGCCACCGTGGGCGAGGTCGGCCCCAGCAGCAGATCGACCTCGCCGAAGGCGCGGCGGAAATCCGCGGTGATCAGCGCGCGCACCTTCTGTGCCTTGAGGTAGTAGGCGTCGTAATAGCCGGCGGAGAGCACGTAGGTGCCGGTCATGATGCGGCGCTTGACCTCGGCGCCGAAGCCTTCGGCGCGCGAACGCTTGTACAGGTCGATGAGATCCTTCGGATCCTTGCAGCGGTAGCCGTAGCGCACACCATCGAAGCGCGCCAGGTTCGACGAGCACTCGGCCGGCGCGACCACATAATAAGTGGGCACCGACAGCGGCAGGCTGGGCAGGCTCACCTCGCGCACCTGGGCGCCGAGCTTCGTCAGCACGGCCAGCACCTCGCGCACCGGCCCTTCGACCTCGGAGGCAAGACCTTCGCCGAAGAATTCCTTGACGATGCCTACCTTGAGACCGGCCAGCGGAGCCGCCAGCGTCGCCGCATAGTCCGGCACCGGCGCATCGACACTGGTGGAATCCTTAGGGTCGAAACCGGCCATGGCGGTCAGCGCCAGCGCCGCATCCTCGGCCGTGATGGTGATCACACCCGCCTGGTCGAGGCTGGAAGCGAAGGCGATCATGCCGTAGCGGGACACCCGACCATAGGTGGGCTTGATGCCCGTCACGCCGCACAGTGCGGCAGGCTGGCGGATCGAACCGCCAGTGTCCGTGGCCGTTGCCAGCGGCGCCAGGCGCGCGGCAACCGCGGCTGCCGAGCCGCCCGAGGAGCCACCCGGCACCCGGGCAAGGTCCCAGGGATTCATCACCGGACCGTAGTAGCTGGTCTCGTTGGACGAGCCCATGGCGAACTCGTCCATGTTGGCCTTGCCCACCATCACCATGCCGGCCGCCCTGAGCTTCGCGACCACGGTGGCGTCATAGGGCGCGACGAAGTTCGACAGCATGCGCGAGGCGCAGGTGGTCAGCACGCCTGCGGTGCAGAAGATGTCCTTGTGGATCATCGGCACACCGGTCAGCGGCCCACCCTCGCCGCGCGCCAGTCGCTGATCCGCGACGGCCGCGGCGGCCAGCGCCGACTCCGCCGTGATCGAGATCAACGTATTGAGCGCGCCCTGACTGGCCTCGGCTCTGGCAAGAGCCTCCCGGGTCAGCTCCACGCTGGAGAATCTGCGGGCCTTGAGGCCGGCCGCGAGCCCCGCGAGTGTGACGTCCATCACTCGATCACCCGCGGAACCAGGTAAAGCCCCGCCTCGACCTGCGGCGCATTGCGCTGGTAAAGGTCGCGCTCGTTGCCGGAAGTGGCCTGGTCGGCGCGCAGCCGCTGCACCTGCCCCTCCAGAGGATGAGCCATGGGTTCGAGATTGCCGGTATCGGCCTTCTCCAGCTGGCTGATCATGTCGAGGATGCTTCCGAGGCTGCCGGCATACGCCGAAATCTCCTCGGGCTTGAGTTCAAGACGCGCCAGATGCGCGATCGATTCGATCTGCTTGGGAGTGAGGCTCATGTGAGAGGAACCGCAATATGCGGAAAAAACAGGCTCAAATCATACACGTCGCCTTGCGCCATGTCCCCGCCGTTGCTAGATTACCCGCCGCCTCAAACTCATCAGCCCGCCAAGGTTCACGTCTCAATGTTCAAACGCCTGCGCGGCTATTTTTCCAGCGACCTGTCCATCGACCTGGGTACGGCCAACACGCTGATCTACGTGCGTGGCAAGGGCATCGTGCTCAACGAGCCCTCGGTGGTCGCCATCCAGGACGAACCCAGTCGCGGCGGCAAGATCATTGTCGCCGTCGGCGCCGACGCGAAGATGATGCTCGGCCGCACACCCGGCCACATCAGCGCCGTGCGTCCGATGAAGGACGGCGTCATCGCCGACTTCACCTACACCGAGAAGATGCTGCAGTACTTCATCAACAAGGTGCACGGCAACCGCTTCCTCAAGCCCAGCCCGCGCGTGCTGGTGTGCGTGCCCTTCGGCTCCACGCAGGTCGAGCGGCGTGCCATCCGCGAGTCGGCCGAGGGCGCCGGCGCGCGCAATGTCGCCATCGTCAGCGAGCCCATGGCCGCGGCGGTGGGCGCGGGGCTCCCCACCAACGAGCCGCGCGGCTCGATGGTGCTCGACATCGGCGGCGGCACCTCCGAGGTCGCGGTGCTCTCGCTGAACGGCATCGTCTACGCCAACTCCGCCCGCGTCGGCGGCGACCGCTTCGACGAAGCCATCATGAACTACGTGCGCCGCAACTACGGCATCCTGATCGGCGAGGCCACGGCCGAGCGCATCAAGATCGAGATCGGCTCGGCCTATCCCGGCCAGCAGGTCAAGGAGCTGTCGGTGAAGGGCCGCAACCTTTCCGAGGGTGTGCCGCGCAGCTTCACGCTGAACAGCAACGAGATCCTCGAAGCGCTTCAGGAACCTCTGCAGGGCATCGTCGGTGCGGTGAAGCAGGCGCTGGAACAGACGCCGCCCGAGCTGGGCGCGGATGTGGCCGAGCGCGGCATCGTGCTCACCGGCGGTGGCGCGCTGCTGCGCGACATCGACAAGCTGCTCATGGAAGAGACCGGCCTGCCGGTGGTGATCGCCGAAGACCCTCTCACCTGCGTTGCGCGTGGCGGCGGCCGGATCCTCGAGCTGATGGACGAGCTCGGCCCCGGACATTTCGGGCTCGAATAACCAAGGAAATCCCGCATGGCCTTTGCCAGCGGTGCAGCACATCGCCCCTCGACCCGCGACCTTGCCCCAGGTCCGCGTTTCTTCGTCTGCGCGGTGCTTTCGCTGGTGCTCATGTATTACGACCAGCGCGATGGCTGGAGCGTGAGCATCCGCTATGCGCTGCAGGCTGCCGCCTATCCGATGCAGGTCGCCCTGGGCTCGCCGCGCCAGCTGTGGCTGGCCACGACCGAATTCCTGCGATCCAGCGAAGCGCTGCGCGCCGAGAACGCGCAACTGCTGGACCGTGAGCGTCAGCTGTCCCTGAAGGCCATGCGCTTCGAGGCCCTGGAACAGGAGAACGCCAGACTGCGCGGCCTTGCCAACGCGTTGCCGCCGCTGGTTTCACGCTCGCAGCTGGCCGATGTGGTGGCGAGCGACCTGGGACGCCTGCGGCAGCGGCTGGTGGTGAACAAGGGCGACCGGCAGGACGTGTTCCGCGGCCAGGCCGCCGTCGATGCCGCGGGCCTCATGGGCCAGACGGTGCGCATCGGCCCATGGAGCGCCGAGATCATGCTCATCACCGACCCGGAGCATGCCGTGCCAGTGGAATTCGTGCGCACCGGCCTGCGCACCATCGCCGTGGGCACCGGCAACAGCACGGAGCTCGAGCTGCCCTATCTGCCCGTGAACTCCGATGTAAAGGAAGGCGACCAGATGGTCACCTCCGGTCTGGGCGGCATATTCCCCGCCGGCGTGCCGGTGGGCGTGATCACGCGCTTCCATCGTGATCCCGACCAGATCCTCGCCCAGGTGCGCGCGCGGCCCGCGGCCACCCTCGACCACGACGGACAGGTGATGCTGCTGTGGTTCGATGCGGCGCACCCGGCCGCGCCGGTGAACCCAAAGCTCGCCACCGAACTGCCGCCAGCCACCGTGGCGCAGCCCGTGACCGGAGCCACACCATGAGTTTCGCCGCGCCCCGCGAATCGCGGCTGCTCGTCTATGTCACCGCGCTGGCGGCGCTGCTGCTCACGCTGCTGCCCCTGCCGCAGATGGTGTCGGTATTCTGGCCGCAGTTCCTGGTGCTCACGGTGCTGTACTGGTCGACGATGACGCCGCACGCCAGCGGCATGCTGGTCGCCTTCCTCGCCGGGCTGATGCTCGATGTGCTGCAGGGCACGCAGCTGGGCCAGCATGCCTTCGCCATGTCGCTGGTGGCCTACCTTGCCATCCGCCTGCATCTGCTCACCCGCGCCAAGCCACTGTTCGAGCAGAGCCTGTTCGTGGTCGCGGCACTGCTGATCTATGAAGGCGCGCTCTGGGCCATCGACGGCTGGAGCGGCCGCGACGCCAACAGCTGGAGCCGCTGGCTGCACATCCCGACCGGCGCGCTGCTCTGGCCAATAGTGGCCGGCCTGCTCGGCCGCCTGCACGCGCCGCGCTGATCATGGCTGGTCGCGTACGCATCAAGGACACCCAGGCCGAACATCGGCTTTACCTGCGCCGCAGCGCCATGGCCGTGGCCGTGATGGCGCTGATGGCCGCGATGCTGATCGGCCGGCTGGTGGTGCTGCAGGTCATGCGCCACGAGCACTATCTGGAACTCTCCCAGGGCAACCGCACGCGCGTCGAGCCGATACCAGCCAACCGCGGGCTGATCCTCGACCGCAATGGCACCGTGCTGGCCGAGAACCAGCCCTCCTACCAGCTGGAGCTGGTGCGCGAACAGGTGCCGGACCTCGTCGCCGCACTCAAGGGCCTGGCGATGATCGGCCTGGTCCCCGAAGACGAAATCGAGGATGTGCAGCGGCTGGTGCGCTCGCGGCGCGCCTTCGAGGCCGTGCCCATCCGGCTGCGGCTCACCGAGGAGCAGATCGCGAACTTCGCCGTGCACCGGCACCAGTTCCCGGGAGTGGACATCCAGGCACGATCCACCCGCGCCTACCCCTACGGCGCCCTGGCCGTGCATGCGCTGGGATACGTGGGAGCCATCAGTGAATCGGACCTGACGCGGATCGACCGCAGCGCCTACGCCGGCACGACGCTGATCGGCAAGCTGGGCGTGGAAGCGGCACGCGAGAGCGAGCTGCACGGCAAGAACGGCTTCCGCGAAATCCTCGTCAACGCCCAGGGCCGCTCGGTGCATGTGCAGGGCGAATTCGGCCTCAACCTGCGCACCCAGCCGCCGAAGGCCGGACAGGATCTGCTGCTGGCCCTCGACCTGCCCGCGCAGCAGGCCGCCGAGGACGCCTTCACCGGCCGGCGCGGCGCCGCCATCGCGCTCGACCCGCATACCGGCGACGTGCTGGTGATGGCGAGCATGCCCGGCTTCGATCCCGGCGTCTTCGGCCGCGGCATCACGCGCACCGAATACCAGGCGCTCGAAAACAACATCGACATCCCGCTGTTCAACCGCGCCATCCGCGGCGTCTATCCACCAGGCTCCACGGTGAAACCGGTGCTGGGCATGGCCGGCCTCGCCCATGGCGTGGTCACCGCGGACGAAACCAAGTACTGCCCCGGCGTCTATCGTGTGCCAGGCAGCCGGCGCATCGCGCGCGAAGGCCGCGGCGGCGTGCACGGCCACACCGACATGCGCCAGGCCATCGCCCGCTCCTGCGATGTGTATTTCTACGGCCTCGCCTACGACCTTGGCGTGGACCGCATGCACGATTTCCTCTCCCCCTTCGGCTTCGGCAAGCCCACCGGCATCGACATCGCCGGCGAGCGCTCCGGCATCCTGCCGTCGCGCGAGTGGAAGAAGCAGCGCTACCGCGACCCTTCCGAAGGCGCCTGGTATCCAGGCGACTCGGTGAACTTCGGCATCGGGCAGGGCTTCATGTCGGTGACGCCGATGCAGCTGGCGCAGGTCACGGCGGTGCTGGCCGCGCAGGGTGATGTGTTCAAGCCGCGGCTGGTCAAGGGCATACGCGACCCCGAGACCGGCGAGACCACGATGTTCGATCCGGTTCCGCTGCCCCAGGTGCAGGGCGGAACGCCCGAACAATGGGACGTGATCATGGAAGGCATGCGCGGCACGGCCGTCTATGGCACGGCACGCGGCGTGTTCGGCAGGAAGGTGGATTACGCCATCGCCAGCAAGACCGGCACCGCGCAGGTGTTCAGCGTGGCGCAGAACGCGCGCTACGTGGAATCGCAGGTGGCCGAGCGCATGCGCGACCACTCCTGGTTCATCGCCTTCGCGCCGGCGGAGGCGCCGCAGATCGCGCTGGCGGTGCTGGTCGAGAACGGCGGCTTCGGCGCCAGCGCGGCGGCGCCCATCGCGCGCAAGATCATGGACGCCTACCTGCTGCCTCGACTGCCCCCGCCCGCCCCGGCGCCCGCCGAAGCCACGGCGCAGCAGGCCGCGCCCGCGGCGGTGCCGCCGGCATGATCCGCTACGACACCAGCACCGACTCGGCCGCGCGCCGCACACTTTCGGGCGCGGCGCGGGTGCTGTTGGCGCTCAAGATGGACGGCCCGCTGCTGCTGGGGCTGACGCTGGTGTCGGTCTATGGCCTCGTCGTGCTGTACAGCGCGTCGGGCCAGGACTGGGGCATGGTCACCCGCCATGCGATCCGACTCGGGCTTGGCGCCGTGGCCATGCTGGTGCTGGCGCAGGTGCGGCCGCAGATGCTGCGCAACTCGGCGCTGTGGCTGTATCTGCTGGGCATCGTGCTGCTGGTCATCGTCGATGCGCTGGGAGTGATCGGCAAGGGCGCGCAGCGCTGGCTGGATCTGGGCTTCATCCGCTTCCAGCCGTCCGAAATGATGAAGGTGGCCGTGCCCATGCTCTGCGCCTGGTACCTCAACGACCGTCCGCTGCCGCCCAGCCCGCTGTCGCTGGCCGCGCTCGCCGCCATCATCCTGATTCCCGCCGGACTCACCGCCGCGCAGCCGGACCTCGGCACGGCCATCCTGATCACCATTGCCGGCACGCTGGTGGTGCTGATGGCCGGCCTGCCCTTCCTCTTCATCGGCGGCGCCGTGATCGTGGCGGCCGCCGGCGCCTGGGTGGGGTGGCACTATCTGCTGCACGACTACCAGCGCGAGCGCGTGCTCACCTTCATCGACCCGCAGACCGACCCGCTGGGCGCCGGCTACCACATCATCCAGTCGCAGATCGCCATCGGCTCGGGCGGCATCTTCGGCAAGGGGTGGATGAACGGCAGCCAGTCGCAGCTGGAATACCTGCCCGAGCGACACACGGACTTCATCTTCGCGGTGATCGGCGAGGAGTTCGGCCTGCTGGGGCTCGCCATCCTGCTGTTGCTGTACGTCTTCGTGGTCGGCCGCGCGCTGTATCTGGCATCGCAGACCCAGGATACTTTCGCGCGCCTGCTGGCTTCGAGCATCGCGCTGACCTTCTTCGTCTACGTGTTCATCAACACGGGCATGGTCAGCGGATTGCTGCCGGTGGTCGGCGTGCCGCTGCCGCTGGTGAGCTATGGCGGCACATCCATGGTGACCCTGATGGCAGGCTTCGGTATCCTCATGGCGTTGTATTCACATCGCAAACTGGTGGGCAGCTGACAGCAGGCCCGCCGGGAGTACCCTCTCCGTCATGCCAGACAGGATTGTTCCTGCCGTAGTACTTGCCTGCGCCGCGCTGTGCGCCACGGGCGCCGCCGCCCAGAACCTCGACACCGCCCGTCCCGAGGTGCAGCAATTCATCGCCGGTGTCGTCGAACGCTCGGGCCTTACGCGCGACGCGGTCAGCGCCATCCTGCGCGATGCCGTGCCGCAGAAATCCATCATCGAGCTGATGAGCCGGCCGGCCGAGCGCACCCTCACCTGGTGGGAATACCGGCAACGCTTCCTCACACGCGAGCGTATTTCCGCAGGGCTTGCGCTGTGGGATCAGCAGCAGGCGGCGCTGGAGCGCATTGCCCGCGAGCAGGGCGTGCCGGCGGAATATCTGCTCGCCATCACCGGCGTCGAGACCTTCTTCGGCCGCATCATGGGCCGCCACCGCGTGCTCGATGCCCTGACCACGCTGGCCTTCGACTACCCGCCGCGCAGCGACTACTTCACGCGCGAGCTCGAGCAGTACCTGCTGCTGGCACGCGAGGAGCAGCTGGATCCGCGCAAGCCCGTCGGCTCCTATGCCGGCGCCATGGGCGCGCCGCAGTTCATGCCCACCAGCCTGCGCAACTTCGCCGTCGACGGCGACGGCGACGGCCACCGCGACCTGTGGGGAAGCTGGCCTGATGTGTTCGCCAGCATCGCGAACTATTTCGTGCAGCACGGCTGGAAGAGCGGCGAACCGGTGCTGGCCGAAGCGCGGCCGCCGGCCACGCCCGACGATCCGGCCGCCCTGCGCCTGGCGCTCTCCGAGACCGTCGAAAGCCTGCGCCAGCGCGGCTACAGCTTCGACACGGCGCTGCCCGCGGATGCGCCCGCCCTGCCGATTGCGGCGCAATTGCAGCACGAGCGCGCATGGCGAGTGGGCTTCCAGAACTTCTACACCATCACGCGCTACAACCGCAGCACGCTGTACGCAATGGCCGTGCACGAGCTGGCGCAGACACTGGCCACCCGCCGGCGCGACGCGCAGCAGGCCGCCGCACCGGCAGCGCCCGCATCCTGATGCTGCGACTCACCTGCGTCCTGATGATCGCCGTGCTGGCCTCCGGCTGCGGCCTGCTGTCCGCCCCGCGCGGCCCGGCGCCGACGCGCGCACCGGCGCCGCCTCCCCCGCCGCGGGATCTGGCCGCCA
>CAUJIK010000088.1 GCA_963205255.1 Pseudomonadota bacterium
CTGACGATCACGAACTGCGTGTTGATCTTCTCGAGATCCGTCTTGCGGCAGACCATCTTGTCGAGCAGTCGGCAGGGCACCTGCCGACCCGCCAGGCGCTCGGCCAGCTGCTTCGCCAGCCGCTCGCCGTTGCCACTGTGCGAACCGACCAGGATGGTGACCGGGTCGGCCGCCGCCAGCGGCGGCGCGGCGGTCTCGGCGCCGGCGCGCTGCGCCGTGCCCGCCAGATAGCCGCTCAGCCAGAAGCGTTGCGCCGGGCCCAGTTTGGCCACCAGCGCCCGCAATTCCTCGATTTCGCGTCGGGTGAAGGGCGCGGTGCTCCACGGGTCGATGCCCGGCGACTGTTCCACGATCCGGCTCGCTGAGTCGCCGCTCACGGCTGCTGCACGATGCGCAGGATCTCCCCGCCGCGACCGGCGCCGGGGGTGGGCGCAGCGACGCCGGGGGTGATGTCACCGATCTGCAAAGCCATGTCGCGATCCTTGGGAATACGGGGTCTGCGCACGATAGCAGCCCGCAACGTGTTATAAATGCCGGCGCTGTACTTACGATATGAGCGTCCGATATGAGGCGGCCGGCAGGCCCCTAGACCCCCGGGTGGGAGAGCCGGCGGGTGGCGCATCGCGCCGCGCTCGCATCGCAACCAAACCCAAACCCGGAGTCGCCCCATGTATTCACTGCCCCCGCTGCCCTATGCCCATGACGCCCTCGAGCCCGTGATCGGCGTGCTGACCATGCAGACGCACCACGACAAGCACCATGCGCGTTATGTGAACGTCACCAACGAGATCGTTGGCAAGACCACGCAGCCGCTCGAAGAGGTGGTGACCAAGGCCCATCAGGGCGGGGACACCAAGCTGTTCAACAACGCCGCGCAGGCCTGGAACCACGCCTTTTTCTGGGAGTCCATGGCTCCCGCGCCGAAGGCGGCCTCAGGGGCGCTGCTGGCGGCAATCAACGCGGCTTTCGGCAGCCTCGAGGGGCTGAAGAAGGAGTTCGTCACCAAGGGGGCCGCGCAGTTCGGTTCCGGCTGGGTGTGGCTGGTTGCCGAGGGCGGTGCCCTGAAGGTCACGACCACGCACGATGCCGGCCTGCCATGGCTTGGCAGCTCCGCGGTGCCGCTGCTGGTCTGCGATGTGTGGGAGCACGCCTATTACCTGGACTACCGCAACGAGCGCGACCGCTTCATCGGCACCTGGTTCGACAAGCTCGCCAACTGGGATTTCGCCGCCCGGCAGCTGGCCGGGGATTGCTACCAGTACCCCCGCCCGGCGGCCTGAGCCGAGGCGTCAGGACGTGGGCGGAGCCTGGCCTTCGCCCACTCCCTGGAGCCCCTGCGCCAGCAGCTGGTCCCAGACCGCTTCGGCATCTTCCGCGAAGCGGAACAGATCCAGGTCCGCGGCATCGATCATGCCGTTGTCGACCAGCTGTTCGAAATCGACCACCGAGCGCCAGTAGCCTTCGTCGAACAGCACCACCGGGATCTGCGGCGCCTTGCCGGACTGGCGCAGCGTGAGGATTTCGAACAGCTCGTCGAGTGTGCCGAAGCCGCCGGGAAACACCACCAGCGCATTGGCGCGCATGGCCAGGTGCATCTTGCGCATGGCGAAATAGTGGAAACGGAAAGTCAGGTTCGGTGTGGACCAGCCGTTGGGCAGCTGCTCATTCGGCAGCGTGATGTTGAAGCCGATGGTCGGCGCGCCGGCCTCGACGGCGCCGCGATTCGCGGCCTCCATGATGCCGGGCCCGCCGCCGGTGGCGATCACATTGTCGCGGACGCCGTGGTTGTGCACCCTGGCGCCGCCACGCTCGGAGGCCAGGCGGGCGAAGGCGCGTGCCTGGGCGTACCAGCGCGCCTGCTGGCCGGGGCCGTTTTCGCGCACGCGCGCGCTGCCGAATACCACGATGGTCGAGCGCACGCCCCAGGCGCGCAGCGCCTCGTCGGCCTTGGCGTATTCCAGCAGGAAGCGGATGCCGCGCATTGAATCTCCCAGCAGAAAGTCCTGGTCCAGCGATGCGAGGCGATAGGAAGGCGAGGCAGTCTGTGCGGAGGCCGTGGCGGCCGGCGTGGTCGTATCGTCGTTCATGCCTTGAATTATTGCTTATCCTGTAGCCGCGCGGCGACCATCGCCCAGGCCGGCAAGTGGCTACACTGACCGCATGGCCGGATCATTCCTCGGCGGCTTGCTGGATCGCGCGGTGCTCGTGGCGGGCACCGTGGCCGGTGGCTGCGTACCTGGCTTCGTCACGCAGTACCGGCAGCGTGTGGGCGGGCGCCTCGACCAGGTGATCGCCGATCTCGCGCCTTTCCGCGACATCGCCGACCGCTTCCACAACGGCAGCATCGAGGCATTGATCCAGCACCACCTGGCCAGTGCCGATGCCACCTTCCACGCCGAAGGGGCTGCGATTCAGGCCATGGTGGACACTGAGGTGCGGCTGCGGGCCATGCAGCAGGCGCTGCAGGGCGGAATATGGGAGCAGTTGTGGTACCTGCTGCCACACCACGATTCGCAGATACTGCATGCGACCTGGGTCGACTACGTGCCCACTTTCGCGCTCGACGGGCAGGGCATCGTGGTGGCACTGGTGATCGGCGGCGCACTGTGGCTCGTCTTCGTCGCGCTGTGCAGGCTGCTGGCCGCGGGCGCAAGGCGGCTGCGCAGGGGCCGCGGCGTGCATGGCGCAGCGGTTCCCGGCCGGCAGGCGCAGCAGGTGCGTTCGTCGCGGGACTAGTCGAAGACGAAACCCGAGATCATCGTTTCCAGCACCTTTTCCGAGTAGATGCGCCGCCCCGGCGCTTCGGAGCTGCCGGCGGCAACGAACAGCGACAGCAGGTGCTCGTGACGCGGATGAGAGATGCGCGCGGCCGGGGCGTCGGCCCATGCGGCCAGCCGCGCGGCGCGCTCGGGCCCGGGCAGTTCGCAGCTGGCCGTGAGCCAGTCGTTGAAAGCCGCCGAAGGGGCGGTGGCGCCTGGGTTCCTGTAGGCGCGCATGTTGTGGAAGCTCATGCCCGTGCCCAGCAGCAGGATGCCCTGATCACGCAGCGGAGCCAGCGCCGCTCCGAGCCGCAGATGCAATTGAGGATCCAGCCCGTGTTCCAGCGACAGCTCGATCACGGGGATCTGCGCCTGTGGATAGATGACCTTGAGCGGCACGAAGACGCCATGGTCGAAGCCGCGCTCGGCATCCAGCGCCGCCGGGAAGCCCGCGGCGCACAGCTGCTGCGCGATTTCCCCGGCGAGCTGCGGGTCTCCCGGCGCGTCATAACGCAGCTGGTAGGTATGGGGCGGGAAGCCGTAGTAGTCGAACAGCAGCGGCGGGTGGGCGCTGCCGGTGAGCGCGAAGCCGCCGCGGGTTTCCCAGTGGCCCGACACGATCAGGATGGCGCGCGGTGGCTCGGGCAGCATCGCGGGCACCGAACGCAGGAAGCTCTCCATTCCCGTCCAGTTCCCGTCGGGATCGTCCATGAAGAAGCAGGGTCCGCCGCCGTGGGGGAGAAACAGTGCGGGCAGGCGCATCGGTCAGCCTCCGCGGGAGCCGGCGCGGCTTGCCAGCTGCATCCCGGGCAGCGAAACGGCGGCGAAAAGTACTGCAGGGAGCTTTGATTTCATGGACATTCGTGCCGTGTCGGACAGGAAGGCTAGAATAGCCGGGCTAGGGAGAAGAGACATCATGGCAAGAATCATTGGCGGTATCGGAACATCTCATACGCCGGCAATCGGCTTCGCGATCGACATGCTCAAGCAGAATGATCCGGTGTGGGCACCGATCTTCAAGGGCTATGAGCCGGTGCAGAAGTGGCTCGCCGAAAAGAAGCCCGATGTCATCCTCTACATCTTCAACGACCACATCACGTCGTTCTTCTTCGACCACTATTCGCAGTTCTCGCTGGGCGTGGGCGATCGCTACTGGCCGGCGGACGAGGGCGGCGGACCGCGGCGGATGCCGCCGATCGCGGGCCACACGGGGCTTGCCGAGCATATCGCCAAGGCGATGGGCGCCGAGGAGTTTGATCTCGCGTACTTCCAGAACAAGGGGCTGGATCACGGGTTCTTCTCGCCCATGTCGCTGCTGATGCCGCCCAGTGAGACCGGCTGGCCGGTGGCCGTGGTGCCCATCCAGTGCGGCGTGCTCAACATGCCCATCCCGCTGGCGCGGCGCTTCTGGAAATTCGGCCGCGCGCTGCGCAAGGCGGTGGAGAGCTATCCGGAAGATCTCAAGGTCGCGGTGCTGGGCACCGGCGGTCTTTCGCACCAGGTGCACGGCGAGCGTTGCGGTTTCAACGACACCGACTGGGACATGGAGTTCATCGAGCGCCTCGAGAAGGATCCGGAGGGCCTGGCGAAGATGACCCTCGCCGAGTATGCGACCCGGGGCGGCTGGGAAGGCGCCGAAGTGGTGATGTGGCTGATGATGCGTGGCGCGCTGTCGCGCAAGGTGAAGAAGCTTCACCAGGCCTATTACCTCCCCTCGATGACGCCCATCGCCTCGGTGATCTTCGAGGATGATTCGGTCGATCCGGTGGACGAGACCCCCGAGCAGTTCCGCCAGCGCATCGATGAGCAGTTCGCGGGCGTCGAGAAGCTGGAGGGCACCTATCCGGTCACGGTCAGCAGCACCGTGCGGACCTTCCGCATCAGCAACTTCCTGCACCAGATCATCAAGCCCGAGTTCCGCGAGAAGTTCCTTGCCGATCCGGAGCCGCTGTTCGAGGAGTACGGGCTCACCGAACAGGAACGCGACATGATCCGGCGGCGCGACTGGCGGGCGATGATCCAGTACGGCGTGATCTTCTTCCTGATGGAGAAGCTCGCGGCCGTGGTCGGCAGCACCAACCTGCACCTCTACGCCGCCATGCGCGAGCAGTCGCTGGAGGATTTCCAGAAGACGCGCAAGGCGCAGATGCTCTATTCGGTCGCGGGCGACGAGGACAGCAAGAAGAGCTGGGACAAGCCGGCGGCAAAATAGTCGATGGCGGTCATTTCCACGGAGCGGGTCACGCATGTGCACCACTGGAACGAGTACCTGTTTTCGTTCCGGACCACACGAGAACCCTCGTTCCGGTTCGAGAACGGCCATTTCGTGATGCTGGGCCTGCATGTGGATGGCCGGCCGCTGCTGCGGGCTTATTCGATCGCCAGCCCCAACTGGGAAGAACACCTGGAGTTCTTCAGCATCAAGGTGCCCGACGGGCCGCTGACGTCGAGACTGCAGCACCTTGCTGTGGGTGATGAGGTGCTGGTGAGCCGCAAGCCCACCGGCACGCTGGTGCTACACGACCTGAAGCCGGGGCGGCACCTGTATCTGCTGGGCAGCGGCACGGGGCTCGCGCCCTTCATGAGCATCATCCAGGACCCGGAAACCTACGAGCGCTTCGGGAAGGTGGTGGTCGCCCATGGGGTGCGCATGGTCAGTGATCTGGCCTATGCCGACTTCATCACCCGCGAGCTGCCCCGGCACGAATTCCTGGGCGAAATGGTGCGCAACCAGCTCATCTATCATCCGACGGTGACGCGCGAGCCTTTCCGGACCCAGGGCCGGCTTTCGGACCAGATCGGGAGCGGCCAGCTTGCCGGGCTCGTCGGTCTGCCGCCGCTGGATCCGGCAGCGGACCGCTTCATGCTGTGCGGCAGCCCCGTCATGCTGAAGGATTGCCGCCGCCTGCTCGATGAGCGCGGCTTTCATGTCTCGCCGCATACTGGCGTACCTGGCGACTACGTCATCGAACGTGCCTTTGTGGAGAAATAGATGTCGCGTACGGGGGGAGGCAATTCGCGCGGGCGGGTGCTGTTTGCGAGCCTGATCGGCACCACGATCGAGTTCTTCGATTTCTACATCTACGCCACGGCCGCGGTGCTGGTATTCCCGAAGCTGTTCTTCCCGGCCTCGGATCCGGCATCGGCGACGCTGCAGTCGCTGGCCACTTTCGCGCTGGCTTTCTTCGCCCGCCCGGTGGGCTCGGCGGTGTTCGGCCATTTCGGCGACCGGGTCGGGCGCAAGGCGACTCTGGTGGCCGCGCTGCTGACCATGGGTCTTTCCACGGTGCTGATCGGTCTGCTGCCCACCTACCACAGCATTGGTCTTGCGGCGCCGCTGCTGCTGGCGCTGTGCCGTTTCGGACAGGGATTCGGGCTGGGTGGCGAGTGGGGTGGAGCGGTGCTGCTGGCCACCGAGAACGCGCCGCGTGGCAAAGAGAACTGGTATGGCATGTTCCCGCAGCTGGGTGCGCCCATCGGCTTCATCTGCTCCACGGGGATATTCCTGCTGCTGACGGAATTGCTCAACGAAGCGCAGTTCCTGTCCTGGGGCTGGCGCATCCCCTTCGTCGCAAGCTCGGTGCTGGTGATCCTGGGGCTATGGGTGCGGCTGTCGCTGGAGGAAACGCCGGCCTTCCAGCGGGTGCTGGAAAAGAACGAGCGCGAGAGCCTGCCCATGGCCGCGGTGGTGCGCGCGCATCCGCGACGCCTGCTGTTCGGCACTTTTTCAGCCACCGCGACCTTCGTGCTGTTCTACCTCATGACGGTGTTCACGCTGAGCTGGGGCACCTCGCAGCTGGGTTACTCGCGTTCGGAGTTCCTGGTGCTGCAGATGATCGGCGTGCTGTTCTTCGGCGCGACCATCCCGCTGTCGGCGCGGCTCGCCGATCGCTATGGCTCGCATGCCGTGCTGGTTGTTGCAACGGTGCTGATCACGGCCTTCGGGCTGCTGCTCGCGCCGCTGCTGGGTTCAAGCAATCCGGCGTCGGTGCTGGTTTGCCTGTCGCTGGGGCTGGCGCTGATGGGTCTGACCTATGGCCCCCTGGGCGCGGCGCTGGCGGGGCTGTTTCCGGCCGCCGTGCGCTATACCGGCGCTTCGCTCACCTTCAATCTGGCCGGCATCGTCGGCGCATCGCTGGCGCCTTACGCCGCCACCTGGCTTGCGACGCGCTTTGGCCTCGCGGCGGTGGGCTACTACCTGATGGTCGCGGGCGTCGTGACGCTCGCGGCCTTGCTGCTGTTGCCGCGCACGCCGGCGCCGGAGTGAATCGGTGAGCGACAGTGTTTATCTTGAGGATCTCGCGGTCGGCCAGACCTTCAGCAACGGCCCCGTGGAGCTGACTGCCGAGGCGATCAAGGCCTTTGCGACGCAGTTTGATCCGCAGCCCTTCCACATGGATGAAAAGGCGGCCGAGGCGAGCTTCTTCAAGGAGCTCGCGGCAAGCGGCTGGCACACCGCGGCGCTGACCATGCGACTGCTGGTCACCGGCGGGCCGCGCCTGGCCTGGGGTCATATCGGCGCGGGAGGCGAGGTGAGATGGCCGCGGCCTGCCTACGCCGGCGACTGGCTCACGCTGCATGGCGAGATCATCGAGATCGCCCCTTCGCGCAGCAAACCCGACCGCGGCATCGTCCGCGTGCGGCTGGTGACGCGCAACCAGCGCGACGAACTGGTGCAGGAACTGGTGGCGCGCGTGCTGGTGCCGCGCCGTCCCGCGAGCCCATGATCCGCGTCGACGAAGACCACATGCGCCTGGCGCTGGCCGCGGCCCGCACGGCGGCACAGCAGGGCGAAGTGCCCGTGGGCGCCGTGGTGGTGATGGACGGGGAGGTCGTGGCCACGGGCGCGAATCATCCCATCGCCGGCCATGATCCCACGGCGCATGCCGAGATCGTCGCGCTGCGTGAGGCCGGCCGCAGGCGCGGCAATTATCGTCTCGACGGCGCGGAACTGTATGTGACGCTCGAGCCCTGCCTGATGTGCGCGGCGGCCATGGTGCATGCGCGGGTGCGGCGCGTGGTGTTCGGCGCCTTCGATCCCAAGGCCGGCGCGGCCGGCAGCCAGATCGACGCTTTCGGGCTGCCTGGCCTCAACCACCGCGTGGATGCCTTCGGCGGCGTGCTGGAGCAGGAATGCGGCGAATTGCTGTCGGGGTTTTTCCAGCTTCAGCGCCAGCGCGGCTGAGCGCCGGTCGCGGGCGCGGCAGACTACTGGCGCTTGAGCGCCTGCCAGGCTTGGTGCATTCGCTGCCACAGCGGCCCGGGTTTTCCATTGCCCACCGGCTGCCCATCCAGACGGGTCACGGGCTGCACTTCACGCGTTGCGGAAGAGAGCCAGATTTCTTCGGCGCCGCGCAGCTGTGATTCGGTCACGGGCGCATCGCGCCGCGCGATTCCCAGCTGATCGGCCAGTTCCTCGATCACCCGGCGCGAGGTGCCGGGCAGGATGGCCGGCGAGTTCGGCGGCGTGACGATCACGCCATCGAGCACCACGTGCACGGTGGATGAGCTGCCTTCGGTGAGCTGCCCGTCGCGCAGCAGTATGGTCTCGGCGGCATCTGCGTCCACCGCCAGCTGGCGCAGCAGCACATTGCCCAGCAATGCCACGGACTTGATGTCGCAGCGGCCCCAGCGGTTGTCCGCGGCGGTGATGCAGGCCAATCCTTCGTCGAACACCGCCTTGCGGACCTGGGGCCATGCCGAGCAGAAGGCGAACACCGTGGGCGCCAGCTGCGGCAATGGCGTGTGGTTGCGCCCCCATTCGGCGCCGCGCGATACCTGCAGATACAGATACTGGTCACCGCCGCCATTGGCTGCGACGAGCTCCTCCATCAGCTGCCGCCACTGGGCGCGATCATGCGGGTCGTGCAGACGTAGCGCGGCGGCGCTGCGCGCCAGCCGGTCGAGGTGATCGGCCACGCGGAACAGCTGCCCGCTGTACACAGGGATCACCTCGTACACGCCGTCGCCGAACAGGAAGCTGCGGTCCAGCGGCGAGATGCGCGCCGCATCCAGGGGCAGCAACTGCCCGTTCAGATGGCAGAACTTCAGGGGTTCGGCCATCGCCTGGGTGTCACTCGAACCAGAGGCGGACGCTGTCCACCAGGCTGCCGAAGAAGCCGCCTTCCTTGACCTCTGCCAGCGCCACCAGCGGCACGCGGGCCACGGTCTGCTCGCCCAGGCGCACCACGTATTCACCCACCTTGGCGCCGGCCGCCACGGGCGCGAGCAGCGGGGAATCGACGTTCGTCTCCCTGGTCAGCGTGGCCGCCTGGCCGCGCGGAATGGTCACGCTGAGGCTGCCCTGTGTGCCGACGGCCACACTGTCGGTTTCGCCCTTATAGACGCGCGGATTGAGCAGGGCCTCGCTGCCGTCCTGCACTTTCACCGTCTCGTAGAACGTGAAGCCATAGTTCAGCAATGCGGCGCTGGCGTCCTCGCGCGCTCGCTGCGTGGGCGAACCCAGCACCACCGAGATCAGCCGCATGTCGTCGCGCTTGGCGGAGCTGACCAGGCAGTACTTGGCGCTTTCGGTATGGCCGGTCTTGATGCCGTCGACGCTGCTGTCGCGATACAGCAGGCCATTGCGGTTCGTCTGCCGGTGCTTGTTCCAGGTGAACTCGCGCTCGGAGTACCAGCGGTAGTAATCGGGGAACTCGCTGATGATGGCGCGCGACAGCGTGGCCAGATCCCGCGCCGAGGAATAATGGTTCGCCGAGGGGCCGCCCCAGCTGTTCTCGAACTGCGTGTTCGTCATGCCCAGACGGCGCGCATACTCGTTCATTATCTGCACGAAGCCGGTTTCGGTGCCGCCGAGCTTCTCGGCCAGCGCGATGGTGGCGTCGTTGCCGGACTGGACGATCATGCCCTTGATGAGCACTTCGACAGGCACCTGGGAATTGACCTCGAGGAAGGTGGTCGAGCCGCCCGAAGCCGCGCCGCCGGTGCGCCAGGCGTACTCGCTGACGTGCACATTGTCGGTGAGCGCCAGACGCTTTTCGCGCAGCGCCTTGAACACGATGTAGCCGGTCATCAGCTTGGTGATGCTGGCCGGTTCCATGCGCTCGTCGGCGCGCTGCTCGGCCAGCACCTTGCCGCTGTCATTGTCGATGAGGATGTAGCCGGAGGTCGGCACCGTGGGCGGCGCCGGGATCGGAGCCTGAGCGACAGCGGCAGTGGCGAAGATCAGCAGGGCAAACAGCACAGGCAACGGGTGGCGCATCAAGACTCTCCAGGACATGTTCAGGGGGACACCAGGCGTGCTTCCACGCCCATACCGGTGAGGCGGGCCGCGAGCCGGTCGAAGCTTGCCACATCCGGCACCGGTCCGACCCGTACGCGGTGCAGCGCCGAGCCAGCACCCGGCGGCAATACGGCGACGCCTTCGATGCCGGCGGCGCGCAGCTGCGCGGCAAGGCGCTGGGCATTGGCGACCTCGCCGAAGGCGCCGGCCTGCAGGTACAGCGTGCCAGCCAGCGACGGCACCTGCTGCGTTGCGGAAACATCGCGCGCCACGTCTGTCAGCGAGCCGGGCACCAGGGCCTCGACCTCGACGAAGATGGTGCCGGCCCGGACCATGTCGAGCTTGTGGGCCGCCGTGTATGAAAGATCGATGATGCGGTTGGCGACGAAAGGCCCGCGGTCGTTCACCCGCACCACGATGCTGCGGCCATTGGCGAGGTTGGTGACTCGCACGTAGGTGGGCAGCGGCAGCGTCTTGTGCGCGGCCGTCATCGCATACATGTCGTAGGGCTCACCGCTGGAAGTGGCCTTCTCGTGGAAGTCCGGCCCATACCAGGAGGCGACGCCGCGTTCGCGGTAGCCCTCGGCCGTCGCCAGCACGAAGTAGCGCTTGCCGAACACTTCGTACATCACCGGGTTGCCGCGCGCGCGGCGCGGTTCGGCGCGCGGCACGGCGTCGGGGATGGCG
>CAUJIK010000089.1 GCA_963205255.1 Pseudomonadota bacterium
CAGGGTGTTCCGGCAGATGCGCTCCATGCGCAGGGTGAAGGTCTCGATGCCCTGCAGGATCAGGAAGGCGTTGAACGGCGAGATCGCCGCGCCCGTGTTGCGCAGCGGCACCACGCGCGCGCGGCCGATGAAGGCCGCCGGCCCGAGGGCCTCGGTGTAGACCACGCCGTGGTAGCTCGGGTCCGGTTCGTTGAGGCGCGGGAAGCGCGCCCTGTGCTCGGCCCAGGGGAATTTGCCCGAATCCACGATGGCCCCGCCGATACTGTTGCCGTGCCCGCCCAGGTACTTGGTGAGCGAATGGATCACGATGTCGGCACCGTAGTCGATCGGGCGCAGCAGGTGCGGGGTGGCCACGGTGTTGTCCACGATCAGCGGCACGCCGTGCGCGTGCGCGATCTTCGCCAGCGCCTCGATGTCGGTGACGTTGCCGAGCGGGTTGCCGATGGATTCGATGTAGATCGCCCTGGTGCGCGCGTCGATCAATGGCGCGAACGAGGCCGGGTCGCGGTAGTCGGCGAAACGCACTTCGATCCCGTACTGCGGCAGGGTGTGGGCGAACAGGTTGTAGGTGCCGCCGTACAGCGTCCCGGCCGAGACGATGTTGTCGCCGGCCTGGGCGATGGTGAGGATGGCGTAGGTGATCGCGGCCTGTCCCGAAGCCAGCGCCAGCGCCGCGATGCCGCCCTCCAGCGCCGCGACGCGTTGCTCCAGCACGTCCTGGGTCGGATTCATGATGCGCGTGTAGATGTTGCCCGGCACCTTGAGGTCGAAGAGGTCGGCACCGTGCTGCGCGCTGTCGAAGGCGTAGGCGACGGTCTGGTAGATCGGCACCGCCACCGAGCGGGTGGTGGGGTCGGGCGAATAGCCGCCGTGCACGGCGATGGTTTCGGGTTTCCAGTGATCTCGGCTCATGGCTCGGCCTTGGGGCAGTGAGGGGGAACGCCATCATGCCCTGTCGGCATGAGCGTGGACCAAACCGCACGGCATGAGGGTTGTTCTCCTGCGCCATGAGCCCCGGCGCTGCGCCGGCAACGGGCCGCGGAAGGGTCAGGCGGCCGTTGCCACCGCGCGCCGCCGCCCGCCGGGCAGGAGCCGCAGCAGACCGCGCGGGGCCTCGGAGACGGCGTCGGGCGCGAGCGCATCGAGCAGCGCCAGTTCGTCCGGATCGAGATGGAAGTCGAATACTTCTCCGGCACGGCGCAGCAGCGCCGGATCGGTTTCCTCCGTCAGCACGGGGAGATCGCGCTGCAGGCACCAGCGTTGCGCGATCTGCGCCGCACTGCAGCCGTGGCGTTCGGCGAGGGCGAGCAGGGCGGAAGGCGGTGCCCGGCGCCTGCCCGGCAGCGGTGGCAGCGCGCGCAGCTGGAGGTTCTGGGCCGCACAGAATTGACGCAGGGATTTATGCGGCGCCAGAGGGTGCAGCTCGATCTGGTTCAGCGCCGGACGCACGTCGCAGGCGCCGAGCAGCTCGCGCAGCGCCTGCATCGGAAAGCCGCGCAGGCCGATCGCCCGGACCCGGGCTTCGCCGTGCAGTTCTTCCAGCGCCTGCCAGGCATCGAGGAAGCGGCTGGCGGGCGATGCGTCGAGCAGACAGAGGTCGAGGGTTTCCAGACCAAGGCGGTCGAGGCGGCGTTCGAAGGACTCGCGCGTTTGTGCGTAGCCCTGCTTGCCGCCGCCGGAGCCGATGCTGAGAAACAGCTCGCCGCGCGCGAGCCCGGAGGCGCGCAGTGCGTTCGCCCATGCGCTGTCGCCGGCTTCGTCCAGATCCGCGTGGAAGCTCCTGCATCCCGCTTCCAGCGCCGCCGACACCGCCCTTTCCACGGCCATCGGTCCGGGCTGGCCGTGCAGCGCGTGCCCAAGCCAGGGCAGGCTGACCCCGTTGTTGAGGACCAGACGATCGCAGGGAGAGCGGAACACGGACATCGCCTCGGACGCGCAGCGCGCAGCGAAGGCCACTGTAGGCGGGTGCGGCGCGCGGCAGAACCAATCCGGCGGCATGAGCTCATGCCTTCCGCGCCGTTCCTTCGGCCTGCAAGCAAGGGACGGCCGGAAATCAGCGTGGCGCGGGTGCCGTCCCGGCCGGATCCGCAGGAGCCAGCACCTCGGCGATGAGCCGCTCGGCCGCCGCCAGATTGTCCTGAAACCGCGGCGGCAGGGAGAACCGTTCGATCAGGGTCGCCGCCGAGGTAAACAGGACGCGCACCTGTCCCGGTTCGTTCTCGCAGACGAGCGCCTTCAGCGGAAGGTCGACGCCGATGCTCGGATTGGCGAGCATGAGCGGCGTTCCGGCCTTGGGGCTGCCGAACACGATGAGCGTGGTCGGTGGCATGCAAAGTCCGACCGCGCGCGCTTCCTCCTGCTGGTCGATCACCGCGAACACCCGGATGCCGCGATCCTGGAATGCGGAGACGAGCCGGGTCACGGTGTCGGAGAAGGAAACGGGGCTGGGCAGGGCGACGATGCCGGAAGTGGACATGGGTTTTCGGGCCTCCCGAAGGATGGATGGGTCCAGCCTGCAGCATGACGCGGCAGGGCGGGGAACGGCGTGCGGCGCACGCCCGGCTTGCCGCACGAAGGGTGCGGCCGCAGACTGTAGGCTTTCGCGCCTAAGAACGCCGCCATGCCCGCCGCACGCATCCTGGTCATCGACGACGAGCCGGACATCCGCTCGGGGCTGACCGACATCCTCGAGGACGAAGGCTACCGCGTCAGCGCCGCCGCCGATGCGGCGCAGGCGCGCGCGCGGCTGGCCGAGGCGGCGTTCGACACGGTGCTGCTCGACATCTGGATGCCCGGCACCGACGGACTGGCGCTGCTGCGCGAATGGGTGGACGCGGGCGAGCTGGCGCAGCCGGTGATCATGATGTCCGGCCACGGCACGGTGGAAACCGCGGTGGAGGCCACGCGCCTTGGCGCCTACGACTTCATCGAAAAGCCGATCGCGCTGGCCAAGCTGCTCATCACGATCGAGCGCGCGCTCGAAGCCCGGCTCCTGCGCGAAGCCAACCGCAGCCTCCAGCAGCAGGCCGCCTCGCTGTTCGAACCCATCGGCGTCTCGGCCGCCTTCACCGCGGTGCTGGCCCAGCTCGACCGCCTCGCCAGCCGCGACGCGGCCATCCTCCTGCGCGGCGAACCGGGCACCGGCAAGGAAGCGCTGGCGCGCTGGCTGCACGCACGCAGCGCGCGCCGCGATGCGCCTTTCGTCACCGTCGCCGCGGGCGCCATTCCGGATGAACAGGCCGCGGTGGCGCTGTTCGGCGGAGAGTCGGGCGGGGAAGTCGCGCCCGGCCTGCTGGAACAGGCGCAGGGCGGCACGGTCTACCTCGACGGCATCGCCGAGCTGGGGCCGGACACCCAGCTGCGCCTGTCCAGCGCGCTGGAGCGGCGCCAGATCCTGCGCGTGGGCGGGCGCGCGCCGGTGCCGATCGACGTGCGCGTGGTCGCCGCCAGCTCGCAGGACCTGGAAGCCGAGCGCGCCGCCGGCCGGCTGCGCGACGAACTGTATTTCCAGCTCAACGTGCTGCCCATCCAGGTGCCGGCGCTGCGCGAGCGCAGCGAGGACATCGAGCCGCTGCTGCGCCATTTCGGGCAGGCGTTCGCGGCGCGCGACGGCATCGCGCCGCGCACCTGGAGTGCGCCGGTGCTGGCGCGGCTGCGTGAACACGCCTGGCCCGGCAACGTGCGCGAGCTGCGCGCCCTGGCGCAGCGACTGGCGCTGCTGGGCAGCGGCGAGGTGACGCTGGCCGAAGTGGAGCCGGCGCTGCATGGCCAGAGCACCCGCCCGGCGGCGTCGGGTGATGGTTCCGATCACCCGCTCAATCTCGACCTGCCGCTGCGCGAGGCGCGCGACAGCTTCGAACGCGCCTACCTCCTGCGCCAGCTCCAGAACGCCGGCGGCAGCGTCGGCCGACTGGCGCAGCTCTCGGGCATGGAACGAACCCACCTGTACCGCAAGCTGCGCGACCTGGGCATCGACAAGGACGGCAGGGAGTGAGCCTCGGGGGCGGGCATGAATGAGCGTGCATCGGATTCGGGGGCTTCGGTGATGGCGATCGGCGGGTCGCCGGGCAGGGTTCGCGCACCCGCTCCCCAGGTTGCCAATCCTTTCCGAAGAACTCCATGAAAATCCTCATCCTCGGGGCCGGCCAGGTCGGCAGTTCGGTGGCGGCGGCGCTGGTTTCGGAAAACAGCGACATCACCGTGGTGGACAACGCGCCACAGCGGCTGCGCGAACTTTCCGAGCGGCTGGACATCCGCACCGTGACCGGCCACGCCTCCCTGCCCAGCGTGCTGGAGGCCGCCGGCGCGGGCGATGCGGATCTGGTGATCGCGGTCACTTCCAGCGACGAAGTCAACCTGATCGCCTGCCAGGTCGCCGATGCGCTGTTCAAGACGCCGACCAAGATCGCCCGATTGCGCAAGAGCGAATACTTGCATCATCCGGAACTGCTGCGGCGCGGCGGCAACGCGGTGGACGTGGCGATCAGCCCCGAGGCGCTGGTGTGCCGGCACGTGCAGGGGCTGATCGAGCGCCCCGGCGCGCTGCAGGTGCTCGATTTCGCCCAGGGCCAGGTGCAGATGGTGGCGGTGCGCGCGCGCCCAGGCGGGCTGCTGGTGGGCGAGCCGATCAAGCAGCTGCGCGAGCGCCTGCCGGGCGGCGTGGACCTCCGCGTGGCGGCGATCTTCCGTGCCGGTCAGCCCATCATCCCGGAACCCGAGACCCGGATCGCGGTCGAGGACGAAGTGTTCTTCCTCGCCGATCGCGGCGACATCCGCACCATCATGGACACGCTGCGGCCGCGCACCAAGCCGGTGCGCCGCGTGTTCATCGCCGGCGGCGGCAACATCGGCGTCTCGCTCGCCGGCGCGCTGGAGAAGCAGTTCGGGGTGAAGCTGCTGGAGCGTTCGAAGGACCGCGCCAAGGCCATCGCCGAGGACCTGCAGAACACCATCGTGCTGGTGGGCGACTGCACCGACGAGGACCTGCTGCGCGAGGAGAACATCGACCAGACCGACGTCTACTGCGCACTGACCAACGACGACGAGGCCAACATCCTCTCGGCGATGCTGGCCAAGCGCATGGGCTGCCCGCGCGTGATCGCGCTGATCAACCGGCCGGCGTATGCGGAGCTGGTGGAGGGCGACAGCAGCATCGACATTGCCGTCAGCCCGCAGCAGGTCACGCTCGGCGCCCTGCTCACCCACGTGCGCGCCGGCACGATGGTGCGGGTGCACAGCCTGCGGCGCGGGCTGGCCGAGGCGATCGAAGCGGTGGCGGTGGGCAATTCGCGCACCTCGCGGGTCATCGGCCGCGCGCTGGGCGAGCTGGACCTGCCCGGATCGGCCAACGTGGTGGGCGTGATCCGCGGCGAGCGGCTCCTGATCGCGCACCGCGACGTGGTGGTGGAGAGCAACGATCATCTGATCGTGTTTCTGCTGGACAAGCGCGACCTGCCCAAGGTCGAAGCCGTGTTCCGCGCCGGCGCCACCTGGCTCTGAGGCCATGCTGCCGCGCCGCTTCCTGTCGATGCAGAAGGTGCTCGGCGTCCTGCTGGTGCTGACCTCGCTGTTCCCGCTGCCCTCGCTGCTGCTGGCGCTGGTGCTGGGCGAGGACACCATCGCCGCCTTCGCCAGGACCAGCCTGCTGAGCGCGGGGCTGGGCGCCGCGCTGTGGTGGCCGGTGCGCAGGGTCCGCTACGAGCTGCGCCTGCGCGACGGCTTCTTCATCACTACCGGTGCCTGGGTGCTGGCCTGCCTGGTGGCGATGCTACCGTTTGTCTTCGGCCTGCCGCAGGTGCCGCTGGTCCATGCCATGTTCGAGGCGGTGTCCGGCTTGACCACCACCGGCGCCACGGTGTTCAGCGGCCTGGACGGGCTGCCGCGCAGCATGCTGCTGTACCGCCAGTCGCTGAACTTCTATGGCGGCCTGGGCCTGGTGCTGCTGGCGGTAGCGATCCTGCCGATGCTGCGCGTCGGCGGCATGCAGCTGTTCCGTGCCGAAGTGACCGGCCCGACCAAGGATACCAAACTCACGCCGCGCATCGCAGAAACCGCCAAGGCGCTGTGGAAGGTCTATCTTGGCCTCAACCTGCTGTGCGCACTGGCCTATTGGGCAGCGGGCATGAGCCTGTTTGACGCCATCTGCCACGCCCTGTCCACGGTCGCCACGGCGGGTTTTTCCACCCATGACGCGGGTTTCGGCTACTGGAACAATCCCATGGTGGAAGTCGTGGCCACCGGCTTCATGCTGGTGGGCGGCATCAACTTCGGCCTGCACTACATGGCCTGGCGCCGCGCCAGCACGGCCCCGTACCATGGCGACACGGAGCTGCGCTTTTTCCTGCTGCTCGTCGCCTTGGTGACTCTGGCGGTGACGATGGCTCTTTGGCTCGGGGGCGCGTATCCAACCCTGGGCGAGGCGTTCCGCCACGCGATCTTCCAGTCGGTATCCAACATCACCACGACCGGATTCACCAAGGACGACTTCAGCCTGTGGCCCTCGTTCGCGCCGCTGCTGCTGGTCATGGTGGCTTTCGTCGGCGGTTCCAGCAGCTCGACCTCGGGCGGCATGAAGGTGGCGCGGGTGACGATGGCGATCCGCCAGGGTCTGCGCGAAATCAAGCAACTGGTGCATCCCAAGGGCCAGTTCATCGTGAAGATGGGCGGGAGGCGGGTGTCGGAGAGCATCGTGCTGTCGGTGGGCGGATTCTGCACGCTGTATGTGCTGTGCTTTGTCCTGGTGACGCTGGCGCTCGCCGCGGTCGGGCTGGACCTGGTCACCGCGTTCAGTGCGGCGGCCGCTTCGATCACCAACCTGGGTCCGGGCCTGGGCGAGGTGTCCGCCAGCTTCGGCACGCTGCCGCCGGCGGCGCTGTGGATCTGCTCCTTCGCCATGATCCTCGGACGCCTGGAGGTGTTCACCGTGCTGGTGCTGTTCGAGCCCTCGTTCTGGCGGGAATAGCTCGCCGGCGCGGGTGCTTCACCACTGCCAGGGCGACTTCGCCAACCGGATCGAAAGGCGCGCGAACAGCGCCCGTGCTTCGGCTTCGGGCAGGCAGGCCAGGTGCAGCCGGTGTCCGAGCGGGTGGGCGCCTGCGGTGTCGATCCTCACCCCGGCCATGCCGTGGCGGCGGTCGAAGGGCGACTGCACCCAGCGCAGGCCCTGGAGCTTGTCGATCTGCGCGAAGGAAAGGCGCTTGTCCAGCCATCCGCTGCGCCAGACCACGAAGCGATCGGTGACGGCGTAGCCGGCGCAGGCGGACTGCCGGCGCGCGAGCCAGATCCAGAAGGGCAGCGGCGCCAGAAGCGCCAGGCCGATCGCGCCGGAAGCGGCCGTCAGGCCGGCGCTGGCGGCCAGGGTCAGCAGGCACGGCACCAGCGCCATGCGGCGCCAGGCGCGCGGATGCAGCGGCCGGAAATCGAAGACGCCGGGCCAGTCCGGCAGCCAGCCGCGCAGCAGCGCATCCAGTACGTCCGGCGGCGCGATGGGCACCAGCTCCGAAAGCGTCTGCGGCTCGTTGCCGGCGCGCGTGGCGGCGGTTTCCACCCGCAGGCTGCTGCGCCCGAAAAGCCGCATCACCAGGTTCTGGCGCAGGGTCCAGTGCTGGATTCGGCGCAACGGCGCGCTGGCGCGCATCCGGGTGAGCAGGCCGCGCTCCACCGACAGGCGCGGCCCGACCTGCTCCAGGGTGAAGTCGAAGTCGCGCAGCAGCGCCAGCGCGATGGCCAGGATGCGGCTGACCGCGGTGGCCAGCAGCAGAAGCGCCGGAATGAGCAGCATCCAGCCCAGCAGGTAGTTGTCCCGGGCCAGGAACCAGTCCATCAGTTCGTTTGGCCAGTAGGCGACCCGCTTCCACACCTGCTCGTCGCCGAACTGCTCCAGCGCGCCCAGGCCCGCGGCGAGCAGCACCGTGCCGCGGCCGGATGAGAGGCCGAGCTTGACCAGATCAAGGAGCGACAGGTGCAGCAGCCGGCGCGTTCCGGTTTCGTCCCCGTTCGAGGCCGCCGCCTCGGCGCGTTCGCCGCGCACGGCGACGGGCACCGCCTGCGCCGCGCCGCGGTGGTATTCCACCAGCCGTTCCAGCGCGTCGGCGTCGGCCATCGACAGCACCTGCATGCGCGCCTCCGGCTCTTCCCCACCCACCGCCGACTCCAGCCGCACTTCGGCCACGCCGGCCAGGCGATGCAGCAGGCTGCGGTGCAGCGCCACCGACTGGATGCGCGCCAGCGGCACGTGCCGGACGTTGCGCTCCAGCAGCCCCGAGCGGATCACCAGTTCGTCGGCGTCGATGCGAAATCGGTAGGTGAAATAGCGGGCCGCCGCGCCCAGGGTCAGCACGCCAACCGCGACCAGCCCCCACCACTGCCAGCTTTCCCCGCGGTCTCCGAACACCAGCAGTGCGACCAGCGGCAGCGCGAAGCTGCGGAGCTGGGCCAGCAGCACGAACAGCCAGGACAGCGGGTGGAGGCGCCGTTCGGTTCCAGCACCCAGGCGCGCCTCGTCTCCCGCGGTCGCAGCCGATTCCGTGGAGGCGTCAGAGGGCATCGTCATCGACCCGGATCAGGGCATCGCGCAGCGCCTCTGCGCGCGCCAGCGGCAGGCCGTCGAGCGCCACCCGCCCAAGCTCGCTGCCGGCGGTGTAGACGCGCAGGCCGGCCAAGCCGAGCGCGCGGTCCAGCGGGCCGCGCTGCAGGTCGGTGTGCTGCACCCGCGAGCGCGGCACCACGGTGTCGCTGCGCCACCACACCCCGCGCTGTATGCGCAGGCCCTGCGGCGTCAGGGCGTAACGGGTGCGGCGCCAGCGCGCGCTGCCGTGGAACCAGGCCAGCGGCGGTGCCGCCAAAAAGCTTGCGAGCACGATGGCGAACGCGGTGGCTGCCGGCCAGTCCAGATCCAGCGCCACGCCCAGCACCACCGCCACCAGCACCCAGATCACACCGAACAAGAGCAGCGCCAGCAGCAGCGCGTTCAGCCGCATGCCCCAGCGGGCGCGCGGATCGAGGTGCTCGAAGCGCCAGCCGTCATCGGACGACGTGGTCGCGGTTGCGGGAGTCGATCGGGCTTCATTCATAGCGGATGGGCGCCTCGCCTTCGGGTCGGATGGTGAACCGCTTGTAGCTCCACTGGTACTGCGCCGGCGCCAGCCGGATGCACGCCTCGAGCGCGGCGTTGAGCGCGGCGCAGGCGCGCGCGGTGTCTTCCCCGCCGATGGCCGCAGGCGCGGGAAGGATGCGGATGCGAAAACCTGCGCCGTCGGGCAGGCGCTCGGCAAAGGCCATCAGCACCGTCGCGCCGGTCTTGCAGGCCAGACGCGACAGAAGACTCATGGTCAGGGCGGGAATGTCGAAAAAAGGGGCGAACTCGCCGTCGCCGCGCTTGGGTTGCTGGTCGGGAAGGATGCCCACGGTGCCGCCGTCCTTCAGGTGCTTGAACAAGGTCCGCACCCCGGACGCCTCAGCGCGCACCTGCGTGACGCCCGGCTGCGCGCGCAGTCGGCGGATCAGCGCATCGGCCCACGGCTGGCGCGGCGGGCGGTAGAGGATGGCCAGTTCGCCTTGCGCCGC
Source organism: Pseudomonadota bacterium (assembly GCA_963205255.1). Taxonomy (GTDB): domain Bacteria; phylum Pseudomonadota; class Gammaproteobacteria; order Steroidobacterales; family Steroidobacteraceae; genus ZC4RG30. The sequence goes on from CAUJIK010000089.1 coordinate 9,565, forward strand.
CAGCCACTGGTTCAGCAGCTCCCAGTTGCCCAGGTGCGGCGCGGCGATGATCAGGCCGCGCCCCGCCGCTCGCGCGGCATCGAAGCGATCGCGCCCTTCCACCTCGCGCACCTGCGCAAGATTGCGCGCCGCAGGGCGCGTCCAGAAACGCGCGGTTTCCAGCAGCGTGCGGCCCGTTTCGGCCATGTTCTCGCGCCACAGCGCCCGGCGCGCGGCTTCGTCCATGGCGGGAAAGCACAGCTCCAGGCTGCGCCGGGCGACCCGCGCCTCGCGCAGCCCCAGACCGCGCACCAGCCCACCCAGCATCCCGCCCAGCGCGTGCAGGGCGCGGTAGGGCAGGCAGCCGATCAGCCACAGAGCGGCGTGAAGCAGGCGGGCGGGCATCTTGGGCGGGAATGGGGAATGGGGAATGGGGAGTCGGGAATGGTAAGAGCAATGGCGGGCTGGCGCTTGTGGGGATGCCTTATCATTTCCCGCTGCCGCGGCCTCGCTCCAGCTTTTCCCCATTCCCCATTCCCCATTCCCCATTCCCCATTCCCCATTCCCGATTCCCGGCCCGACCCCATGATCGCCCTCATCCAGCGCGTCACCCAGGCCAGCGTCCACGTGGATGGGCACCCTGTCGGCGCCATCGGCCCCGGCCTGCTGGCGCTGGTCGCGATCGAGCCAGGAGACCGCGAGGCGCAGGTGGTGCGGATGCGCGAACGTCTTCTCGGCTACCGCGTCTTTGCCGACGACACCGGCCGCATGAACCGATCCCTGGCCGACACCGGCGGCGGACTGCTGCTGGTCAGCCAGTTCACCCTCGCCGCCGATACCCGCAAGGGCATGCGCCCGAGTTTCACCACCGCGGCCTCGCCCGAGGACGGACGGCGCTGGTTCGACCGGCTCGTGGCCGAATGCCGCGCCCACCACGACCCGGTTGAAACCGGGGAGTTCGGGGCGCATATGGTGGTCAGCCTGGTCAACGATGGCCCGGTCACGCTTCGGTTGGACGCCTGAAAACCCGGCACGACACCCCCTTTCCGGCACGCGGAACCCCGTGCTGCGGTCGCGGTCACATCCCGTCGTGTGGTCCTGTTCAGCCCATTCGTGGCCGAAAGTGGCCCAAATCGTTATACTGGCGCGTTCTTTCCCTTTGGCACCCTTCCCGTCAGGTCGCACATGTTGATCGACAATCAAGACCCCCAGTCGGAGATCAAGCAGCTCATCGCCAAAGGGCGCGAGCAGGGCTACCTGACCTATGCTGAAGTCAACGACCACCTGCCCGACGACATCATCGATTCCGAGCAGATCGAAGACATCATCGGCATGATCAACGACATGGGCATCGAGGTGCACGAAGTTGCGCCCGATGCCGAGTCGCTGCTCTTGTCCGACGCCGCGCCCGCCGGCTCCACCGATGACGACACCGCGGCCGAAGAAGCCGTGGCGGCGCTGTCGGCGCTGGATTCCGAAGCCGGCCGCACCACCGACCCGGTGCGCATGTACATGCGCGAGATGGGCACGGTGGAGCTGCTCACCCGCGAGGGCGAGATCGCCATCGCCAAGCGCATCGAAGAGGGCCTGGGCCAGGTCCAGACCGCGCTGGCCAGCTTCCCCTGGTCGATCCAGCTGCTGCTGGAGGAATACGACCTGCACGTCGAGGGCAAGAAGCGACTGTCCGAGGTGGTGCAGGGCTTTGCCGATCAGGAGGAGCCCGAACCCGCGCCGGCGGTGCTGCAGGAAGTGGACCAGGACGTCGAGGACGAAGAGGACGAGGCAACCGCCGGCGGGGACGAGGAAGAAACCGCGGTGGAAACCGGCCCGGATCCGGCCGAGGTCGCGCGCCGCATGGAAGCGCTCAAGGTCGGCTACGAGAAATTCCGCAAGGCCTACGAAAAGGCCGGCCCGGGCGACCGCAAGGTCGCTGCCCTGCGCGAGGAAATGGCCGCCGAATTCCTGCGCCTGAAGCTGCCGGCCATCCAGATCGACGGCCTGGTGCGCAAGCTGCGCGAAGTGGTCAACGCCATTCGCACCCACGAGCGCGTGATGATGGACATCTGCACGCGCCTGGCGAAGATGCCGCGGCGCGACTTCCTGCGCGCCTTCCCGGGCAACGAAACCAACACCGGCTGGGCGGACGACATGATCCGCCGCAAGCAGAAATGGGCCTCGGGCCTGCGCGAGCACCGCGACGACATCGTGATCGAACAGGAGAAGCTGGCCGCGATCGAAGTGGCGCTGTTCCTGTCGCTGCCCGACATCAAGGACATCAACCGCGCCATGGCCTATGGCGAGGCCAAGGCGCGCAAGGCCAAGAAGGAAATGGTCGAGGCCAACCTGCGCCTGGTCATTTCCATCGCCAAGAAGTACACCAACCGCGGCCTGCAATTCCTGGATTTGATCCAGGAAGGCAACATCGGCCTGATGAAGGCGGTGGACAAGTTCGAATACCGCCGCGGCTACAAGTTCTCGACCTACGCCACCTGGTGGATCCGCCAGGCCATCACCCGCTCGATCGCCGACCAGGCGCGCACCATCCGCATCCCGGTGCACATGATCGAGACCATC
>CAUJIK010000090.1 GCA_963205255.1 Pseudomonadota bacterium
GCTGTGCACGCGGTTGCGACCCTGCTCCTTGGCCGAGGCGCAGGCGCCGTCGGCCGCGGCGAGGATGGAAGCCACGTCCTCGTTGTCGGCCGTGATGGGCACCACGCCGACGCTGGCGCCGAGGCGGAATACGCGATCCTCCCAGGTGAAGCGGAAGTTCTTCACCGCCTCGCGCAGCACCTCGGCCGTGTGCAGCGCCTCTTCCAGCGTGCAGCTCTCCAGCAGGATGCCGAACTCATCGCCGCGGATGCGCGACAGGGTGTCGCGCCAGCGGATCTTGGATTTCAGCAGCGCGCCCACCTGCCCCAGCAACGCATCGCCCGCCGAATGCCCGCAACTCTCGTTGATCATCCTGAACTGGTCGATGTCCAGATGGCACAGCGCATAGGAGGCCTCGTTGGCCTTGGCGCTGCGCAATGCGCGCTCGATGCGGCTCTCGAATTCGCTGCGGTTCACAAGGCCGGTGAGCAGGTCGTGGCTGGCGTGATAGGACAGCTTGCGGTTGAGCTCGCGGCTCTCGCTCACGTCATGGAACACCAGCACCGCGCCGGAAATCTTGCCCTGCCCGTCGCGGATGGGGGCCGCCGTGCTCTCCACGTAGAGCTCGTTGCCGTCGCGGCGGATCAGCAGCACCGGGCGCATGGCCTTGGTCGGCCGCATGCGCCGGATCGAAGCCGTGAGCGGGTTCTCCAGCGGCTCGCAGGTTTCCTCGTGGAAGGCGCGGAACACGTCATCCACGGGCTGCCCCATCGCATCCTCGAGGCGCCAGCCGGTAAGCTGTTCAGCCACCGGGTTGATGTAGTCGATGACCGAATCCGCATCGGTGGTGATGACGCCGTCACCGATCGACTGCAGCGTGATCTGCGCGCTTTCCTTCTCGCGGAACAGCGCCTCTTCGTAGAGCCGGCGCTCGGTGATGTCCAGCTCCACGCCAACCAGGCGCTTGAGCCGGCCATCCTTGTCCATGCGCCCCTTGGCGCGGCTGATCACCCAGCGGTATTCGCCATTGCAGTGACGCATGCGATGCACGCTGTCGAACAGCGGCGCGGCGCCGGACAGATGGTTGCGTATCGCCTCCTGCACGCGCGTCATGTCGTCCGGATGCACGAGGCCCCGCCAGTCGACCGGGCCATCGGGGCCAGCCTCGTCGTAGCCCAGCATCGCCTTCCAGCGCGGCGAGAGATAGAGACGATTGTGCTCGACGTCGAAATCCCACAGGCCGTCGTTGGCGGCCGCCTCGGAGAGCGCTTCCCGTTCCTCGAGGTTCGCCAGCCGCTGCCCCACGCGCTGGCGCTCGATGCCGGTGGCGAGGCTGGTGCCGATCAGCTTCAGCAGCAGCTTCACATCCGCTTCCCAGGGGCCGCGCAGGCTGGAACGCACCAGCCCGAGCAGCCCGGCGGGCCTGCCTTCGCAATGGAAGGCGATGAACAGGGCGGAGGACATGCCCAACCGCGCGAGGCTCGCGGCCTCTTCGGGCTCTTCACGCCGCGGCAACGCCGTGTCCTGGTATTCGGTGAGCCGCAGGTGATTCAGGCGCGAGGCCAGGAACGGCAGCTCCGCCAGGATCTGGCCCTGGAACTGCTCCAGCTGCGGCAGGCTGTCGGAACCTCCACGGGCTACCGTCAGTGAATCCACCGCCAGGGTGCCCGTGCCCAGCATCGCCAGGAGCGCCGCATCGGCCTCCGTCACTTCACGCAGGGTCTCGATGCTTGCGGCAATGACTGCCTCGCGGGTCACAGCCGTGAGGTTCTGAAGATCGACGACGACCTTGGTGCAGGCCACGTCCAGCGCCAGCCCGGTGCCCGGGCGCCGTGCCCAGTGCTGCGTAAGCAGCACATCCGACGCGGTGAACTCGGGCGGTGTGACCGGACTGGTCGACGACATTGTGGAAAGGCTTCCCCTGGTACTGGTGCTTCTTAACCGATCACCTTGTATCCATACTACCGACCGCTGCTCAGTTCACGGTTGGCGGCTGCCGCCGGATTCTGTCACAACCAATTAGGAAATTCAGACAAGTATCTGCCGGAAATAGACTTTTATACCCTCAATCCGTCTCCCGCCGGCGCCAGGCGCGATCCGTTGTCATCTTCTCGATGATGAAGCGCGGGCGGCGTTTGGTCTCCAGGTAGATCTTGGCGACGTATTCCCCGACCAGCCCCAGCGACAGCAGCTGGATGCCGCCCAGCGCATAGATGGGCAGCACGATCGACGTCCAGCCGGGCGTGGCGTGGTCGGTGAACAGGCGCACATAGAGCACCCAGAAGCCCACCAGCACGGTGGCCACGAACACCAGCGCCCCGAAGGCCGCGATCATGCGCAGCGGCACCGAGCTGAACGAGGTCACCCCGTCGATGCCCAGCCCGAAAATCTTCCCCAGCGAATACTTCGTGTCGCCCGCCAGCCGCACCTTGCGGTCGTAGTAGACCCGCGCCGAAGGGAAGCCCAGCTGCGGGATGAGCCCGCGCAGGAACAGGTTGGACTCCGGATATTCCGCCAGCGCCCGCAATGCCTCGCGCCCCAGCAGGCGATAGTCGGAATGGTCGGGGATGATCTCCACGCCCAGCAGCCGCAGCAGGGAGTAGTAGCGCTGCGCCGGCCAGCGCTTGAGGAAGGAATCCTGGTTGCGGCTGCGCCGCACGCCGTAGACCACTTCGTTGCCGGCCAGGTGCGCGTCCACCATGTCGGAGAGCACGTCGATGTCGTCCTGCAGATCGGCGTCGATGGTCACCACCGCATCGCCATCGGCGCAGTTCAGGCCGGCGAGCAGCGCGTTCTGGTGACCGCGGTTGCGCGACAGCTTCACGCCGAACACATTCGGATATTCGGCGGCGAGCTGCTGGATGACCTCCCAGGTCCGGTCGCGGCTGCCGTCGTCCACCAGCCAGAGATTGCTGTCGGCGGCGACGCGCCCCGAGGCGACGATGCCGGCCAGCACCTGCTGCACCTGGCGCACGCACTCGATGAGACCCGGTTCCTCGTTGTAGCAAGGGATGACTATGGAAAGACGCATTGTCAATGTCCGCTGAATGTCCAGAGTGAATGCCCGACGAAATTCCACAGCATCACCACGCCCGTCGTCACGATCTGCGAAAGCACGTAATTCCAGCCAAGATATCCGTTCAGCAGATACATGAACAGGACGTTCGCGGCCAGCCCCAGCGCCACGATCACCAGGAAGCGCGACGCGCCACGGGCATGGGGCACCCTGCTGCGGAAGGTATCGCTGCGGTTCAGCAGAGAGTTGAGCACCGCGCCGAGCACGAAGCCCAGCGCCGAGGCATGCACCGCCTGCATGGCCGCCAGCTCCACGCTCGCAATCAGCACCAGATATTGCAGCGCCGTGGCGGCCAAACCGACGCCGAGGAAACGGCTGAACCGCCCTCCCATGGCCTGTCGCTCCGGTCGCATCAGCTCAGGGGGCGTGTGGGTCATAACTGATTGCGCGGCGCGCATCGCCGCGGGCCACGCAGGATGGATCCGGACTACCCGATACCAGGAACCAGTCATCGCTGCTGGCGCGGCCCACCTCGCGGATGGATTCCATTCCAAAGAAACAGGGCTGCATCATCTCTTCGCGCACCAGCAGCTGGCGCCGGGGATCCGCGGCCAGCCAGGCCGCCGCATCGAAGCGCTCGGCCTCCCCTTCACGCCAGGTGCGGCGGTTGCCGAAATTCACCGACGGCCGCTGCAGGTTCCAAAGGAAGGTTTCCTGATAGGCCAGCAATCCCAGCGGGCGCTCGGGCGAGGCCATGCTCTCGAGCTTTGCGATGAACCGTGACGCGGAGCGCTCACCATCCATCTGCGGGAAGATCCACCATCCCATCACCAGCCAGATCGACGCCATCGTCCCAGCCAGCGCCAGATGCGCGCGCGGCAGCCGCCACAGGAGGATGGCAGCGAGACCCGCAAGACCCGCCACCAGCAGCGGCAACAGATTCGACACACCGCCGCGCGCCAGCAGCTTCGCGCCTTCCCGCGGATCGACGAACTGCAGATAGATGAAGCCGGCCAGCAGCACGAACACCAGGAACATCGCCAGACCGAGCAGCGCGCGCTGCACGCCGCGCCGGTGCAGCAATTCCGGCAGCAGTGGCGCGGCGGCCAGCACCAGTCCCGGCAGCGCCGGGAGGATGTAAAGGTCGCGCTTGCCGCTGCTGAGCGTAAAGAACAGCACGTAGATCACCGCGTATCCCAGCGGCAACAGCACGCGCGCGTCGCGTTCGCGCAGCGCGCGGATCCAGCCCGGCACCAGCCACGGCAACAGCAGGGTCAGCGGCATCCAGGAAGTCGCGATGACCTGCAGGTAGTACCAGGCCGGCTGATAGTGATGCCAGGGATTGGCATAGCGGCCCACGGTCTGCTCGATCAGCAGCTCGTCGCGATATTGGGCAACGGCCGGATCGGCCTGCGCGGCCCGCAGCATCGGCGCCAGCCACAGGCCGACCACCGCGAGAAAGGCCAGCCCGACCACACCCCACATGAACCAGGGCCGCTGCCAGCGGATACCCGGCCAGCCGCGCCACAGGGCATAGAGCCATGGCAGCATCACGAAGAAGGCGAAGAAACCCACCACCTTGGTCAGCGCGCCGAGCGCAGCCGCGGCGCCCGCGAGGATGCCCCACTTCCAGCCCCCGTCCAGCAGCAGCTGGCGCAGCAGGCCATACAGCGCCAGCATGGTGAAGAACATCAGCATCGCATCCGGCTGCGCGCGCCGGGCCTGCAACGCGAACTGCACCGTCAGCAGCAGCAGCCCCGCGGCCCAGAAGCCCGCCTCGCGGCTCCACAGCCGCCGCGCCAGGTCATACACCAGCACCAGCGTGCCGACGCCGGCCAGCAGCGAAGGCAGCAGGAAACCATTCCTCACCGAGCCCGTCACCAGGTCCGAGACCGCGATCATCCACATGAACAGCGGCGGCTTGTCCTGCCAGAAGTCGCCGCCCACCATGGGGATCAGCCATTGGCCGCTGCGCACCATGTCGCGCGCCATGAGGGCGAACAGCGGTTCGTCGGCCGGCCAGGGGTTACGCAGCCCCCACCCCGCCGTGAAGATCGCAAGCACCAGCAGCGCCAGCCAGAGCAGGTGACGTCGGCTCATTGCAATGCCTCGCGGGCTTCGTGGAACAGACGGTGCAGCTCGCGCTCGAGCTGCTGCTGCAGGGCTTCCATGGCCTCGGGATCGTTCACCTGCAGGCTGCGCGGCACGGCCACAGGTTCACCGATGGCCACCGCGATGCGCGCGAAGGGCCAGGGAATCACGAACTTGTCCCAGGCCACGAGCCAGGCGCGCGAGGCCGCATAGGCCATGGGCAGCAGCGGCCGGCCGGAGATCTGCGCCAGCAGGATGGCGCCGGGCTTGAAGCGGAAGCGCGGTCCCTTGGGTCCGTCCGGAGTGATCACCGGCGACACCCCCTCTTTCACCAGCAGCTGATAGTAGTCGCGCAGCGCCCGCGCGCCGGTGTGCGTGGAGGAGCCGCGGATGACATGCGCGCCCAGGCGCCGGGCGATCATCGCCGGCACCTCGCCATCCACCGACGGGCTGATCAGGAAGCCGAGCTTCAGGCCGCGGCGCATCTGCAGCAGCAGGTAACGGGCGCAGAACAGCTCGTGCTGGTGCCAGTAGCAGGGCAGCAACGACGGGGCTTTGTCCAGCGCCCCGGCCAGATGCTGCTCGCCGCTGACCCGCACGATGCGGCAGGTGCTCCACCAGAAACGCAGCACCGCCAGCCCCAGCGGCGCCAGCAGCGCATAGAAAAAACGGCGCAACGGAGTCAGCCGGCGCTTCGACACCCGCTCTTGCGGTAAAATCTCGGGATTCATGAGCGAAGCTACCCTACTTCCACCGGAATCGGACCAGCAGTTCGACGTCGGCTCGACTGCAGACTCGCTGGACCGCATGCGCGCTATCTACGCGCAACACGGCGACGCCTACCGCATCTGGGCGCCGGGACGACGTTCCCACACCTGGGTGTTCAATCATCCGGCCGACGTGCGGCGCATCCTGATCAGCAACCATCGCAACTACACCAAGGGTGTGGGATTCGACCGCATCAAGATGCTGCTCGGGAACGGCATCATAGTGAGCGAAGGGGATTTCTGGAAGCGCCAGCGGCGCATGATGCAGCCCACCTTCCACCGCCGCATCATCGCCCAGCTGGACCAGTTCATCGCCCGCGCCAACGACCGGCTGCTGGCGGCCTGGGAGCTCAAGTGCGCCGCCGGCGAGCCGGTGAATGTCACCTCGGACATGAGCGACATGACGCTCGAGATCATCCTCAGGGTGATTTTCGGCGATGACCTGGAGGCGATGGCCGCCGAGACCGGGGACAACCCCTTCGCGGTGCTCACCTCGGACCCGGCGCGCGACCTGCGCTTCGCCTATCAGTTCCGCAAGCTCACCACGATGATCGGACGCTGGGTGGCGCGGCGGCGCGCCGCGGGCGGCAGCCCTGCCGGCGACCACCCCGACTACCTCTCGATGCTCATCAACGCCCGCGACAAGGATACGGGCGAAGGCATGAGCGACCGGGAGGTCGTCGACGAGATCACCACGCTGATCGTCGCCGGCCACGAGACCACGGCCAACGCGCTGAACTGGACCTGGCATCTGTTGAGCGGGAACCCCGAGGCCGAGGCAAAGCTGCATGCCGAGATCGACGCGCTGCCCGAAGAGGCCGTGCCGACGCTGCAATCCATGGAGGCCATGCGCTACGCGAACAACGTGATCCGCGAGGCGCTGCGCCTGTATCCGCCGGTGTGGGTGATTTCCCGCCGCACCATCGAGGCGGACCAGCTCGCCGGCTACACCGTGCCGCCCGACACCGATGTGTTCTTCAGTCCGTATTTCGTGCACCGGCATCCGGAATTCTGGACCGATGCGGAAAAATTCCAGCCCGAACGCTGGGAAGACGACAACGAAGGCCGGCCGCGCCTGGCATACGTGCCCTTCTCCGCCGGCGCGCACCACTGCATCGGCGAGACGCTGGCGCTGTTCGAGATGCTGGTGCATCTGAACCGCTTCGCGCGCCGCTTCCGCTTGCGCCATGTCGTGGATGAGCCCGTCGGTTTCGAGGCGCTCATCAACCTGCGCGCCGCAAGGCCCTTCATCATGCGGCTCGAACGCCGCACTTCAGGAACCTGATACATGCAAGCCCGTACGCTCACCGAACTGATGGCCCTGCACCGCGCGGCCCCCCGTGCGATCACCTATCACAGCGGCGAGAACGAATCGCGGCAGGTCACCTTCGCCGAGCTGCACCTGCGCGCGCTGGGCATCCTGTTCCACCTGCAGCAGCTGGGCGCACGGCCCGGCGACCGCATGATCCTGCTGCTGAACAACAACGAGCAGTTCATCGATGCCTTCTGGGCGGCGGTGCTGGGCGGCATCGTGCCGGTGCCGGTGGCGATCGGCATCAGCGACGAGCATCGCCACAAGCTGCTGCGCATCGCGCGCAAGCTCGACCGCCCCTTCATCTATACCGACCGCAAGACCTTCGAGCGCATCGGCGTGTTCGCCGGCCAGACCGGCGACGCCGCCGAAGCGGCAACCTTCGCCGCGCTGAAGGAACGCGCCTTCTTCGCCGACGATCTCAAGGACATCTCGCGCCCCGGCAAGACGCACGAGGCGCGCCCCGAAGACACCGCCTTCATCCAGTTCTCCTCCGGCTCCACCAGCGACCCCAAGGGCGTGGTGCTGACGCATGCCAACCTGATCGCCAACTGGATCGGTTCCACCGAGGTGGCGGGCTTCAACGAGAACGACGTGAGCCTGTCGTGGATGCCGCTGACGCACGACATGGGTCTGATCGGCTTCCACCTCATCATGTTCGCGAACAAGGTGCATGCGCACCTGATGCCCACGGAGCTGTTCGTACGCCGGCCGCTGCTGTGGCTGGCCATCGCGGCGAAAGTGCAGGCCACCATCCTGTGCTCGCCGAACTTCGGCTATCGCCACTACCTCAAGGTGCTGGGCGAGCGTTCGCCCGGCAACATCGACCTGTCCTGCGTGCGGCTCATCTTCAACGGCGCCGAACCCATCTCGGTGGAGCTGTGCGAGGAATTCATCGGCCGCATGGCCGCCGTGGGCCTCAAGCGCAATGCCATGTATCCGGTCTATGGTCTGGCCGAAGCCTCGCTGGCCGTGAGCTTCCCGCCCGTGGGACGCGCCATGCACACCATCCAGCTCAACCGGCACCGGCTGGGCGTCGGCGAACGCGCAGAGGTGGTGGCAGACGCCAGCCGCGATGCGCTGGGCCTGGTCAGCGTGGGCAAGGTCATTCCGCTGTGCGACCTGCGCATCGCGGGCGATGATGACCAGAAGCTTGCCGACGGCCACATCGGCCACATCCATATCCGCGGCGACAACGTCACCGCCGGCTACTTCGAGGAACCAGCGGTCAATGCCGCAACCTTCACCGCCGACGGATGGCTGAAGACCGGCGACCTGGGCCTGATCCTCGATGGCGAGACCTACATCACCGGCCGCGCCAAGGAGATCCTGTTCGTCAACGGGCAGAACTACTACCCACACGATCTGGAAGCCATCGCGCAGCAGGCGCCGGACATGGAGCTGGGCAAGGTGGTCGCCGCGGGCGTGCGCCCGCCGGGCGCCGAGACCGACCAGCTCACCGTGTTCGTGCTGCACCGTGGCGACCTTGCCGCCTTCCCGCAGCTCGCCACCGAAATCACGCGGCTCATCAACGAGCACGCCGGCCTCGAAGTGGCCGAAGTGGTGCCGGTCAAGCGCATCCCCAAGACCACCAGCGGCAAGATCCAGCGTCACCTGCTGGAACAGCAGTACGTGGATGGCGAATTCGCCGCCGATCTGGCCGAGCTCGCAAAGCTGCGCGGCGAACAGAAAGTGGCCGCCGGCGGCTCCATGGACGACATCGAGGCGAAGCTGCTGCGCATCTGCAATGGCGTGCTGACGCCCAAGCAGATCGGCCCGGGAGACAACCTGTTCGAGATCGGCGCCAGCTCACTGAAGCTCATCGAGATCCACGAGCAGGTGGACCGGGAATACCCCGGCCACATCGACCTCACGGAACTCTTCGACCACCCCACCGTGGCGGAGCTGGCGAAGCATCTGGCGACAAAGCTCGGTCAGCCGGCGTAAAGCCCGCGCCTGAGCTTCCATCTGCGGTGCCCCCAGGTCCAGTCCGCGGGGGCCGCGCGGATTTCCGCTTCCACCAGCCGCGCATAGCGGCGCGTGAACTCGCCCGTCTCGAGGTTCTCGGACGGTGCAGCCAGAGGCATGAACTCGATCTCATAACGGCCGCGCGCGCGCCGCCGCATCGCCACGAAGACCGCCGGATAGCGCATGGCGCGCGCCATCTGCTCGGCGCCCATGTAGAACGCCGTCTCGCGCCCGAGGAAATCGAGCCACAGCTGGTGATCGCTGGTGGTGGGCTCCTGGTCGGCCAGCATGGCGATGCCGCGCACGATGTGGCGACGCCGGAGCAGATCCGGCAGCAGATCCTTGGCCGGCACCAGGTGCGCGCCGAAACGTCGCCGCAGGGCATACATGGCGCGCTCGGCCCAGGGGCTGCGGATGGGTTTGTAACCCACATCCAGCGGATGCCCCAGCTGCATCGCCAGCACCTGCAGCACCCACTCCCAGTTCGCCTGGTGCGCCGCCACCAGCAGCACCGGCCTGCCCTGGGCCAGCAGACCCTGCGGCAGTTCCAGGTTGCGCACCGTCACCCGCTGCGCAAGCTCCTGCTGCGACAGCGCCGCTCCTCCGATCACCTCGGCGAACATCTCGCCGAACTGCCGGTAGTGCCGCGCGGCGATGCGCCGCACCCAGGCGGCGTCGGCGTCGGGAAAACAGCCGGCGATGTTCCCCTGCACCACATCCAGCCGCAGGCGCAGCACCCGGTGCACGACAAACACCAGCGCGCCTGTCACAACATAAAGCACCGCCAGAGGCAGGCGCGAAGCCAGACGCAACCACAGCGGCAGAGACGGCGGCGCGCCATCGTCGGAGGGAACATTCATTGCGCCGGAAGTGTACCGGCAAAGCCAGGACCCTGACCGCAGTGCTATGCTTTGGGGCTCATTTCGACCAGAGAATATGAAGGCGGGGCTGTCATGAACGAAACGAAACTGCTCATCGGTGGAACGGATGTCGCCAGCCGCAGTGGCGCAACCTTCGAGCGCAAGAGCCCGATCACCGGCCAGGTGATCACGCGTGCCGCCGCCGCCGGCGCGGACGATGCTCGCGCCGCCTGCGATGCCGCCGCCAAGGCCTTCCCCGCCTGGGCCGCCACCGGCCCCAATGCCCGACGCAAGCTGCTGCAGGCCGCGGCCGCGAAGCTGCGCGAGCACGGCGCCGACTTCTCCCGCCTCGCCACCGAAGAGACCGGCGCCACGGCGGGCTGGGGTCAGTTCAACGCCTTCCTGGCGGCCAGCATTCTCGAGGAAGCGGCTGCGATGACCACCCAGATCACGGGTGAAGTCGTGCCCAGCGACCACGCCAACACCTACTCCATGGCGGTGCGTCAGCCGGCCGGCGTATGCGTGGGCATGGCGCCGTGGAATGCGCCGGCGATCCTCGGCGTGCGCTCCGTCGCCATGCCGCTGGCCTGCGGCAACACCGTGGTGTTCAAGGCCTCGGAGCTGTGCCCGGCCCTGCACCGCCTCATCGCGACGACCTTCGTCGAAGCCGGCTTCCCGCCGGGCGTGGTGAACTTCATCACCCACGCCGCCGCCGACGCTCCCGCCGTGGTCGAGGCGCTGATCACGCACCCGGCCGTCAAGCGCGTGAACTTCACCGGTTCGAGCCGCGTGGGCCGCATCATCGGCGAGCTCTGCGGCAAGCATCTCAAGCCCTGCCTGCTGGAGCTGGGCGGCAAGGCGCCGTTCGTGGTGCTGGAAGATGCCAACCTCGACGAGGCCGTGGCCGCCGCCGCCTTCGGCGCCTTCATGAACCAGGGCCAGATCTGCATGTCCACCGAGCGCATCATCGTGGTGGAAAAGGTCGCCGACGAGTTCATGAAGCGCTTCACCGCCAAGGTGAAATCGCTCAAGGTGGGCGACCCCATGCAGGGCAATTTCCCCATCGGCAGCTGCGTGGACGTGAAAACCGTCGAGCATGTGAAGGCGCTGATGGCCGACGCCACCGGCAAGGGCGCCAAGGTGGCCGCCGGCGGCACCGGCAGCGGCGGCGCCTTCTTCGAGCCCACCGTGATCGACGGCGTGCAGAAGAGCATGAACATCTACAGCGAGGAATCCTTCGGCCCCATCGTCGGCGTGATCCGCGCCCGCGATACCGACCACGCGGTGGAGCTTGCGAACGACTCCGAATACGGCCTGTCGGCCGCGGTGTTCAGCCAGGACATCGGCAATGCGCTGACCGTGGCTTCGCGCATCGATTCGGGCATCTGCCACATCAACAGCGCCACGGTGCAGGACGAGGCGCAGATGCCCTTCGGCGGCACCAAGTCCAGCGGCCTGGGCCGTTTCGGCGGCAAGGCCGGCATCAACGAGTTCACCGAGCTGCGCTGGATCAGCATCTCCACCAAGCCGCGCCACTACCCGATCTAGGCGTTCAGAGGCAGCTGGAGGCCCGCAGGGCCTTCAGCTTCCATTCAGCAGCAAAGCGGTGCAATGGCACCATGAAAGAAGGTATCCGCACCACGTTCCGCGGGAAGGTGGTGCCGCTTGTCTGATTCGAACAGACGACCTACCGCTTACGAAGCGGTTGCTCTACCAGCTGAGCTAAAGCGGCGCGGGGGCCGCATTCTAGGGAAAGGACCCATTCGGGGCAAATCCGCCATATTTGCGGGCGGCCGGCCGACGCCCCGGCTGGCAGGCTCGCCGCATGCGTACCCGCGGCTTCTCCCTGACCGAACTGCTCTGCGTGCTGGGCATCATGGCCGTGCTGGCCGCGCTGGCGCTGCCCTCCTGGCGTCACGCGACGGCGCGTGCCGCCGTCACGGCGGCCACCCAGCAGGCCATGGCGGGCCTCGCCCTGGCGCGGCGCACGGCGCTGACCACCGGGCGCGGCGTCACCTTCTGCCCCACGACGGATTTCATCCAATGCAGCCTGCAAGGCCGGGAGTGGATGGTATTCGTCAACGGCGGCGGGGCGCTGTCGCGCCGGGAGCCTGGCGACGCGCTGCTGCGCCGCTGGCCCCTGCCGCGCGAGGTGCGCGTCAGCGGCAGCCGCGATCATGTCTGGTATCTGCCGCAAACACGCGCCGCGGCCACCGCCACCTTCGAGTTCTGCCACCCTGGCTGGCCCGCCCTGCGCCGGCAGGTGATCGTGAGCCAGACCGGAAGGCCGCGCGTCAGTTCTGTGCCTGTTCCGGTGGATCACTCCACCGCTCTCCGCTGCCCCTGACAGATACTGATTTCTGCACCTGCTTAGGCAGCGAGTTGAAAATCGCCGGGCACATCCCGACAATCACAGTGACGACATTTCCCATAGCTCAAGTACGGTGAAGCCATGACTCGTTCCAGAATGTTCTCTGCGTTGATCCTCTGCGCTGGCTTTGCGGCCTCCGGCACCGCATTCGCGAAGACCTGCGATGTCGAAATCGAGAGCAACGATGCCATGCAGTTCAACAAGCAGAACATCGCCATCGCTGCCGATTGCACAGAGGTAGCGGTGACTCTCAAGCATGTGGGCAAGCTGCCGGTGGCGGCCATGGGGCACAACTGGGTGCTGACCGAAACCGCGGCGTTCATGCCCGTCGCCACCGCTGGCGCGTCGGCTGGCCTTGCAGCCGACTATCTGCCCAAGGGCGACGCGCGCGTGATCGCGCACACCAAGACGATCGGCGGCGGCGAAACGACCTCGATCAAGTTTCCGACCTCGAAGCTGAAGAAAGGCGGCGACTACACCTTCTTCTGCTCCTTCCCCGGCCACTGGGGCATCATGAAGGGCAAGCTCACCTTCAGCTGAAGTCCTGTACAGGCGGGCGCCGGCTCCGGCGCCCGCCGCGCTTCATCATTATGTAAGCGCCAGCCGGGCCCCGCCCGGCCATCAGCGGCCCTTTCCGACCGCTCGTCACCCGCCAGCAACCGCTCATCGGAAGGCGCCCTTCCGGGCCGCCAGTTGTGGCATTCATGGCCCAACTTCTGGAGCATCCGTGAACCCCAGCCACACGAATCCGCACCCCGGATCCCGCCGCAACGACGCCGGCTTCACCATGGTCGAGATGGTGGTGACGCTGCTGGTGGCCAGCATCCTGGCCGCGATAGCCGCTCCCTCCTTCAACCGCATCGTGATGAACAGCCGTCTGGCCGCGCAGACCAATGATCTGGTCTCCGCCATCCAGTTTGCCCGCTCGGAAGCGATCAAGCGCAACGCCGGGCTGCGCTTCTGCCGCGCCGCCACCCGCACGGCCAACACCTGCACCACCGCCGCCGGCAACTGGGAGCACTGGATCGTGCGCACGGTCGCGGGCGCGGGAGCCGGCACCATCATCCGCCGCGGACTGATCGACACCCACGGCGGCACGCTGAGCGTGACCTCCACCTTCACCAACAACATCATCACCTTCGGATCCGATGGGTTGGCGCGCTCCGGCGGCAACCTCATCAACGCCGGCCTCAACGACAACAACGTCGGTTTCCGTGTGTGCTCCACCAGCCAGTCCAGCGAGAACATCCGCGAGCTGGTGCTGGGTGCGAGCAGCCGCATCACCACCACGAAGGGATCGGGATCATGCTGAACAGATATCGCCATCCCGTTTCCCGCCTCCGCACCCGGCAAACCGGCGTGGGCCTCATCGAAGTGCTGATCGCCGTGCTGGTGCTGTCGATCGGCATGCTCGGCATGGCCGGATTGCAGACCTGGGCGCTGCGCAGCAACCAGAGCGCCATGGACCGGGGCCTCGCCGTGGTGCAGGCCTACTACATCGCCGATGTGATGCGCGCCGATCGCGCAACCGCCGTGACCAACGGCTTCAATCTCGGCATCGACGACGCAGCGCCTACCGGCAGCAGCTACGCGCCCGCCTCGCTCGCCGACTGGCGCGCCAGCCTGCAACAGGCGCTGGGGCCCAGCGCCAGTGGTTCGGTCGACTGCAACGGCCCGGTGTGCGACATCGTGGTGCGCTGGGATGACTCGCGCGCCCTCGAAGGCGATGCCGCGCAGCTGATCAGGGTGGAGGTGGAACTGTGATGCCGCATCCACGCGCACGGGGCTTCACGCTGGTCGAGCTGATGGTGGCCATGGTGCTGGGCCTCATCTTCATCGGCGGCGCAGTGAGCCTGATGCTTGCCAACCGCCGCAGCTACTCCACCAACGAAGGTCTGTCGCAGGTGCAGGAAAGCGCGCGCTCGGCCTTCGAGCTGCTGGCGCGCGACATCCGCCAGTCGGGCATCTCCGGCTGCGACAACCGCGGGCGCATCGCCAATGTGCTCAATACCGCCACCGGCACCCAGTGGTGGCAGACCTGGTTCGGTCTGCGCGGATACGACGACACCGAGACCAGCACCGGGGTTGCTTTCGGCACCGCGCGCGGCCAGCGCGTCGCCGGCACCGATTCGGTCCAGACCCAGGGCATCCCGGGGCTGGGCATGACCGTGGCAGCGCACACTCCGGCCACGGCCTCGCTGCAGCTCACCGCCGCCACGACCGAAGTCGGCACCGGCGATGTGATGATTGCCTGCGATTTCGACCATGCCACCATCTTCCAGGCGACCGGATACAACACGGGCACCTTCACGGTAAGGCATGTAGACGGCGGCGGCCCTCCGGGGAATTGCTCGCGCGGCCTGGGCTTTCCGACCGTGTGCACCACGGTGGGCACGGCCTACCAGTTTGCGCGCAACTCGCTGGTGGCCCGCTTCGGCGCCACGGAGTGGTACATCGGCAACAGCGGCCGCACCACGGACAGCGGCCGCTCGCTGTTCCGGCTGCGCCTTGCCAATGGCGGCGTCGTAGCCACCGAGGAAGTGGTGGCCGACGTGACCGATATGCAGATCACCTACCGCATCGGCGATGACGACACCTTCGTTCTGGCTTCCGCCGTGGGCACGACGGACTGGGCCAACGTCAATGCCGTGCGCATCCTGCTGACCGTCAACAGCGCCGACTCGCGCGTGTCCAGTGATGCCGCCGTCAACGACGGCCGCCTGGAACGCGAATACACGCAGATCATCGCCGTGAGGAACCGCATACCATGATCTTTCCGCGCCATTTCTCCGGCCTGCCGGGTCGTCGCCAGCAGCAGGGCGTCGCGCTGTTCGTGGCGCTGATCATGCTGCTGATCGTCACCGTGCTGGGGCTCGCCAGCATGCGGGCCACCACGCTGCAGGAGCGCATGAGCGCCAACATGTACGACCGCTCGCTGGCCTTCCAGCGCTCCGAGGCCGCGATGCGCGCCGCGGAGAATGCGATCACCGGCAGCTGGCGCATCACCGACCTGGGCGGTGTGGACTGCTCGCCGGGCACCGGCGTCGCCTGCCCGCTGACGCCGGCCAACACCTTCACCGCCAACGATGCGACCTGGATAGATGTGCCCGCCGCCCACCAGGTAAACACGGACCTTTCCCCGGGCACGCCGCAGTACCACGTCGACTTCGTCGGTACCGGTCCGTCGGAGAGCAGCTACGGCGTGCAGGACAACGCCGACTACGCCAACTACGGCAACGCCTATGCGCCCGACGAGGTGGCCTACTACCGCGTCACCACGCGCAGCAGCACGCCGGCCGATGCCGATGACCGGGCCATCGTGGTGCTGCAGTCCACCTACCGCCGCGCATTCTGACCCCCCAATTCTGACCGCAGATTCAAACCCAAGGACTCTCGTCATGAACACGATCCGGGATATCGGAAAAACTGCGAAGCGCACGAGCTCGCGCGCCGGACGCGGCGCCACCGCGCTGGCCGCCACCGCGCTCGCCATGCTGCTCGCGGCGCCGGCCTGGGCGCAGACCGTGTCGAACGTGCCGCTGTCGGTGGGCGGCAATGTGCCGGGCAACCTGCTGCTGACGCCGTCGGTGGAATGGCCGACGATCGACAGCGTGGCCAACCTCGGCAACACCTACCTCGACACCCGCCTGTATACCGGGTACTTCGACTCGTACAAGTGCTACCAGTATTCCTACAACGACGACGAAACGCTGCGCCACTTCTATCCGGTCAGCACCAACACCACCCGCACTTGCGCGGGCGCATGGAGCGGCAACTACCTGAACTGGGTCGCGACCCAGACCATCGACCCCTTCCGCAAGGCACTGACGGGCGGCCTGCGCGTGCGCGACACGGCGACGGAGACCTGGCTCGAAAAGGCGCGCCACGAAGGTCAGGGCGGCACCGGCATCTTTCCCAGCCGCACCGTCAGCAATGCGCACGTCACCAGCCTGACACCGGCCACGGGCCAGTGGACCAATCTGCGTACCCGCATCAGCGGTCTGGGCAACCGGATGCTGTTCGCTCGTGCCAACAACGACGCCCTGCTCGGCACGACCGGCGTACCCGCGACCACGCTCTACAACCCGGCCATCCACCCGCTCGACGACAGCGCGGACAACCGGGTTTACGAGGTCAGCCTGCGCGTCAAGGTGTGCGACGTCGCGGTCGGCCTGGAAGACAACTGCGTGCAATATGGCGCCAACTACAAGCCGGAAGGCCTGATACAGCGCTATTCCAACCGCATCCGCTACAGCGCCTTCGGCTACCTGAACGATGGAGCCACCACACGTGATGGCGGCGCGCTGCGCGCCCGACAGAAGTTCGTCGGCCCGCTGAAGAAGGATCCCACCGACGTCAACTGGGTGACCAACGCCAACCGGGAATGGAATGCCAGCGACGGCGTGTTCATCCAGAACCCTGACGCGACGGATGCCTCGGCTACGAATACGGAGGTCGCCAATGGCGGCGGCGCCACGGCCCAGCACGTCGTCGCCAACAGCGGCGTCATCAACTACATCAACAAGTTCGGCCAGATGACGACGGCCAACCACAAGAGCCTTGATCCGGTCAGCGAGCTCTATTACGCCGCCATCCGCTACCTGAAGAACCAGGGCAATGTGCCGGCTTACACCAACCTCAGCGGCTCGGCCAACACCCGTTACATCCAGGCCGACGGCTTCCCGGTCATCACCAACTGGAACGATCCGATCCAGTATGCCTGCCAGAACAACGCCATCCTGGGCATTGGCGATGCCAATACCTGGAACGACAAGAATCTGCCCGGCCATAACGCGTCGATGACCAGCGAACCCTCGCGCCCGCCGGAAGTCAGCGCCGACACCACCGTCAATGTCGAGACGGCGCTGCTGAAGCTGGCCGAACGTGAAGGCATCGCCGTCAATATGAACAGCTTCAGCGGCCGCGAGAACTCGGCCTACATCGCGGCTCTCGCCTACGACTCGCACACCCGCGACATGCGTCCCGACATCGACGGCCGGCAGACGGTCTCGACCTACTGGGTGGACGTGCGCGAGGCCTCCGTACTGCTGCCGCGCGCGCGCAACCAGTACTGGCTGGCCGCCAAGTACGGCGGCTTCACGGTGCCGGATGATTTCGACCCCTATGTGGGCAGCGACCCGCTTCCCAACGATTCCTGGAACAGCGGCGAGACGCTCGAGAGTGGAGATCCGCGGCCGGAGAACTTCTACGTGGCCAGCGAAGCCGGCCGCATGGTGGAGAGCCTGACGCGCGCCTTCGCCCGCATCGCGGCGGACAGCGCAGGTTCAGCCAGTTCCCTGGCGTCGAACTCCACCCGCCTCGACACCGACACCCGCACCTTCCAGGCGCAGTTCTACAGCGGCAGCTGGCGCGGTGAATTGAACTCCTTCTCCGTGGCCGCCGATGGCTCGCTGTCGGCCGCGCCGCTGTGGCGCGCCAGCAGTGTGCTGGCTTCCACCACCTGGTCCAGCCGCAACATCCTCGTCAACGCCGGCGGCAGCCTGCAGACGTTTGACTGGGGCAACCTCACCGCCAGCCAGCGCACGGCGCTGGGTTCGGCCAATATCGTCAATTATCTGCGCGGCGAGCGTGCCAACGAGGAATCGCAGACCGGCGGCACACTGCGTACGCGCACCGGCGTGCTGGGCGACATCGTCAACTCGACGCCGGTGTACGTGGGCGCTCCCAATGCGCGCCTGTATGCGGCGGCCACATTCAACGGCGCCGGCGCCTATGCCGCCTTTGCGACGGCCAATGCGGCGCGCACACCCATCGTGTACGTGGGCGCCAATGACGGCATGCTGCATGCCTTCAACGCCGATACCGGCGCCGAGGTGTTCGCCTTTGTGCCCGCCACCGTAATCGCCAACAATCTTGCCGACTACGCCGATCCGGACTACCAGCATCGCTACTTCGTCGATGGCGAGATCGCCGTCGCCGACATCTACGACACCGGTTCCAGCTCCTGGCGCACAGTGCTGGTGGGCACACTGGGCCGTGGCGGCCATGGCGCTTTCGCGCTGGATGTGACCAACCCCTCCTCCCCGGCGCTGCTGTGGGAAGTCAATGGCTCCACCGTCTCGCAGATGGGCCGCAACATCGGCCGGCCGGTGATCGCCCAGGTGGCCAACGGCGTGTGGCGGGTGCTCATCGGCAACGGCCCCACGTCGAGCGGCGGACGCGCGCAGCTGATCCAGATCGGCGTGGGCGGCACGGGCAATGGCGTGGCGACGGCGGTCATCACTCCGGACGCCAGCACCACCAACGGACTCAGCGCCGTGCTGGCGCGTGATTCGGATGCCGACGGCTTCACCGACGTCGCCTATGCCGGCGACCTGCAGGGCAACCTGTGGAAATTCTCGAACCTCGGCGGCAGCGCCGCCGTGATGAAGCTGTTCGAGGCCCGGGACGCCACCAGCGTCCGCCAGCCGATCACCGCCGCGCCGCTGGTGGGCCGGCATCCCACCACCGGCCAGGTGTGGGTGTTCTTCGGCACCGGCCAGTATCTGGATGATCCCGACCTTGCCAACAACAGCGTGCAGACCTGGTATGGGTTGAAGGACACCGGCACCATGATCGCCGGCCGCGCGGCGCTGATCTCGCGCAGCATCGTGATGGAAACCAACGACATGGACGGCAACCCCCTGACCGCCGACACCGGCCCGGTGGTGCGCGTGATCGAGGAAGGCACCGAATCCGAGCTCGACAGCAGCCAGGGTTGGTACATCGACCTGATCTCGCCGGTCAACGGCCAGGAAGGCGAGCGCATGGTGGTGCCGAACCGCTTCCAGGGCGTGGCGCTGATCGGCACCAGCCGCATTCCCGAGGAAGGCGACCCCTGCCACCCCGGCGGACGCGGCTTCGTGATGGCCATCAATCCCTTCACCGGCGCGCGCCTGGCCATGACCTTCTTCGACGTGAACGGCGATGGCCTGTTCAACGATGCGGACATGGTCTGCAACGGATCGGTATGCCTGCCCGCATCCGGCATCGGCTTCGAGAGCAGCCCGAACAATCCGATCTTCGTCGAGAACGTCATGCAGGTGGGCCTGGACGACGGCACCACCCGCACCATCCGCACCCAGGGCTCGGCAGTGCAGGCTACGCGCATGAGCTGGCGCGAACTGCTTCAGGCCCAGTAATCACAGGCAGCACACATGAACACCATCACGGAACACCGGCCGCCGATGAGCTCCAGGGGCTTCACGCTCATCGAGCTGATGATCACGATGACGATCATCGGCATTCTGGCGGCCATTGCCTATCCGGGGTACCAGCGGCATGTGGTCAAGACCCAGCGCAATGCCGCCACGGCCTGCCTGATGCAGTACACGCAGTTCATGGAGCGCTACTACACCACCCAGCTCACCTACGACTATGCGAGCCGGGGCGACCCGGACCCAGAGTTGGGCTGCGCCTTGGAAGGACGGATGCCCGACAACTACCTGTTCGAGGTCGTCAATCCCACCGTGACCGCCTACACCGTGCGGGCCGTACCCACGACCGCCTTTTCCGCTCGCGACACCCGCTGCGGAACGCTGTCGATCAACCAGGCCGCGCAGCGCACCGCGGGAAGCAACAGCACCGCCGACATCAGGTACTGCTGGTAAGGTCGCCTTAAGCCCCAAGGAGGGCAGAAATGCGAGTCCCGCGCTTGCGCCGGCACGGCTAGTCTGGGCCGGCATGAGCAGGGAAGCGCAAAGGCCAGGGATGGCCGGTTTCGCACTCGCCGAGGTGCTGGTGGCGGCGCTGCTGCTCGCGCTGGCGTTGCTGGGCGCGGCAACATCGCTGGTAGAGGCACTGGGCGCACAGCGCGCGGCGCTGCTGCAGACGAGGGCAGCGGATCTCGCCGCTGATCTGGCCGAGGCGCTGCGTCCGGCGCCGCCCGTCGCCGAAACCCTCTCCGAGATCGCACTGTGGCGGAACGAAGCGCAACGCGTGCTGCCAGGCGCGCAGGCGCAAGTGCACGGCGATGAGGCCAGCTGGTCCATCGAGCTGCAATGGCAGCCATCGCGTTCCGGCCGCATGGGCGCGTTGCACTTGCCCGTGGCGGCGAGCACGGCTGGCCCTGCTCCATGAGCATGCGCGGCACCACGCTGGTGGAGATGCTGGTCGGCCTGCTGCTGGCCGGCATCCTCATCTCAGGCGCCCTCACGGGGCTCGGGCAGGCGCAGCGCGCCTGGCATGACGCCGCGCTGCAGGGCCGCCTGCATGAGCGCGCTCAATACGTTTTCGCCACGCTGGAACCGGAACTGCAGATGGCGGGATATCCCGGCGCCGGCATGCTGCCGGATGCCGCGTCTGCCTCGCCGTGGCCGGCAGGCGCCATGGCCTGTGGTCATGGGCTGTCATGGCCGCTGTTGCCGGCCGTGCGCGTGCACGAGGGCGGATGGCCGTTTCCCTGCCCCGCCCAGGGCGGTGGCGCCCGTCCCGGCGCCCAGGTGCTGGAGCTGTGGCGCGCTTCCGCCAGCTCCTCTGCGATCACCCCCGGCGCGCTGTATCTCGCCACACACCCCCTGCACCCGGATCTGACCACCCTTCACGGCACTGGCGCGCAGCCCGCCGCCGCGCTGCTGCCGGGCGAGCAGCGGCGCGAACTGCGGCTGCGCATCTTCTATGTCGCGCACAGGGCCGATGGCGATTCCCGCACCCCGGCGCTGCGCATGAAATCCCTTGCGGCCATTGCCGGCGAGCCGGCGTTCATCGACACGGAGGTGATGCCCGGTGTGCAAGACATGCAGATCGAATTGCTGCCCTCGCCCGCCGCGGCGCAGACGGTGCGCGTGCGCCTGCGCATCACGGCCGACGCCGCCGACTTGCGGCACAGCACATCGCCGGGCGTTCTCGACATCACGCGTCGCTTCGCGCTGCGCAACGCGCAGCAGGTCTGAAACCATGCGCCGCGTACCTGGCTTCGTGTTGCCCGTGGTGCTCGGCATCATCCTCATCACAGGACTGCTGGCCGCGCAGGCGGCAACCGACCTCGGCAGCCACACCATGCTCGCCACTCACCGGTTGCTGCAGCAGCGCGCTTTCGAGGCTGCCGAACAGGGCCTTGCGCAGGTGCGCGCCCAGATGCGCAGTGGCGGGGTTCCACCTGCCAGCCAGGATCTGCCTTCCCCAGGTCTGCCCACCGACAGCGCGCAGGTCGAATTCGCCACGCTCGCAGTCGTGGCATTGCCCACCGGCTTCAGCGCCGGCCGTGTCGTGGAGTCATACCACGAGATCCGCAGCACAGGCCGCAGTGCCCGCGGCGCTCGTGTCACGCTGGTCCAGGGCCTGAGGCAGCTCGAGGCGCAGGCGGCGCCATGAGCAGCCGTGCATGCCTGTTGGCCGCAAGCCTGCTGCTGCCCGCCGCAACACCCGCCCTGGGCGCGGCGCCGGATTGCCGACCGGCCCGCGCCATCGAGCTCATGGTCCGCTTTGCAGACCAACCGCCGCAGCGGGCCTTGCTGCGCTCATCCGGAACCGGTCTTGCGCTCGAGGATTCCCGCGGCGGCGCGCAGCTCTGGTCGGCAGGGCCCGATGCGGGGGCTTTCCAGCGCTTTGGCGAGATGACAGCGGGCTTCGGCGAGAGCCTGTTCGCCATCCATCTCGACACCGATGGCCTGCACGATCGTCTCTATGCCGGCGACCGCACGGGACGCCTGTGGCGCTTCGAGCTCGCAGCTGGCGCCCGGCCGGAGCATTGGCTCCGCGGCGGCATCTGGGCGGATCTGGGGCTGGCAGAAGGCGGGCGCGGCTTCATCGCCGCACCGGATGTCGCGCTGGTGAATCTGCCCGGCACTGGCACGAGGCTCAATGTGGCGCTGGGCAGCGCGACCACCGGCGAGTTCCCAGTGGAGAACCGGTTCTATTTCCTGCGCGATACGCTGGCTGCGCAGTTGCCACCGCAGCTTCTCACCGAAGCGGATCTGCTGCCGCTTTCACCGCTGCGGGCTCCCCCGGACATCAGCCGCGCCGGCACGGACGAAGTGCGCGGCTACTATCTCCTGCTCGGCCACGCACAGGTGTTCGCGCCCGCATTGACGCTGGCCGGACGGACGCACTTCACTGTGGTCGAGACAGCGCAGCCACTGGCGGTGCATTGCGCGGACGGCTCCATACCCACGCGGCCAGTTGCGCTGAGCGTGACCATCCTGCGCACGGCCGACGGCGCCGCCACAGGCAGCAACGGCGAGGAACAGCACGACCCGCGTGACCTCAGGCGTTCGCTGCCACGCGCATTGCCGGCCGATACACGCGTGGACGTGGCGCCATCCGTCACCGGCGACAACGGGCAGCGCCGCTGCGAGGCAGGTGGTGAACCGCTGCCGGGATGCATGCTGGACACCGCGCCACGGCCAGCGGGCTGGCGGCGCGAGGATGTGGACTGATGCGTGGCTTCACGCTGGTCGAACTCATGGTGACCTTGCTGATCGTCGGCATTCTTGCCGGCATCTCGCTGCCCGGATACGGACAGCTCATGCATCGCGTGCTGCGGCAGGACGCAAGGCTCGCGCTGCTGCGCGTGCAGCACTGGCAGGAGCGCTACTTCAGCGAGCACCACCGCTATGCCACCTCCCTCGCGGGAAGCGCCGGCGCATTGGGCCTGCCGGCGCACAGCGATGCCGGACACTATCGGCTGCACCTGGAGGTCTCCCCCGCGGGCACGGGCTATCTCGCCATTGCGCATGCCGATCCGTCAGGAAGGCAGGCGCGCGATGTGCGCTGCACGCAGCTTGCCATCGACGAGACCGGAAGGCGGCGCGTGGGCGAGCCCCAAGGCCAGTGGCGCGACGAGGATCCGGATCGCTGCTGGGGCTAAGCCGAAAAGTCCTTCAGTCCGCGGAGCCGCGTGCCAAACGCAGCGCGCGCGGCAGACTGAACACGATGTTCTCCTCGCGCCCGAGGATCTGCTGCGGAGATTCGCCTCCCCAGCTGCGCAGCTGCTGCACCACCGACTGCACCAGTACCTCGGGCGCCGAGGCGCCCGCGGTCACACCCACCGCATTGCAACCCTCGAACCACTGGCGCTGCAGATTCTCCGGACCATCGACCAGATATCCCGGAATGCCGGCACGCTCGGCCAGCTCCCGCAGGCGGTTCGAATTGGAGCTGCTCACCGATCCCACCACCACCAGCACATCGCAGTGGTCGAGCAGACGCTTGACCGCGTCCTGGCGGTTCTGCGTGGCGTAGCAGATGTCCTCCACACGCGGGCCTTGCAGACCAGGAAACCGCACACGCAGCGCTTCGACGATGTTCTGCGTGTCATCCACCGACAAGGTGGTCTGGGTAACGAAAGCCAGCTTCTCGGGACGCGCCACCTGCATGCGTTGCACATCGGCAACGTTCTCCACCAGGTGCACCACGCCGCCGAAGCTGCGGTCGAAGCGCCCCATGGTGCCCTCCACCTCCGGATGTCCGGCGTGGCCGATGAGCACCACATCGCGCCCGTCGCGCGCATAGCGCGCCACCTCCATGTGCACCTTGGTGACCAGCGGACAGGTGGCATCGAATACCTGCAGGCCGCGCTGGCGCGCCTCGTCCTCGACGGCGCTGGAAACACCATGCGCGGAGAAGATCACCGTGGCGCCCGCGGGAATCTCGTCCAGTTCCTCGACGAAGCGTGCGCCCAGCGCGCGCAGCCGCTCCACCACATGCCGGTTGTGCACCACTTCGTGCCGCACGTAGATCGGTGCGCCGAACAGCTCGATGGCGCGCTCGACGATGTCGATGGCCCGGTCGACACCGGCGCAGAAACCGCGCGGACTGGCGAGCAGGATCTTCATGACTTCAGGCCCGCCTTTTCGCGCCGCCATTCGAGAAACATGTCCAGCAGCAGCAGGCCGGCGCCGACGGTGATGCAGGCATCCGCAACGTTGAAAGCCGGGAAGGAGTGCTGCTTCCAGTGCACATGCACGAAGTCCACCACGTAGCCATGTTGCAGACGGTCGATGAGATTGCCCAGCGCCCCGCCCATCACCAAGGCAAGACCGGCCGCGGGCACCGCCTGCGCGCGCGCGCGCAACTGCCGCAGCCAGATCAGGATGGCGACGCTCACGCCTCCGGCCAGCACGGTGAAGAACCAGCGCTGCCAACCGCCGGCGCCGGCCAGGAAGCTGAACGCCGCCCCCGGATTGTGGGCGCGCAGGATGTCCAGCACCGGCAACACGGTCACCGACTCATGAAGCTGGAAGCGCGCCAGGATCAGTGTCTTGGTGAACTGATCGACCACGATCGCGGCCACCGACAGCGGCAGCCACAACCAGCCTGAATGGCGCAGCGGCGGACGCTCGTCAGACATACCGCCGCACCTCGGCCCTGCCTTCCACATTGCCGGCACAGCGGCCACACAGCGTCGGATGCGCGGCATCGACGCCGATGTCCGCCGTCAAATGCCAGCACCTGGCGCACTTGGTGCCTTCACTGCGCTTCACTGCGAGCCAGATGCCGGGCAGCACGGCGCTGCCGGTCTGCGCGGCAACGGCGCCGTCGGGCGCGCCATGCACCTCGTGCACGCGCGCCGCGGAAGTGATGGTGAGGAAGCGCAGCTCATCGCCCGGCACCGCCAGCAGACGCGCCGGCTCCGGCAGCGCGTAGATATCGATCTCGGCCTCCAGCGGCGCGCCGATCGTGCCGGCATCGCGCAGCTTCTCCAGCTCGCGCTGCACGGCCTCGCGCACGGCAATCAGCAGATCCCAGTCGATGTTCGAAGGCAGCACCGCCGGCAGCGCGTGCCAGGTGGTGAGGAACACCGACGCCGGGTCACCGGCCTGCCTCGGCAGGTGCTGCCAGATCTCCTCGGCGGTGAAGGAAAGGATGGGCGCAAGCCACCGTACCATGGCCTGCGCCACATGGAACATGGCCGTCTGCGCCGAACGCCGCGCATGCGAATCGGCCGGCGTGGTGTACATCCGGTCCTTGAGCACGTCGAGGTACAAACCGCCCAGATCATTCACGCAGAAGTTGTGCACACGCTGGTAGACCAGGTGGAACTGGTAGTCCCGATAGGCGGTGACCACTTCTTCCTGCACTTCCGTGGCGCGTCGCAGCGCCCAGGCGTCCAGGCCCACCAGCTGGTCCAGCGGCACGGCATGCCGGTCCGGTTCGTATCCATGCAGGCTGCCCAGCAGGTAGCGCACGGTGTTGCGCATGCGCCGGTAGGCATCCGAGGCGCGCTTGAGGATCTCGTCCGAGACGCTCATCTCGCTGGTGTAGTCGGTGGCGGCCACCCACAGCCGCAGCACATCCGCGCCCAGCGAGTTCATCACCTTGTCCGGGGCCACGACATTGCCCAGGGACTTGGACATCTTGCGGCCCTTGTCGTCGACGGTGAAACCGTAGGTGAGCACGCTCTTGTAGGGCGCGCGCTCGTAAAGGGCTTCGGACATGAGCAGCGAGCTGTGGAACCAGCCGCGATGCTGGTCCGAGCCTTCCAGATACATCTCCACCGGCGCCGCGATCTCCGGCCGCTCCTTGCCCACGCACTCGAAGCTCGAGCCGGAATCCGCCCACACATCCATCACGTCGGTGACTTTGTCGTAGTCAGCCGCCGCATCGCCCAGCAGCTGCGCCGGATCGAGTTCGAACCAGGCGTCGATGCCGCCGGTCTCCACCAGCGCCGCCACCTGTTCGATCAGCTCCTGCGTCCGCGGATGCAGCTCGCCGGTCTTGCGATGCACGAACAGCGTGATGGGCACGCCCCAGGTGCGCTGGCGCGAAATGCACCAGTCCGGGCGCGTCTCGATCATGCCGGCGATGCGCTGCTGGCCCCAGCCGGGAATCCACTGCACGCCGGGAATGTCGCGCAGCGCATTGGCGCGCAGCCCCTGTTTGTCCATCGAGATGAACCACTGCGGCGTGGCGCGAAAGATCACCGGCGTCTTGTGGCGCCAGCAATGCGGGTAGCTGTGCGTGAGCGGCTCATGGTGCAGCAGCACGCCGGATTCCTGCATGGTTGCGATGAGCAGCTTGCCGGCCTCGTCGAGCTTCATGCCGCCGACCAGCGGCACATCGGCCTCGAAGCGGCCATCGCCGAGCACCGGGTTCACCACCGGCAGGTTGTAGCGCCGACCGACGATGTAGTCGTCCTGACCGTGCGCGGGCGCCGTGTGCACGGCACCGGTGCCCGCTTCCAGCGTCACATGATCGCCGAGGATCACCGGCACCTCGCGCGGCTGGAAGGGATGATGCAGCTTCAGGCCTTCGAGCGCCTTGCCCGGGAAACGCGCCAGTTCGCGCGCCTCGCCCGCACCGAAGCGCGCCAGGCAATCCTTCGCCAAGCCTTCAGCCAGGATCACACGCTCACGTCCCGCGGCGCGTTCGATCTCCAGCAGTACGTATTCGAAATCCGCGCGCAGCGCCACAGCCTCGTTGGCTGGCAGCGTCCACGGCGTGGTGGTCCAGATCACCACCGATGCCGGCAGCGCGCCATCTACCGATTTGCCGATGCGGCGGGACAGGTCCGCCACATCCACCACACGGAAGGCCACGTCGATGGCCGAAGACACCTTGTCTTCGTATTCGACCTCGGCCTCGGCCAGCGCCGAGCGGCAGTCCAGACACCAGTAGACGGGCTTTGCGCCGCGGTACAGATGTCCGTTGGCGATGACCTTGCCCAGCGCGCGGATCTGCTGCGCTTCATAGGCCGGCGCCATGGTGATGTAAGGACGATCCCAGTCGCCCATCACGCCCAGACGCTTGAAGTCGCGGCGCTGCAGTTCCAGCTGCTGCTGCGCATAGGCGCGGCAGGCGGCACGGAAGGCGCGCGCGTCGATCTTCTGGCCGACGCGGCCGTGCTTCTTCTCCACCTGCAGCTCGATGGGCAGGCCATGGCAATCCCAGCCGGGGATATAAGGCGCGTCGCAGCCATCCAGAGAACGGGACTTCACGATGAAGTCCTTGAGGATCTTGTTCGCGGCATGGCCGATGTGGATGGGGCCATTCGCATACGGCGGACCATCGTGCAGCGCGAAGCGCGGACGGCCGCGCGCCAGTTCGCGCAGGCGACCATAGATGTCCTCGCGCTGCCACCATTCGAGCATGGCCGCTTCGCGCTTTGCCAGATCCGCCGTCATCGGGAAATCCGTCTGGGGCAGCTTCGCCGTCTTCCTGT
>CAUJIK010000091.1 GCA_963205255.1 Pseudomonadota bacterium
GCGCGGCGAGATTCCGTGGGCCGCCGTGGACCGCGGCCTGTTGCTGGTGGGCAAGCCGGGGACGGGCAAGACCACGCTGGCGCGCGCCATCGCCAAGTCCTGCGGCGTGAAGTTCATCCAGGCAAGCGCCGCACAGTGGCAGAGTGCCGGCGCGCTGGACCAGCATCTGCGTGCCATCCGTGCCAGTTTCGCCGAGGCGCGCCGTTATGCGCCATCCATCCTGTTCATCGACGAGATCGACAGCATCGGCAACCGCGAGACCCTGACAGGCCACAACGCCATCTACCAGACCGAAGTCATCAATGGTGTGCTGGAGCAGATCCAGGGCATGGACGAAAGCGCGCCGGTGATCCTGCTCGCCGCGACCAATTTCGCCCAGAAGGTCGATCTGGCGCTGCGCCGCGCCGGCCGCCTGGACCAGGTGGTGCAGGTGCCGCTGCCCAATGTGCCGGCGCTGGAGCAGATCTTTGCCTACCACCTGCGCACCCATCGTGCCGCGGGTGAACTGGCCGCGGATGTCGACGCGCGGCAACTGGCCACGCTCACCTTCGGCAGCAGCGGTGCGGATGTGGAGTTCTTTGTGCGCGGAGCGGCGCGGCGGGCGCGCAAGGCGACTCGCCCCATCAACCAGGCCGACCTGCTGGCCGAGGTGACGCGCCGGCCGCGGCATGCGGACAGCGCCACGCGCCTGTCGCCCGCGCAGATGCAGCGTGTCGCCTACCACGAGGCCGGGCATGCGCTCGGCATCCTGCACTCGGAAGAGGACATGCTCGGGCTGACGTACATTTCCATAGTGCCGCGCCTGGACGGATCGCTGGGTTTCACCGCCCATGTGCCGGAAAACAGCGCGATGCTGACGCGCCGCGCGCTGCAGGAGCGGTTGCGCACGCTGCTCGCGGGCCGCGCGGCGGAGGAACTGATCTACGGCCCGGACAGCATCAGCACCGGTTCGGGCGGCGGTGCCGACAGCGATCTGGGCGTGGCCACCGGCCTTGCCTCGCTGATGGTCCGTTCCTATGGTTTCGGTGAACAGGGCAATCTTGCCTGGCGGCCCGAGCTGGATGCGACGCAGCGCCAGGAAGTGGACGAATTGCTCCGCTCGGCCTATGCCGAGGCCAGGACGCTGCTGCAGCAGCGCGATGGTGAATTGCGCCAACTGGCCGGGGCGCTGATCGAACGGCAGGAACTCTCTGGCCGTGATGTCGACGAGCTGCTGGGCCGTGCCGGTTGAGCCGCCGATCTCCCGCATGCACCAGGATGAAGTCCAGGTCCGCGCGGCTGCGGTTTCGGGAACTTCGGCTCAGCCCTTGGTTCCGATCACCACTTCTTCCGGCGCCTGAATCAGGTAGCCCTGCAGGTGCTGCACGCCGATCTGCCACAGCACTGCCATGGTGTTGGCGTCTTCCACACGCTCGGCAATGGTGCCGATATGGCGCTCGCTGGCCACTTCCACCAGGCTGCGCACCTTGCTTTGCAGTGTCTCGTCTTCGGTCAGGCCCTGCATCAGCGAGCCGTCGATCTTGACGAAATCCAGCGGCAGCAGGGCCAGCAGGTTCGCCGATTCCAGGCCGACACCGAAGTGCTCGAGAGCGAACCTGACGCCCAGGGCCCGCAGCCCCTTGGCGAGGCGGCCGACTTCATCCGGGATCTTGCTGGCGGTGCTTTCGGTGATCTCGATGCACAGGCGCTGCGGGTCGGCCTGCAGCCCCTTGAGCAGCTCGGCGAGCCACGGCAGCAGCGTGGCGTCCGCCGCGCTGTCCTGTGACAGGCGCACGAACAGGCAGCAGGGCTTGCGGCGCGAGAATTTCGCGGCCGCTATCAGCACCCAGCGGTCGATGGCCCGCAGCAGATCATTGCGCTCGGCGGCCGGCATGAACTCCGAGGGCAGTATTTCCTTGCCCTGGGTGTCGATCATGCGCACCAGCATGTCGGACATGGCGGCGCCCTGGCCTGCGAGGCTGGCGATGGGCTGCTGCACCAGGCGGAAACGGTTTTCTTCCAGCGCGGCCTTGATGTGCTTGACCCACACCGAATCGTAGGACTGCACGCGGGCGTCGGTGTCGGCACGGGCCGTGGCGGCCAGCTGGTTGCCGCCACGCTTGGCGGCGCGACGCATGGATTCCAGGGCATCGGCCACGGCGTCCTCGAGCCGGGTGCTGGTGTTGGGCACCACGGCAAGACCGGCGGAGAGCGTGACGTTGAAGGTGCGGCCGCCGATCCCGAATTGATGCTGACGCACTTTTTCGACCAGCCGCTCCGCCCACAGTTCGGCATCGCGGGCCGTGCCGCGCTCGATCAGCGCCACCATGCCCGCGCCGCTGAAATGGCCGAGGACATCGGTGGGGGCGGCGTGCGCGCGCAGTATGGCGGCGAGCCCCGCGATCACGTCCTCGCTGAGGAACACGCCCAGGTCGCGCTCCAGTTCGTCGTATTTGTCCGGCGCCATGCTGACCAGATAGCGCGCGCCGCCCTGGGGAGGGCTTGCAGTGCGCGACTGGATGGTTTCCAGCAGGGGGTGGCGATAGAGCAGGCCGCTGCGCGGACTGCGTCGCACGGCCTCGGCCAGATCATCGGCCATGCGGCGTTCGTCGCGTTTCTGCGCCGGCACGATCAGGTGCACGCAGGGTTCGCCATCGTGTTCGCCCAGCGACAGCACCAGCTCCAGCGCCAGCGTGCTGCCGTCGCCGGTGTGCAGGCCCACACGCAGAGAATGGTCGCTCCAGCGGCCTTGCTGGCATGCCACCAGCGCGCCCTTGAGCGCGGCGTGGTTGGCTTCGTCGAAGAAATCCATGATGGGCTGGCCGACGAGCGCCGCGGCGTCGGGCGCCGCGATGAGCTCCAGCCATGAAGTGTTGGCATCGACCAGGATGCCTTCCTGCACCTGGGCGATGGCGTCGTTGGAGCGCGTGAGTACGGTTTCCAGCTGTTTGCGGTAGTCCTGCGCCGAGCGCAGCGTGCGGTTCAGCGCGCGCTCCATGCGGCAGGCCTTGAGCTCGCGCGTGATCACCGCCTGCATGCGCGCGGGGCAGGCAAGCGACACGCTGTCGCGCGCGCCCAGCGCCAGATCCGCGCAGATGATCTCCTCGTCGACTTCCGGGCGCACCACCAGCAGGGGCAGGTCGGGCGCCACCTTGTCGCGCACCTGCGCGACAGTGGTCACTTCACTGCCGTCCTGGGTCACGCAGACCACGAGCTCGGGATTGAGCTGCTCCAGGGCTTCCGGCAGATCCTGCAGTCCCGGAATCCAGGTGCAATGGGCAGGGATGCCATTGCGGCGCAGCAGGCTGTTGAGAGCTTCGACGGGGTCGCGGGCGACACTTGCCACGACCAGCGGAACAGCAACGGACTCGGACACTTGGGCCTCCCGGGGATGGGAGAAATGTTAAGCCAGCAGCCCTGCGGCGATTGTGAGCTTGCACACAATCGGGGCGGCTGATGGCCGCCGGTTATGAGCCCTGATTCACCTGTGGGAGCGCCGGGACAAGCTCCACGGGCAGTTTGGCGGGCGCGCCCGGCACTTCGCGCACCAGTTTCGGCACCAGGTAGCCCGGCAGGCTGGCATTGACGCCGGCGATGAGCTGCAGCGCGCGCGAGTCGGGAACCTCGAAGTGCGCAGCGCCCGCGACGTGATCGAGCTGGTGCAGGTAGTAGGGCAACACGCCGCACTCGAACAGGCGCTGCGACAGCGCCGCCAGCGTGGTGACGTCGTCATTGACGCCGGCCAGCAGTACGGACTGGTTCAGCAGCAGCCGGCAGTGCCGACGCAGCGCCTGCAGCGCTTCGGCGGTGCCAGCGTCCAGTTCCTGTGCGTGATTGGCGTGCACCACGAGGATGAGATCGCAGGGCACATTGGCCAGAGCCCGCAGCAGCCCGGCATCCACCCGCGCGGGCAATGCGATGGGCGTGCGCGTGTGGATGCGGATGCGGCGGATCTGCGGCAGGGCGGCCAGTTGCAGCAGCAGGGCTTCCAGGCGCGGATTCGACAGCGACAAGGGATCGCCGCCGCTGAGGATGATCTCCTCGATGCCCGGATCGGCCTGCAGGGCTGCGATCGCCGCCATCCAGCGTGGCTGGTTCTCCCCGGACTGCTCGGCGGCGTAGTCGTGGTGGCGGCGGAAGCAGTAGCGACAGTGCACGGCGCAGGCACCGGTGGTGACCAGCAGCGCGCGTCCGGCGTACTTGTGCAGCAGGCCGGGCGCCTTGCGGGCGGCGTTTTCCTCCAGCGGATCGGCGCCATAGCCTGGGGCTGTGATGAGCTCCTGGCGCGCGGCCAGCACTTGCAGCAGCAGCGGATCGCGCGGGTCGCCGGGGCGCATGCGCGCCACGTAGCTGCGCGGCACGCGCAGCGGGAACTGCCGGGCGGCCTCGTGCAGCTGGTGGGCCTCCTGCGGAGGATCGAGCATCTGCGGGGTCAGGCCCAGCTGCGCCAGCAGCTCCACCGGGTCCGAAACGGCCTCGGCGAGCTGCCGCTGCCAGGTCGAAGGGCTCTCCGTGTGGCGGCCCGCAGGTTGAGCCGCTATCATTCGCCGCCCCTTTTCATGGGCTGCATTCTGCGGTAGCGACATGGCGACCTACAACACCAGCGAATTCAAGTCCGGCCTCAAGATCCTGCTCGATGCCGATCCCTACGTGATCGTCGAGAACGAGATGGTCAAGCCGGGCAAGGGCCAGGCCTTCAACCGCGTGAAGGTGCGCAACCTCAAGACGGGCCGTACCGTCGAGCGCACCTTCAAGTCCGGCGACAGCGTCGATGCCGCCGACGTGGTCGACACCGACATGCAGTATCTCTACGCCGACGGCGACTTCTGGCATTTCATGGTGCCGGACAACTTCGAGCAGTACACCGCCGGCGCTGCCGCGGTGGGCGACAACGCCAAGTGGCTCAAGGACGGCATCACCTGCATCGTGACGCTGTGGAACGGCGTGCCGCTGCAGGTCACGCCACCGGCGCATATCGACCTCAAGGTGGTCGAGACCGACCCCGGCCTGCGCGGCGATACCGCGACCGGCGGCCAGAAGCCGGCCAAGCTCGAGACCGGCGCCGTGGTGCGCGTGCCGCTGTTCATCAATGAAGGCGAAGTGCTGAAGATCGACACCCGCACGGGTGAATACATCTCGCGGGCCAAGAGCTGAGATAGTGCGCGCGCAGCGCGCACACATCGTCCTCTCCTGAGGTTTTCTCCTAAGCCTTCTCCCACGGGAAGGCCAGCACCTCATCGATGCTGCCCGCCCCGGCGGCCAGCATCATCACCCGATCGAATCCCAGCGCCACACCGGCGCAGTCGGGCAATCCAGCCTCCAGGGCATCGAGCAGCGCGGAATCAGGCAACACGTCGGCGCGACCCAGGCGCGCGCGCGCGCTGCGGTCAGCCTCGAAGCGTCGCCTCTGTTCTCCGGCATCCGCCAGCTCCACATACCCATTGGCGAGTTCGATGCCTTCGGCATACAGCTCGAAACGCAGCGCGGTGCCGGGCATATCGGGATCGTGGCGCGCCAGCGCGGCCTGCGAGGCCGGGTAATGGTGCAGGGCGCACAATGTGCCTTTACCCAGCGTCGGGCCGATGACCACGGCCATGAGAAAATCCAGCAGGCCATCGCGGTCCAGTTCGCGCGCCGCCGGCGACGCGAGGC
Organism: Pseudomonadota bacterium; assembly: GCA_963205255.1. Classification (GTDB taxonomy): domain Bacteria; phylum Pseudomonadota; class Gammaproteobacteria; order Steroidobacterales; family Steroidobacteraceae; genus ZC4RG30. The sequence continues at coordinate 5,632 of CAUJIK010000091.1, forward strand.
CATGATCGCGCGCCAATGCGCGCAGTGCTGCCTCGTCCACCGTCAGCGGGTCGATGCCCAGTGGCTCGAAGGCTTCACGGTAGGAAAGCGGTTGCAGTGGCGGCGGCGTCCGGCCCGCCACGTTGAGCAGATGGGCAACCAGTCCGGCCGTTTCTTCCATGATCTGTCGCAGATCGAAGCCCAGCCGATACCACTCCACCATGGTGAATTCGGGGTTGTGCAGGCGGCTGCGTTCATCGTCGCGGAACACCTGGCAGACCTGGAAGATGTCGCCGCTGCCAGTGGCGAGCAGCCGCTTCATCGCGTATTCGGGCGAGGTCTGCAGATAGCGCGGCAGCTCACCCGCCAGCGCGAAGCTCGCCAGCTGCGGATCGGTGACGCCATGACGCACCACGATGGGAGTGGTGACCTCGAGAACGGCGCGCTCGCCGAAGAATGCGCGCGTGGCCCCCAGCAGCCGCGCGCGCAGCGCCAGCGCCGCGGGTGCTGCTGTGGGGCGCCAGCTCATCGCGGGGGTGTGATGAAGCGCGCCAGCGGATCGCCCATGCGGATGACGTCGCCAGTGGCTCGCGCCGGCTCCAGCTGTGCCTGGCCGGGGCCGAACAGCACGATGACCGTGGAGCCCATGTTGAAGCGTCCGGCCGCGGCGCCGCGCGGCAGATGCAGCGGGCGATCTGCCGGCAGCGGCAGGCGCGTGACCGTTCGTGGCCGGCGCGGCGCCACGTTGCCATGCCACACCGTATCCATGCTGCCCACGTTGAGCGCGCCGACGAAGATCAGCGCGAACGGCCCGGCTGCGCCGTCGAACAGCAGCACCACGCGCTCGTTGCGGGCGAAGAGCCCGGGGATGTCGCGCGAGGCCGCAAGCCCCACGTTGAATAGCCGTCCCGGCACATACCAGGCTTCGCGCAAGGTGCCGGCCGCGGGCATGTGGATGCGGTGATAGTTGGTGGGCGCCAGATACAGCGTCGCGAACAGGCCGTCGCGGAAGCGCCCGGCCCAGCCTGGCGCCGCGCCGGCGAGCAGCGCTTCGAGCGTGTATTCATGGCCCTTGGCCTGCAGCAGCCGGTCCGCGGTGATCGGGCCGGCCTGGTTCACGCGTCCATCCACCGGAGAGACCGCGGTTTCCTCACCGCCTGCCAGCGGGCGCGCATCCGCGCGCAGCGCGCGCGTGAAGAAGGCGTTGAAGCTCGGGTAGGCGAAAGGATCGGGTTGCTCGGCATCGGAAAGATCAGGCCGGTAACCGCGCATGAAGGAGCCGATCAGCAGATCCTTGGCTGGCCGCCAGCGCAGCGCGGCGCAGGCGCCGACGAAGCGCGACAGCGCATGGTGGGGCAGGATGTACTGCAGCAGGGAGAAGGGGCCGGGCATCGGGATTCAGTCCGATGCGGCCAGACGCGCGAAGTCGGCCCGCAGTTGCGGCAGGGAGAACGGAGGGGTGAACACCGCGGCGAGGCGGCCGTGGCTGTCCAGATAGAACAGGGTGGCGCTGTGATCCACGGTGTACAGGCCGTCGGGCGTCTGGTGGATGGCGCGCGCCACGCCCAGACTCTGCAGCAGGGGTTCCAGTTGCGCATCCTCGCCGCGCAGCCCGATGAAGCGGCTGTCGAAGGCTTCCACATAGCGGCGCAGCATAAGCAGGTCGTCGCGCTGCGGGTCCACGGTCACGAACACCGTTGCAGGCGCGCTGGCCGCCGGGTCACGCGCCAGCTGCGCCAGCAGGGCGAGTGTAGTGGGGCATACATCCGGGCAGTGGGTGAAGCCGAAGAACACCAGGTGGGGCTTGCCTTGCAGCCGCGTGTTCGTGAAGGAGGCGCCGAGATGGTCTGTCAGCGAGAATGCCGTGACCTCGCGCGGCTGCGGCAGCCGGGTGCCGGCCTCGAGTGGATCGGGGGGCGCGGCGAGCTGGCGCGACAGGATGAAGCCGAAGGCCAGTGCGGCGAGCGCAACGAGACTGTAGTAGAGAACGGAGCGACCTTTGAACATCAGGCGATTATCCCACACCCATGGCCGGGCTTCGTCGCCGCAGCTCGCTGGCGAGTTGCTCGCCCGCGGCCGGCGCCGCTTGCAGCGCGCCCGGCTGCACTACGGGCATGGCACGGACAATGCGGCTGACGATGCCGCGGCCCTGCTGGCCTTTGTGCTGGGCCTGGACCGGCCGCTGCGGGAAGCCGATCTGTCGCGGCGCGTGTCGCAGGCACGGGAACAGACATTCTCCGCCCTGCTGAAGCGGCGCATCGCGGAGCGCGTGCCGGTGGTGTATCTCACCGGCCGTTGCTGGTTCGCCGGGGTGCCTTTTTTCGTCGACCAGCGGGTGCTCGTGCCCCGTTCGCCCATCGCCGAACTCATCGAAGCGCGTTTCTCGCCGTGGGTGGACCCGGAGCGGGTGCGGCGCGTTCTCGATGTAGGCACGGGTTCCGGCTGCATTGCGCTGGCCAGCGCGCTGGCCTTCCCGAGTGCCCGTGTGGATGCCGTCGACATCAGTGCCGATGCGCTCGAGGTGGCGCGCGTCAATCGCCGGCAGCTGGGCCTGTCGCACCGCGTGCGGCTGCTGCGGTCCAGCTATTTCGAGGCCCTGAAGGGGCGGCGCTACGATATTATCGTCAGCAATCCGCCCTATGTCGGCGCGGCGGAAATGCGTGGTCTGCCCGCCGAGTACCGACATGAGCCCGAACTGGGGCTGGCTTCGGGGCGGGACGGCATGGATGCCGTGCGGGTGCTGCTGCGCGAAGCGGCCAGCCATCTGGCGCCTTCGGGTGTGCTGGTGGTCGAAGTGGGCAATACCGAGGCGATGGTCCGTCGCCGCTTTCCGCGTCTGCCGTTCGTCTGGCTGCAGTTCCAGCGCGGCGGTGGCGGCGTGTTCGTGTTGACGGCAGAGCAGCTGGCGCGTGCCGCCGGCGAGTGAGCGAGAGGGCAAGTGTCAGGCAACAGTTTCGGCAGGGCGTTCGTGGTGTCGACCTTCGGCGAAAGTCATGGTCCGGCGCTGGGCTGCATCATCGACGGCTGTCCGCCGGGTCTTGCGATCAGCGAGGCCGACATCCAGGCCGATGTGGATCGCCGGCGCACCGGCACCTCGAAGTTCGTCAGCCAGCGGCGCGAGAACGACCAGGTGCGCATTCTCTCGGGCGTGTTCGAGGGGCGCACCACCGGCACGCCGATCGGCCTGCTGATCGAGAACAGCGACGCGCGCTCGCGCGACTACGACAAGCTCAAGGACCGCTTCCGTCCCGGGCATGCCGACTACACCTACCAGCAGAAGTATGGCCTGCGCGATCACCGCGGCGGCGGCCGTTCCTCGGCGCGCGAGACGGTGATGCGCGTGGCGGCGGGCGCGGTGGCGCGCAAGTACCTGGCCGACCATCTGGGCGTGAAGATCCATGGCTATGTGAGCCAGGTGGGTTCCATCGCATTGGAGCCGCGCGACCCCATGGCGGCCTACGACAATCCTTTCTTCAGCCCTGATCCCGCGCGCCTCACTGAGCTCGAGGACTACATCTGGAAGCTGCGCGAGCAGGGCGATTCGGTGGGCGCGAAAGTCACCGTGATCGCCCATGGCGTGCCGGTGGGTCTGGGCGAACCGGTGTTCGACCGGCTCGATGCCGAGATCGCGCATGCGCTGATGAGCATCAATGCCGTGAAATCGGTAGAGATCGGCGACGGCGTCGCGGTCGCGGCCCAGCGTGGCAGCGAGCACCGCGACGAGCTGACCCCGGCGGGCTTTGCCTCCAACCATGCTGGCGGCATCCTGGGCGGCATTTCCACCGGCCAGGACGTCATTGCGCACCTCGCGCTCAAGCCCACCTCCAGCATCCAGGTGCCCGGTCGCACGGTGGACCTCGCCGGCAATGTCGTGGACGTGGTTACCACCGGCCGTCATGATCCCTGCGTGGGCCTGCGCGCCACGCCCATCGCCGAGGCCATGCTGGCCCTCGTGCTGATGGACCACTATCTGCGCCACCGGGGGCAGAACGCGGATGTGCGATCATCCGTGCCAGTTATCACCGACAGAGGATGAAGATGAGCAAGGGCTATCGAGTAGCCGTCCTGGGGGCCACTGGCCTCGTGGGCGACACGATTATCAACGTTCTCGAGGAACGTGACTTTCCCGTGAGCGAGCTGTTTCCGCTGGCGAGCAACCGTTCGCTGGGCAAAACGGTGAAGTTCCGCGGCAAGGACTGGCCCGTGCTCGATGTCGAGACTTTCGACTTTTCCCGCGCCGACATCGGCCTGTTCTCGGCCGGCGCGGATGTGTCGGCCAAGTACGCGCCGATCGCGGGCGCGGCCGGCTGCGTGGTCATCGACAACACTTCGCAGTTCCGCTACCAGGACGACATTCCGCTGGTGATCCCGGAGGTCAATCCGCACGCGATTGCCCAGTACCGCAAGCACGGCATCATCGCGAACCCGAACTGCTCCACCATCCAGATGCTGGTGGCGCTGAAGCCGCTGCACGATGCGGCGGGTATCGAGCGCATCAATGTCGCGACCTACCAGTCCGTGTCCGGCGCCGGCAAGGAAGCGGTGGAGGAACTGGCCACGCAGACCGCGAACCTGCTCAACGGCCGCGATGCCGAGGCCAAGGTGATCGCCAAGCAGATCGCCTTCAACTGCGTGCCGCAGATCGACAAGTTCCAGGACAACGGCTACACCAAGGAAGAGATGAAGATGTTCTGGGAGACCCAGAAGATCATGGAGGACAACACCATCCGCGTGAACGCCACAGCAGTGCGCGTGCCGGTGTTCTTCGGCCATTCCGAGGCGGTGCACATCGAGACGCGGCGCAAGATCAGCGCCGCCGAGGCCCGCAAGCTCCTGGAAAAGGCGCCGGGTGTCACGGTTCTGGACGAGCAGAAGCCAGGCGGATATCCCACGGCGGCTACCGAGGCAGCGAACCACGACACGGTTTATGTCGGACGGATCCGCGAAGATATCTCGCATGACCGGGGTCTGAGCCTGTGGGTGGTCTCCGACAACATCCGCAAGGGAGCCGCCACCAACAGTGTGCAGATCGCGGAGATCTTGGTTCGCGAGTATCTCTAAGTTAAGTTATATTGCCGAAAGTTTGGGAAGCCGCAGAAACAGAAGCCAAGCCCATGATTTTTATGGGGTTAACGATCTTCTCCGGCAGTGGGAGTCCTGATGCGTCTTAAAGTTCGCAGCGCAGCAGTCTCGCTGCTGGTGGCCTTGCCCGGTCTTTCGCATGCACTGGGGCTGGGAGATATCCAGCTCAGGTCGCCGCTGAACGCGCCGCTGAGCGCGGAAATCGAGCTCATCGGCGCCACCGCCGAGGAGCTGGCGGGGCTGAGCGTGCAGATGGCGTCGCGGGACCTGTTCTCCCGCTACGGGCTGGATTATCCCGCCTTTATCGGCACCATCCAGGTGCGCACCGGCCGCAGCGCCGATGGCCGCGACGTGATCCTGCTCTCGTCCACGGCGCCCATGACCGAACCCTTCGCGACGCTGCTGGTCGAGGCCAATGTGGCCCGGCAGCGCATCGTGCGTGAATACACCGTGCTGTTCGATCCGCCGGTGTTCGCGCCGGCCCAGGCGGGTGGGGCAACGCCGGCTCCGGTGGTTGCGCCGGCCACTGGCGTTGGCGATCGCAGCGCCTCCATCGATCGTCCGGCCGCGCCACGTCCGGCCGCGGCGGGCGGTGCCGACACCTATACCGTCCAGCGTGGCGACTCCCTGTCCCTGATCGCGCGCCGCATGGCCGACGGCAGTGAGCAGGCCATGATGGCCATCTACCAGGCCAACCCGGCGGCCTTCGAGGGCAACATCAATGTGCTGCGCTCCGGCGCCGTGTTGCGCATGCCGGATGCCGGCGCCATCGCGGCGGTGGATCCGGGCGAGGCGCGCCGCGAGGTGCGCCGCCAGTCGGCCGCCTGGAGCAGTGCGCGTGGTGCTGCGGTGGCGTCGGCAGCCGCCGATCCGCGATTGCGTCTGGTTCCCCCGGGCGGCACGGCCGTCCAGGATGGTGGCGCGCAGAGCGGCGAAGTCGCGGCGTTGCGCGACCGTGTGAGCCAGCTCGAGGGTGAGCTCGCCGAGAGCCGCCGCCTGCTCGAACTGCGTAATGCGGAACTCGCGCGTCTGCAATCAGGCGCCGGCGCAGCGCCTGCGTCGGCGCTGCAGGTGGACGAGTCACCGGAAGAAATCGAAGCGCCCCCTGTCACGGCTGAAGAGTCCGCCGAGGTCGAGGCGCCCGCTGAGCCGGCCGCGGAGGTGGCGCCCGCGCCACCCGTGCAGCAGCCGGCTGCTGCGCCCGCCGACGAGGCTGGTCCCGGTCTCATCGACCGTCTCAAGGAATTCTGGTTCATCCCGGCGGCACTGCTGGCATTGCTGCTGGGCCTGCTCGGCCTGCGTGCCGCGCGCCGCAAGCGTGAGCGCGAGCTGGAAGCCGGTCTGGGCGCGTTCGGCGCCGGCGTCGCACGCGAATACCGCGAACCCTCGTCCAACACGCTGCCGCTGCGCAAGCCGATGGGCGAGGCCGAGGAGCCGAGCTTCCTGGTCGAGGAATCCGGCACTCACCAGCGCCCGAACCTCGCGGCGCAGTCGGCCTCTCTCAAGGTGGACATCGACGAGGCGGCGGTCACCGATTCGATGCCCAAGCTCGACGCCACGGCCGCGCTGGAGCAGGGCGATCCGCTGGCCGAGGCGGATTTCCACATGGCCTATGGTCTTTACGACCAGGCGGCGGATCTGGTGCGGCTTGCGATCGAGCGCGAGCCACAGCGCCGCGATCTGAAGCTCAAGCTGCTGGAAGTGTTCTTCGTCTGGGGCAACAAGGACCAGTTCCTCCAGACCGCGCGTGGGCTGGCCGAGTCCCGCGACCTGGCCGAGCCGGGTGAATGGGAAAAGATCGTCATCATGGGCAAGCAGCTGGCCTCCGATGACCCGCTGTTCGCCCACAGCACCGCGGGTGTGGGTCCGGGCAGCGTCGATCTGAACCTCGAGGGCGGCCAGAACCTTGTCGACTTCGATCTGCACGGCGAGCCGGAGGCATCCGTCACCGCCGATGGCAGCGTGGATCTGGACCTCAGCGGCGTGCTGGGCGATCGCGACCCCACCGGCAATTCCGTGGCGCTGGATTTCACGCTGGATGACCCGAACCGCGGCAATGATCCGGCGTTCACCGCCACCACGCGACAGATGGTGCAGCCGGGCTTCGGTGAAGAAGCGTCGACGCTGCGCGTGCCGGGTATGGATGCGGCGGAAGGTCCCACCGTCGAGCAGCCGCAGCTGGAATCCGGCCAGACCATGCGCCAGAAGCTCGATGCGCAGCTGCAGTTCGTCGCGGTGGACCAGACCGCGGAGCTGGCGCTGGATGACCTGGGCCTGGATCTGGGCCGGCTCGAGGCCACGGGCACCAATCTGCTGGATGATTCGCAGCTCACGCGCGCGCTGGATATCGACGGGGACCCGCAGGAAGCGCCGACGCTGATCGCGGGCCTGGGAGACACCTCGTTCAACCTTCTGGGCGATGCCGATGGCAATCAGCTCACCGAGCTGCTGCCGCTGGCCGACGTCGTGAGCCCCGAGACCCGTGCCACGCAGGTGCTGGAGCGGTCCGAGGCGGAGTTTTCGGGCGATGCACTGGATGACGCGGGGGCGACCTCGCGGCTCGCGGCGCTGGATTTCGAGTTCGGCGCCGATGATGGCGTGTTCGGCGGCCTCGATGTCACCGGAACCCAGGCGGCGCTGACCTCCACCGACATCGGCCTCGACCTGGATGTGGGTGCTCCGGAGCAGGGCGCCGGCGGCGAGTACGTCCAGACGCAGCGCATCTCCCCGGAGAGCGTCGCGGTGCCGGGTGATGTTCCGCAGTCCGACCTGGAGCCCATCACCATGAGTGAAGTGGGCACCAAGCTCGATCTGGCGCGCGCCTACATGGACATGGGCGATCCGGACGGCGCCCGCAGCATCCTCAACGAGGTATTGCAGGAAGGTTCGCCCAGCCAGCGGCAGGAAGCGCAGCGCCTGATCGACTCCATCCCGGGATAATCCGCGGGAAGCGCGCATGACACGCCATGCCGTCGGCGTCGAGTTCGACGGCAGCGGTTATTGCGGCTGGCAGCAGCAGCAGGGCCTTGCGACGGTGCAGGCGACGCTGGCCGCGGCACTGTCCCGCGTGCTCGACCACCCTGTGGAGATCACCGGCGCCGGACGCACCGACGCCGGCGTGCACGCGCGGGCTCTGGTGGCTCATTTCGATACGCCCGCGGTGCGCAGCGAACGTGCCCTGGTGCTCGGCGCCAACACCTACCTGCCGCCGGATATCGCCGTGCAGTGGGCGCGGCAGGTGCCCGATCATTTTCATGCCCGCTACAGCGCCCTGTGGCGCAGCTATCGCTACTGCATCCTGAACCGCCCGGTGCGCGCGGCGCTGGCGCGCGGGCGCACCGCGTTCATCCATGGGCGCATGGAAGTGGAGCCGATGCGCGAGGCCGCGCAGCTGCTGCTGGGCGAGCACGATTTCAGCGCCCTGCGCGCCGCCGAGTGCCAGGCCCGCTCGCCGGTGCGCCGGCTCACCGCGTTGAAGGTCGCGCGCAGCGGCGATTTCGTGGTGCTGGAGGTGACGGCCAACGCCTTCCTGCACCACATGGTGCGCAATCTGGCTGGCCTCTTGATCCATATCGGGCAGGGGCGCGCGCCGCCGGCGTTCGCCGCCGAGGTGCTGGCCGCGCGCGACCGGCGCATCGCGCCGGCCACCGCGCCGGCCGAAGGTCTGTACTTCTGGAGGGCCGGTTATCCAGCCGTGTTCGGCCTGCCGGATGATTCCGATATCATGGCCGCACCTACCGGGAGTCCCGGGGACCTGCTGGATCACATTCGATAATGTCCTGGTTCGAGAAAATCGTCCCGTCGCGCATCAACAAGACCGAACGCCGAGTCCGGTCCGTGCCCGAGGGGCTGTGGATCAAGTGCCCCGCCTGCGATGCCGTGCTGTATCGCGCCGAGCTGGAGCGCAACCTCTACGTCTGCCCCAAGTGCAGCCACCACATGCGCATGCGGGCGCGCGAGCGCCTCACGCGCTTTCTCGATCCGGGCACGCTGGTGGAGATCGGCGCCAATGTCTCGCCCGAGGATCCGCTGCGCTTCAAGGACAGCAAGCGCTACAAGGACCGGCTGGTGGCGGCCCAGAAGTCCACCGGCGAGAAGGATGCCTTCATCGCCGTGGCCGGTCGCCTGCACGACGCGCCGGTGGTGGCCGGCGCCTTCGAGTTCTCCTTCCTCGGCGGTTCGATGGGATCGGTGGTGGGCGAGCGCTTCCACCGTGCCGTGGAGCGCTGCATTGCCGACCGGGCGCCGCTGGTGTGTTTCTCGGCCACCGGCGGTGCGCGCATGCAGGAGGCGCTGCTGTCGCTGCTGCAGATGGCCAAGACCAGCGCGGCGCTGGCGCGGCTGGCGCAGCATCGTCTGCCCTATGTCTCGGTGCTCACCGATCCGACCACCGGTGGCGTTTCCGCCAGCCTTGCCATGCTGGGGGATCTGAACATCGCCGAGCCGCATGCGCTGATTGGTTTCGCAGGTCCCCGCGTGATCGCGCAGACCGTGCGCGAGACCTTGCCGGACGGTTTCCAGCGCAGCGAATTCCTGCTCGAAAAGGGCGCCATCGACATGATCATGGACCGGCGCGACATGCGTGATTCGATCGCGCGGCTGCTGCGCACGCTGCAGGGGCAGAAGCCGCTTGCGGCCGAAGCCTGACCAGGGTCAAGGGGACGCAATGGCGGCCGGGCGCAGTCTGGCCCAGCGGCTGCAACAGCAGGAGGGCGTGCACGGCACTGCCATCGACCTGGGTCTTGAGCGGGCAAGAACGGTGGCCGGGCGGCTGGGGCTGCTGCCGCCCGCGGCGCGCTGCATCATCGTCGCCGGCACCAATGGCAAGGGTTCCACCGTGGCCTGTCTTGCCGCGCTGCTGCGCGAACATGGCCTGCATGTGGGCAGCTTCACCTCGCCGCATCTGCTGCGCTACAACGAGCGCATCCGCGTCGACGGGGCAGAGGCCAGCGACGCGCAACTGCTGGCGGCCTTCGAGGCCATCGACGCCGCGCGCGGCGACATCACGCTGACCTTCTTCGAATACAACGCGCTGGCGGCGCTGCATGTGTTCCGCGCCTGCGCCGTGGATTTCGCATTGCTGGAGGTGGGTCTTGGCGGGCGGCTGGATGCGGTGAACATCGTCGATGCCGAAGGCGCCATCGTCTGCTCCATCGGCCTCGACCACATGGACTGGCTGGGTCCGGACATCGACAGCATCGCGCGCGAGAAGGCCGGCGTGTTCCGGCCGGGCCAGAAGGTGGTGCTGTCCGATCCGCGGATGACGCCCGTGGTGGAGGCCGAGGCCGCGCGTGTGGGCGCGCAGGCGCTGCTCGCCGGACGTGATTACCGCTACACAGCCGAGGCGGCAGACTGGTCCTTCACCATGGAAGGCCTCGTGCTTCAGGGACTGCCGCCGCCGGCGCTGGCCGGGGCCGTCCAGCAGGCCAATGCCGCCGCCGCCATCGCCATGCTGCAGGCCATCGGTCTGCCGCGGCCGCTCGATGCGGCGGCCGTGTCGCGTGCACTGCGCAATCTCAGGCTTCCCGGCCGCTTCCAGGTCGTCGCCGGCCCTGTGGAGTGGATTCTCGATGTCTCGCACAACGAGCCCGCGGCGCGGGTGCTGGCGGGCAATCTCGCCGCGCGTCCCTGCAGCGGACGCACGCTGGTGGTGGCCGGCATTCTCGGCGACAAGGATGCCGCCGGCATCGCCGCGGCGCTGGCGCCGCTGGTCGACCAGTGGATACTCTGCGGCATCGATGGGCCGCGCGGCGTGCCGGCCAGCGAACTTGCCCGGCGTTCGCCGCTGTGGTCCGACGCGCTGCTCGTCGCGGATGTGAAAGAGGGCATGGCGCTTGCGGCGCGGCTGGCGGCGCCCGCGGATCGCATCGTCGTCTGCGGTTCCTTCCTGACGGTGGCGCCGGCTCTCGAATGGCTTGGACTATACTGACGCGCCCGCGCTAGCAGGACCCGCAACTCTTGGAAACTCGTGTGAAGGAACGGCTGACCGGCGCGCTGATCCTCGTCGCGCTGTTTGTCATCGTGGTGCCGGAAATGCTCTCCGGTCCGTCCTGGCGCCGTGCCGATGGCAATGCCCCCGCCGCGGACGGTCCTCCGGTGCGCAGCTACACCATGGAGCTGGGCGGTGCGCAGGCGGACCAGTCCGCGCTGGCTCCCAGCACTGCGGCCCGTGCCGGCGCCGAGCCCGCTGCCCCGGACAGCCAGCCTGCGACGCCGGCGCCGGCAGAGCCGGCCGCTGCGGCGCCCGCGTCGGCGCCTGAACCACTTGCCGCCGCCGTGGAATCGCCGCGCGTGCCTCCGGCTGCCGCGCCGCCCGTGGCTGCCACACCACCGGCTGCTCCTGCGCCGGCAGCCGCTCCCGCATCATCGCCACGCTCGCCGGCCGCGCCGGCTGCCAGCGGCACATCCTGGTGGGTGCAGGCGGGCAGCTTCTCGCAGTCGGCCAATGCGCAGCGCGTGGTGCGCGAACTCGGCGCCGCCGGCATCAGCGCGCGGGTTTCCTCCGTGAGGAGCAATGGCAAGGAACTGTTTCGCGTTCGCGCGGGTCCGGTGGCGGACCGGTCGGCCGCCGAGGCATTGCAGCGGCGCATGGCGGCGGCGGGCCACAAGGGCACGCTGGTGCCGCCCTGAGAGCGCATGGCGCGCAGGGCGGGAGTGTAGAATTGCGCGCCTCAGATCCGACTGCGCGAGAAGCATGACCGGGCTCGATTTCCTCATCCTGGCTGTCGTGGTGATTTCGGCGCTGGTGGGAGCATTCCGTGGCTTTCTGCGCGAAGTCTGCGCACTGGTGACCTGGGTGCTGGCCGTGTGGCTGGCCTGGCATTTCGGTCCCGCGCTCGAGCCGTGGATGGGTGGTTCGCTGCGCCAGCCGCCCTTCGGCCTGTGGGCCGGCCGCGGCATCGTCTTCTTCGTGGTGCTCATCGCCGGAACGCTGGTGGGGGTGCTGGTGTCACGCATGGTGCGGCTGTCGCTGTTCTCCGGCATGGACCGTTTTCTGGGTTTGCTGATGGGCGTGGCGCGCGGCATCGTCGCGACCGCCGTGATCGTCATCCTCGGGCAGTCGGTGAAGCTGCACAGCGAAGGCTGGTGGCAGCAGTCGCGGCTCATCAAACAGATTGAACCGGTGGCGGGCCTGCTGCGCTCGCTGTCCGGTGGTCACCCTTAGTTCCGGCCGGCGCCGGAAGTTGGAGGCCTCATGTGCGGCATCGTCGGCATCGTCGGTCGGAGTCCGGTCAATCAGCAGCTCTATGATGCGCTGACAGTGCTGCAGCACCGCGGCCAGGATGGCGCCGGCATCATGACCGCCGAAGGCGGTGAGCTGTTCGCCGCCAAGGGGCGCGGGCTGGTGCGCGATGTGTTCAGCCAGCGCGACATGGACGCCCTGCGTGGCAACGTGGGCATCGGCCATGTGCGCTATCCCACCGCCGGCGGCAATGGTCCTTCGGAGGTCCAGCCCTTCTACGTGAACGCGCCCTATGGCATCTGCCTGGGGCACAACGGCAACCTCACCAATTCCGCCGAGCTGTCCGCCGTGCTGGTGCGCGAGGACCGTCGTCACCTGAATACGCGCTCGGATTCCGAGGTGTTGCTCAACGTCTTCGCCTCGGAGCTGCAGCGCGTCGGCACGCTGCGCGCCACGCCGGGGGACATCTTCGCCGCGGCCAATGCGGTGTATCGCCGCTGCCGCGGCGCTTACGCCGTGATCGCCATGATCATCGGCCACGGCATCCTGGGTTTCCGCGATCCGCATGGCATCCGTCCGCTGGTGCTGGGCCAGCGCCGCAGCGCCCGTGGCATGGAATACATGCTGGCTTCCGAGAGCGTCGCGCTGACCATGCTCTCGTTCGATGTGGTGCGCGACGTGGCGCCGGGCGAGGCCATCTTCATCGACGAGCTGGGGCGGCTGCATTCCAACCAGTGCGTGCCCACGGCGATGCACACGCCGTGCATCTTCGAATACGTCTACTTTGCCCGTCCGGACTCGATCCTCGACAACATCTCCGTGTATCGCGCCCGCATGCGCATGGGCGAACGCCTGGCCGAGAAACTGCAGCGCGAGCGTCCCGACCACGACATCGACGTGGTGATCCCGATTCCCGACACCAGCCGCACCTGCGCGTTGCAGCTGGCGCAGAAGCTGCACATCAAGTATCGCGAGGGGTTCAACAAGAACCGCTACATCGGCCGCACCTTCATCATGCCGGGCCAGGACCAGCGGCTGAAGTCGGTGCGCCGCAAGCTCTCGGCCATCGATCTGGAGTTCCGCGGCAAGAATGTGCTGCTGGTGGACGACTCCATCGTGCGCGGCACGACCTCGGCGCAGATCATTGAGCTCGCGCGCGAGGCCGGCGCCCGCAAGGTGTACTTCGCCTCGGCCGCTCCGGCGGTGCGTTACCCGGACGTCTACGGCATCGACATGCCGGCCGCCTCGGAGCTGGTGGCCGCGGGGCGCGATGTGGAGGAAGTGGCGCGGCAGATCGGCGCCGACTGGCTCATCTACCAGGATCTGGAAGACCTGGTGCTGGCCTGCCGGCACGACAACGCCAACATCACCGAGTTCGACACCTCGTGCTTCTCGGGCGTGTATGTCACGGGCGACGTCACGCCTGAATACCTGGTGCGCCTGGAACAGGAGCGCTCCGACGGCGCCAAGGCCCAGCGCCGTGACAGCCCGCTGAAAGCCGTCAACTGATGAGCCGGCTCCCGCGGCTGTCCGCAAGTTCGCGATGCGCCTGCTGCTGATCGTCCAGGATGCGCGTTTCCGTACGCTGATCCGCCATCACGTCAGTTGCCAGTGGCCGCAGGCCGTGCTCGACCAGCACAGCCCGCGCCAGGCGGCCATGCTGCCGCCGGAGTTCCTCGCCCAGGGCTACGACGCCGTCGTCATCGACCAGGCATGGCAGGGCGGGCGGGGGCTCGACTGGCTCCAGGATCTGGCCGGCCGGCGGGGTTTCGCGCCGGTGCTCTTCCTCGCCGAACACGTGGATGACGAGACGGCGCGTCGCGCGCGCATCTTCGGCGCCTTCGGTGTGCTGGCGCGCAACGGCTTTTCGCATCACAGTCTGATCGAAGTGTTGCAGGAGGCCGAGCGCGTGCAGCGCCGGCAGCTTGCCGACTGGCGTGTGTCGAGCGAGGCCGAGCAGTCGCGCCAGTTCGGCGCGGTGCGCATCCCCGGCTATCGCTGCGTGCGGCGTCTGGCCGGCGGCTCGGTGTCGCAGCTGTATCTTGCCGAGAGCGAGAAGGCCGGTTCACTGCTGGTGATCAAGGTCACGCCGTCGGTGCGCGACGAATCCGGCGTGGACCAGTCCTTCGAGCGCTTCCTGCAGGAATACGACATCGCGCACCGGCTGCACCATCCGAACATCGTGCGCTGCCACGAGCTGGGCGTTGCCGACGATCACGCCTATCTCGCCATGGAGTATCTGCCCGACGGCGATCTGCGCCGTCGCATCCGCGCGGGCGTCACGCCGGCGGAGGCGCTGGATCTTGCCGCGCAGATCGCCGGCGCCCTGGCGGCGCTGCACGACACCGGCACTCTGCATCGCGACCTCAAGCCCGGCAATGTGCTGATGCGCGGCGCGAGCCGCATCGTGCTCACCGACTTTGGCCTCGCCAAGGATGCGGCGGTGCAGATGGACATCACCGATCCGGGCATCATCTTCGGCACACCGCACTACATGAGCCCGGAGCAGGGACATGGCGAAACCGTGGACGAGCGCAGCGACCTCTACAGCCTGGGAGTGATCCTGTTCGAGATGCTGGCCGGCGAGAAGCCGTTCACCGATCCGAACCCCATGGCCATCATCTACAAGCACCGCCATCAGCCCATACCGCGTCTGCCGGCCGCCGCCGCCCGCTGGCAGGAGCTGGTGGACCAGCTGCTCGCCAAGCGTCCCGAGGACCGCTGCAGCACGGCCATTCAGGCCGGCGGCGTATTGCAGGCGGCGGCCGAACAGGCGCGGGTGGGTGCGCCCTGATGCTTGCGGCAGTCACACCGCAGGCCTGGGTCGATGCGGCGGTGGATCGCTGGCAGGAGTTGCTGGTGGACCACGCCAATTGCGAGAAGAAGGCGGCCTCCACCGCGCTGGCGCTGCTGTTCGCCTACCCTGAGGACCGGCGCCTGGGTCTGGCGCTGGCGCGACTGGCGCGCGAGGAGCTGCGCCATTTCGAGCAGGTGCAGAAGCTGATGGCGCGGCTCGGGGTCGAGCCACGGCGCCTGAGTCCTGGCCGCTACGCCGCGGGCCTGCGGCGCCATCTCTCGGCGGCCGACCCGCAGCGCAAGATCGATCTCATGCTCTGTGGCGCGCTGATCGAGGCGCGTTCCTGCGAGCGCTTCGAGCTGCTGGCGCCGCGTCTGCCGGCGCCGCTGGGCGCGTTCTATGCCGATCTTGCCGAGGCCGAGCGTCGCCACGGCGTGCTGTATCTGGATCTGGCGGAGGAGGCCGCGCGGCAGGCGCAGCAGGATGTGCGCCAGTGTGTGCAGGAACGGTTGGCGCGACTCGCGATGGAAGAGGCCGGGCTGGTCACGCTGCCGGATCAGCAGTTCCGTTTTCATTCCGGTGCGCCGGCATGGGCCGCCGCGTGATGCCGCCGCGCATCGCGATGCCGGTGCGGATCGTCGCTGTGGCGCTGCTGGCCCTGTGGTTTGCGGCCTGCGGCAACGAGCAGCGGCCTTCCGGCGCACTGCCGGCCAGCGCCATTGCCGAGCGCATCGCCTCGGGTCATCTGCGGCGCCATGTTTCCAGTTCTCCGGCGACGCTCGATCCCGCGCTGATCCAGGATGTGATGGGGATGGCCGTGGGCAGCGACCTGTTCGAGGGGCTGCTGCGCCAGGGGCCGGCGGGCCAGCTGCTGCCGGGCATGGCCGAACGCTGGGAAGTTTCCGCAGACGGCATGACCTGGCGCTTCCATCTGCGCGAGCAGGCGCGCTGGTCCAATGGCGATGCGGTGACAGCGGAGAATTTCGTGTTCGCATGGCGGCGCGTGGTGGATCCGGCCACCGCATCGCCGATCGCGCAGCAGATGGCGCCGGTGGCCGGCGCGCTGGATATCGCCGCCGGTCGCCAGCCGCCCGAGTCGCTGGGTGTGCGGGCCGTCGATGCGCGCACACTGGAAGTGCGCCTGGAATCGCCCACACCTTACTTCCTCTCTCTGCTCATCAATACCTTCATGATGCCGGTGCATCCGCCCACGGTGCAGCGCGAGGGGCGCGCCTGGACGCAGCCGGGCAAGATGGTCGGCAATGGTCCGTTCCTGCTGCGCGCGCGCGAGATCAATGGCCGCATCGATCTGGCGCGCAATCCGGATTACTGGGATGCGCCGGCGGTGCGATTGCAGGCAGTCACCTGGTTTCCGCTGACCGACAGCGCCGCTTCCACCGCGCGGTTCCTCGCCGGTGACCTGGATGAAACCGAGCGCTTCCAGGTGGAGGACCTGGAGTGGCTGCGCGCCAGCCTGGGAGATCAGGTGCGTACGGCGCCTTACAATGGCACCGTGATGCTGGGCATGAATGTGCGCCGCGCGCCCTTCGACAATGCGGCGCTGCGCCGCGCGATGGTGCTGGCGGTGGACCGCACGCTGCTGACCGACCAGCTGCTCAAGCGGCTCTATACGCCGGCCCATGGCATCGTGCCGCCATTGCCCGGCTATGACCCGCTGCGTCCGCAATGGGCGGACCTCGATGATGAGGCGCGTCGCGAGCTGGCGCGCAGCCTGTATGCCCAGGCCGGATATTCCAGCGCCCGCCCGCTGGAGGTGGAGCTGGCTGTACCCATCGGCAGCCCGGAGATGCGGCGCGTGTTCGAGGCGCTGGCGGCGATGTGGAGAATGAACCTGGGCGCCGAAGTGCGGGTGATCACCGAGGAGTTCCGCGTTCACCAGCAGAACCGGCGCATCGGCAAGCTTCAATTTTTCTGGAATGGCTGGATCGGCGACTATCCCGAGGCCACCACCTTTCTCGCGCTGGCGCTGAAATCCAATCCGCAGAACTACATGGGTTTCGACGACCCGGAATACGAGCGCGTGATGGCCGAGGCGGTGCGCGAGACCGACGAGGCGGCGCGCAATCTGCTCTACAACCAGGCCGAGCGCCTGCTCGACGAGCAGGCTCCGTTCCTGCCGATCTATTTCTACCAGAGCCGCCACCTGCTGCGTTCCTACGTGCAGGGCTGGCGGGACAATGCCAACGACCTGCATCCCTCGCGCGATCTGTACCTCGCGCTGGCGCCGGAGCCTTGAGTCATGGGGCGCTACCTGCTGTCGCGGCTGCTGAGTTCCATTCCGACCATGCTGGCGATCGTCACGCTGGCCTTCGTGCTGCTGCGCGCCGCGCCCGGCGGGCCATTCGATACTGAAAAAGAGATGCTGCCGGAGGTGCGCGCCAGCATCGAGAAGGCCTATCACCTCGATGAGCCGCTGCCGGTCCAGTACCTGCGCTATCTGGGCGACCTGCTGCGCGGCGACCTGGGGCCGTCCTTCCAGTATCCGGACGAGTCGGTCAACGACCTCATCGCCTCGGGGCTGCCGGTGGACCTGACCATCGGCGGCCTGGCATTGCTGCTCGCGTGTCTGGTGGGTATTCCACTGGGCGCGTTCGCGGCCTGGAAGCGCGGCGGTTTCTTCGACCGCATCGCCGCCACGCTGTCGCTGGTGGGTGTGTCGATTCCGGTGTACGTCGCGGCGCCGCTGTTCATCCTGCTGTTCGCGGTCACGCTGCAGTGGCTGCCGGCCGGAGACTGGGGAGGCGGGGCGCCGCGCCATCTGGTGCTGCCGGTGCTGTCGCTGGCGCTGCCCTACATCGCCTATGTGACCCGCATCATGCGCGCCAGCTTCATGGATGTGCTGGAACAGCCGTGGATCCGCACCGCGCGCGCCAAAGGGCTCTCCCCGCGTCAGGTGCTGTTCCGCCATGCGCTGCGTCCGGCGCTGCTGCCGCTGGTGGCCTTTCTGGGTCCGGCGGTGGTGGGTGCCATCACCGGTTCCATCGTCGTGGAGACCACCTTCGGCCTCAAGGGCATCGGCCAGTTCTTCGTGCTCGGCGCCTTCAACCGTGACTACACGCTGGTGATGGGCGTGACCGTGCTCTACGGGGCGCTGATCGTCATCGCGAACCTTACGGCCGATCTGTGCCAGGGGCTGCTCGATCCGCGCGTGAGGCTGCAATGAAGCCCCGGTTGCCCTGGTTCAGCATCGGCGCGCTGGCGTTGCTGCTGGTTCTGGCGCTGGCGGGGCCGTGGTTCTCGCCCTTCGACTACTACACCCCCGAATGGGACCAGCCGGATCTGCCGGTGGGCGCTTCGTGGGCGCATCCGCTGGGCACGGATGCGCTGGGTCGCGACCTGTTCGTGCGGCTGATGTGGAGCTGCCGCATCTCGCTGCTGGTGGCGCTGGTGGCAAGCCTCATCAGCCTGGTCATCGGCGTGAGCTGGGGCGTTGCGGCGGGTTATTTCGGCGGCCGCACGGACGCCGTCATGATGCGCCTGGTGGACATCCTCTACTCGGTGCCGTTCACGCCTTTCGTCATCGTGCTCACGGTATTGTTCGGGCGGCATCTGCTGTTGCTGTTCGTCGCCATCGGCGCCGTGTCGTGGCTGGACATCGCGCGCATCGTGCGCGGCCAGACCATGGCGCTGCGCCATCGGGAGTTCGTGGTCGCGGCCGAGATCGCGGGCGCCGCGCCCTGGCGCATCATGTCCACCCACATCGTGCCCAATCTCATGGGCATCGTGATCGCCTATCTGACGCTGACCATTCCCACCGTGGTGCTGACCGAAGCCTTCCTCAGCTATCTGGGGCTGGGCGCGCAGTCGCCGCTGACTTCGCTGGGCGTGATGCTGGCCGACGGCGCCGCGCAGATGCGGTCGCGGCCGGTGATGCTGGTGTTGCCGGCGGTGCTGCTGGTCATGCTGGTGTACTGCTGCAACCGCATCGGCGATGCATTGAGGGACCGTCATGTCGCCTGAGGCGCCGCTGCTGTCGTTGCGGGATGTGTCGCTGACGCGCGCGGACGGCGGCGCCGTGCTGCGCGACATCAGTTTCGACATGGCGCCCGGAGAGGTACTGGCCGTGGTGGGTGAGTCCGGTTCCGGCAAGTCGCAGCTGCTGCTGTCGCTGCTCGGCCTTGCCATGCCAGGCGCCACGCTTGCCGGCAGCATCCTCTTCCGCGGCCAGCAACTGGTCGGCGCGGGAGAGCCGGCGTTGCGCGCGCTGCGTGGCAACCGCATCGCCATGCTGTTCCAGGACCCGAAGACGGCGCTCAATCCCTGCCTGACCATCCGCGCGCAATTGCAGGAAGTGCTTCGCGACCGTCGCGGCCTGGACCGTGCCGCGCTGAATTCGCGCCTCGTCGAAGCGCTGCGCGCCGTGGACATGCCGGACCCTGAGCAGATGCTGCGCCAGTATCCGCACGAGCTTTCCGGCGGCATGCGCCAGCGGGTGATGCTGGCCATGGCCGTGCTGGTGGAGCCGGATCTGCTGCTGGCGGATGAGCCCACCACGGCGCTGGATGTCACCACGCAGGCGAAGGTGCTGGACCTGATGCTGTCGCTGCGCCAGCGGATGGGCATGGGCATCCTGCTGGTGACTCACGATCTGGGCGTGGTGGCGAGAATGGCCGGCCGCGCGCTGGTGCTGCGCCACGGGCGGATCGTGGAGCAGGGCGATACCGCGACGCTGCTCACCTCGCCGGCCAGCGACTATGGCGCTGAACTGCTGGGCGCGGTGCAGCGTCTGGAGCAGGGCGTGAAGCAGGGCCTGAAATACGGCAACGGTGCGGCATGAGCGCTCCCGCCCTGCTTCAGGTGCGGGATCTGTCGGTGCGGCACTGGCGGCGCGGCGGTCTGCTGAGGCCGCGCGTTTCATTCGATGCGCTGCGTGACGTGAGCCTGGAGCTCTCGCGCGGCGAGGCGCTGGCGGTGGTGGGCGAATCCGGCAGCGGCAAGTCCACGCTGGCGCGGACGCTGTTCCGGTTGCATGTGCCCGCCGCCGGCCAGGTGCTGCTCGGCGGCATGGATCTGGCGATCCTCAGCGCGGACGAACTGCGCCAGCAGCGTCGCCGGATGCAGATGGTGTTCCAGGATCCGCTGGCCTCGCTCGATCCACTGCAGACCGTGGCGCAGGTGGTGGCCGAACCCTTGCGCGTGCTGCCGCGCCCCCCCGATGCAGCGCGGATCAGGGAGCGTGTCGCGGCGCAGCTGGCGGAGGTGGGGCTGGGCACGGAGTTCCTGACGCGGCGATCGCAGCGGCTCTCCGGTGGCCAGGCGCAGCGCGTGGCCATCGCCCGCGCGCTGATCGGTGATCCGGAGCTGCTGGTCTGCGATGAGCCGGTGTCGGCGCTGGATGCCAGCCTGCGCATCCAGATTCTCGAACTGCTGGCCGCGCAGCAGCGGCAGCGCTCGCTGGCGCTGCTGTTCGTCACCCATGACATCGCCGCGGCGCGCTATCTGTGCGAGCGTACGGCCGTGCTGCATCGGGGCCAGATCGTGGAGCAGGGCGATACACAGGAGATCCTTGCCCGGCCGCGGCATGCGTTCACCCGCAACCTGCTGCAATCCACGCTCAGCGTCGATCCGGCCGCGGTGCGCGGCGACTCAGGGCTCGCGCGGCAGTGATTCGAGGTTCCACGTGCTGTCCGCATCGAGCGTGAGCAGGCTGCCCTGGTCATACCAGTCGCCCAGCACGATGCGGGTGCGGGGCCGTCCATCGACCGTGAATTCGTGGATGCCGGGCCGATGCGTGTGGCCGTGCACCAGCAGATCGCAGTCGCTGATGCGCAGCGCGGCCTCCACGGCGTCCTGGGCCACATCCATGATGTAGCCCTGCGTGCGGCCGGTGTGCTCGCGGCTTCCCGAGCGCGCGGCGTCGGCAAGCTGGCGCCGTGTCGCCAGCGGCAATCGCAGGTAGCGCCGCTGCCAGTCGGGGCTGCGCACCATGCTGCGGAACTGCTGATAGGAATGATCCGCCGTGCACAGCGGGTCTCCATGCGTCGCGATGAGCCTGAGATTGCCTGCCTCGATGCGCACCGGATCGGGCAGCAGCACGCAGCCCGTGCGGCGCTCGAAGCCCGCGCCGAGCAGGAAATCGCGGTTGCCGCGCTGGACATGGCAGGGATGGCCCGCCGCCGTATAGCGCCGCAGCGCGCGGCACACCGCGTCGCGCGCCGGCTCGTCGTCGTCATCGCCCACCCAGCTCTCGAACAGGTCGCCGAGTATGTACAGCGCCGCGGCCTGTGTGGCGCGCTGCTCCAGGAAGGCCTCGAATTGCGCGATGGCCTGCGGCGCGCTGCCATCCAGATGCAGATCGGAGACGAAGAGGAGCGGGTCGGCGGACATGGTTGGAATTATAGTGTAGGGATGTCCGCACCTGTCGTCGTCACCCGTTTCGCGCCCGGCCCCGCCGGCGCCCTGTAACATCCGCGTCCCATGCTGAAGATCCACAACTCCCTCACCGGGAACGTCGAGCCGCTCTCGCCGCTGTCCGCGGGCAAGGTGCGCATGTATGTCTGCGGCATCACGGTCTACGACTACTGCCACATCGGCCATGCGCGGATGCTGGTGGTGTTCGACGTGGTGCAGCGCTATCTGCGCCACATCGGCCTCGATGTCACCTACGTGCGCAACATCACCGACATCGACGACAAGATCATCCGCCGCGCCGCCGAGCAGGGCGTGCCCATCGGTGAGTTCACCGAGAGCTTCATCCGCGCCATGGACGAGGATTGCGCGCTGCTGGGTGTGATGCGGCCGGACCATGAGCCGCGCGCCACCGCGCATCTGCCGCAGATCATCGAGATGACGCAGCGTCTCATCGCCAACGGCCATGCCTATGTGGCAAGCGATGGCGATGTGATGTATTCCGTGTCGAGCTTCCCGGCCTATGGGCAGCTCTCGGGCAAGAACCCTCAGGATCTGCGCGCCGGCGCGCGCGTGGACGTGGGCGCCGCCAAGCGCGATCCGCTGGATTTCGTGCTGTGGAAACGCGCCAAGCCCGGTGAGCCCGCCTGGCCTTCGCCGTGGGGCGAGGGCCGGCCGGGCTGGCACATAGAATGCTCGGCCATGTCCACCGCGCTGCTGGGTGATGATTTCGACATCCATGGCGGCGGCATGGACCTGAAGTTCCCGCATCACGAGAACGAGATCGCGCAGAGCTGCGGCGCCACCGGCGCCGGCTTCGCGCGCGTGTGGATGCACAACGGCTTCGTCAATGTCGACAGCGAGAAGATGTCCAAGTCGCTGGGCAATTTCTTCACCGTGCGCGAGGTGCTGCCGAAGCTGCGTCATCCGGAGGTGCTGCGCTTCTTCCTGGTGTCGAGCCACTATCGCGGGCCGATCAACTATTCGCTCGAGACGCTGCAGCAGGCCGATGCGACGCTGGGCGGCCTCTACACAGCGCTGCGTGGATTGCCCGATGCGCCCGCGCCCGCCGACGCGCAGGCCGCGAACTGGCGCGCCGATTTCCAGGCGGCCATGGACGAGGACTTCAACACCCCGCGCGCGCTGGCCGTGCTGCAGGGGCTGGCCCGCGCCGTCAACGAAGCCAAGGCGCGCGGCGCGGCGGCGCAGGAGGAGGCTGCCGCACTGGGCGCGCTGCTGCGCGAACTGGCCGCCGTGCTGGGTCTGCTGCGTCTTCCCGCTGAGCAGTGGTTCCGCCTGCCGGCTCCGGGACAATCGGCGCAGATTTCCGAGGCCGCGATCGAGGCCTGCATCGCGGCGCGGCTGGCGGCGCGCAAGGCGCGCGATTTCGCCGAGGCGGACCGGCTGCGGCAGGAACTGGCCCAGCAGGGGGTCATTCTGGAAGACCGGCCTGGCGGCACCACTCTCTGGCGGCGCCAGTAGCTCGCGGAGTCTGAGGGTCTGCGGAGCGCTGGCTCCGGCTAGACCCTGATTCCCTCGCGCAGCTGGTAGGCCTCGAGGGTGTTCTGGATCAGCATGGCGATGGTCATGGGGCCGACGCCACCGGGCACCGGCGTGATCCATGAGGCGCGTTCCTTCGCCGCTTCGAACTGCACATCGCCCACCAGCTTGCCCGAGGGCAGGCGGTTGATGCCCACGTCCAGCACCACGGCGCCGGGCTTGATCCATTCGCCCAGCACGAACTCCGGCTTGCCGATGCCGGCCACCACCAGATCAGCGCGCCGCACATGGCCCGGCAGATCCCGGGTGCGGCTGTGGCAGATGGTCACGGTCGCGCCCTTCATCAACAGCTCCAGCGCCGCCGGACGGCCGACGATGTTCGACTGCCCCAGCACCACCGCATCCATGCCGGAAGGATCGATGCCCGATGCCTCGAGCATCTTCATGCAGCCATAGGGCGTGCAGGGGCGCAGGCGCGGCGTGCGCTGGGCCAGCAGGCCCAGGTTCTCGGGGCTGAAGCCATCCACGTCCTTTTCCACCGCGATGGCGTCGATGACCGCCTTGCTGTCGATGTGCCGGGGCAGGGGCAGCTGCACCAGGATGCCGTCGACGTGGGGGTCTTCATTGAGCGCTTCGACCACGGCGATCAGCTGGGCCTGGGTGACCGTGGCCGGCAGCACCTTCATCACCGAATGCATGCCGGCGGCAACGGTTGCCAGATGCTTGTTGCGCACATAGATCTGCGAGGCCGGATCCTCGCCCACGATCACCACCGCCAGGCCCGGCGCGCGCCGGCCTTCGGCGGTGAGCGCCGCAACCTGGGTCCTGATCCCTTCGCGCAGCGACTGCGCGATGGCCTTGCCGTCGATCAACCGGGCTGTCATGTCTTTTTCCCCTCGAGGGGCGGTCTTGAAAGGGGGCGCTAAGGTATCATTCGCCGGTCGGGGCGTGGCGCAGTCTGGTAGCGCATCTGGTTTGGGACCAGAGGGTCGGAGGTTCGAATCCTCTCGCCCCGACCACTACGATGGGGCTTGAAATCGCCCCGATTCGTATATACTCCCGCCCCCGCGTGGGTTCGCACTTGGAAACGGGTGCGGGCAGGCGCGGGGGACGTTGTGATCAGCCCCGTGGCATGGCCGCGTCGAACCTGATGCAATACCAGCGGGCGCCCGTAGCTCAGTTGGATAGAGCATCGGCCTTCTAAGCCGAGGGTCGCAGGTTCGACTCCTGCCGGGCGCGCCAGGCTGGTTGCTGCGATGTGTACGATGGTGGACGTAGCTCAGCTGGTAGAGTCCCGGATTGTGATTCCGGCTGTCGCGGGTTCGAGTCCCGTCGTCCACCCCACCCTTTCATGGGCCGTTAGCTCAGTTGGTAGAGCAGTTGACTCTTAATCAATTGGTCGTAGGTTCGAATCCTACACGGCCCACCATTTCCTCCCCTGCGGCGCGAAAGTGGCGGAACTGGTAGACGCACTGGATTTAGGTTCCAGCGGGGCAACCCGTGAGGGTTCGAGTCCCTCCTTTCGCACCAGAGTGATGAGTCGGAAAGTTACAGCCGAGGAACGATGACGATGCAGTTCACCCTGACCACCACCTCCGGACTCGAGCGCCGCATCGAGGTGCAGATTCCGCACACGCGTGTTGCCGGCGAGGTGGAGCGTCGCCTGCGCGACCTCACGAAGACCGCGAACATCCGCGGTTTCCGCAAGGGCAAGGTGCCGCTGCCGGTGATCAAGCAGCAGTTCGGCGAGCAGGTGCACGGCGACACCGTGAACGAGCTGATCCGGCAGGGCTATTCGGATGCCGTGACCAAGGAAAAGCTGCGTCCGGCCAGCGGCCCGCGCATCGAGCCCATCCAGATGGAGCCGGGCAATGATCTGAAGTTCGCGGCGGTGTTCGAAGTGCTGCCGGAAGTGGAAGTGAAGCCGGTGGACGAGCTTGCCGTCGAGCGCCCCACCTTCGAGGTGAGCGAGGCGGACATCGACGCCATGCTGGAAAGCATGCGCCGCCAGCGCATCACCTACAGCCCCGTCGAGCGCGCCGCGCAGAATGGCGACCGCGTGGTGGTGGATTTCCTCGGCCGGCTGGACGGCACGCCGTTCGCGGGCGGCGAGGGCAAGGACACGCCGTTCGTGATGGGCCAGGGCCGCGCCATTCCCGAATTCGAGGCGGCGCTGATCGGCATGAAGGCCGGCGAGAGCAAGACCGCGCCGGTGACCTTCCCCGAGAACTATGGCGCCAAGGATCTGGCGGGCAAGGCCACCGAATTCGACCTCACCGTGAAGGCGGTGGAGGAGGAGGTGCTGCCGGAAGTGGACGAGAAGTTCGCCGAGAGCTTCGGCATCGGCGAGGGCGGCGTTGCCAAGCTGCGCGAGGAAGTGCGCAAGAGCATGGAGCGCGAGGCCGGCGAGGCCGTGCGCACCCGGGTGCGCAACCAGGTGTTCGAGTCCCTGCAGCGCGACAACCCCATCGAGCTGCCGCGCGCGCTGGTGGACGAGCAGGTGCAGCAGCTGCAGATCGACCTCATGCAGCGCACGGGCCGCACCGACGCCAGCCAGATCCCGCCGCGCGAGCCCTTCGAGGAGCCGGCCCGCCGTCGCGTGGCGCTGGGGCTGCTGATCGGCGAAATCGTGCGTCGCGAGCAGATCAAGATCGACCGCGAGAAGGTGTTCGCGCGCCTGGAAGAGATCGTGGGCGCGTACCCGAACCCGGATGAGGTCCGCCAGGCCTATCTGCAGTCGCCTGATGCACTGCGGCAGGTCGAGACGCTGGTGCTGGAAGACCAGGTGGTGGAATGGGTGCTGGGGCGGGCCCGTGTGACGGACCGCCCGTCCAGCTTCACGGAACTGACCGGCTTCAACAAGCAGGCGTAGAATCCTCGCTATGAACGAACGCGCCCTGAATCTCGTGCCGATGGTGGTCGAACAGACCTCCCGCGGCGAACGCGCCTACGACATCTATTCCCGCCTCCTGAAGGAGCGGGTGATATTCGCCGTGGGCCCGGTCGAGGACTACATGGCCAATGTGATCGTGGCGCAGCTGCTGTTCCTGGAGTCGGTGAACCCGGACAAGGACATCGCGCTGTACATCAACTCGCCCGGCGGCCACGTGACCGCCGGCATGGCGATCTACGACACCATGCAGTTCATCAAGCCCGATGTGTCGACCATCTGCATCGGGCAGGCGGCCAGCATGGGCGCCGTGCTGCTGGCCGGCGGCGCCAAGGGCAAGCGCTTCGCCCTGCCGCATTCGCGGGTGATGATCCACCAGCCGCTGGGCGGCATGC
Organism: Pseudomonadota bacterium; assembly: GCA_963205255.1. Classification (GTDB taxonomy): domain Bacteria; phylum Pseudomonadota; class Gammaproteobacteria; order Steroidobacterales; family Steroidobacteraceae; genus ZC4RG30. The sequence goes on from CAUJIK010000091.1 coordinate 31,827, forward strand.
AGGGTCAGGCGGTGGACATGGAGATCCACGCGCGCGAGATTCTCTCCACGCGCGATCGCCTGAACCACATCCTCGCGCATCACACGGGGCAGCCCGTGGACAAGATCAAGCAGGACACCGACCGCGACAACTTCATGAACGGTGATGATGCGGTGCGGTATGGCCTTATCGACCGGGTGCTGTCCGCACGTGGCGAGATCGCTGCCTCGGTCGCGAAATAAGTCCGCCGGTTTCAAAAACCCTTGCAGTTACAGGCTCTTGCCTGTGACATGCTGCTTTGCGCCTGCTGCGCGCCTCATGCTATATAGAGCTGCATCGGGCCCCCCATGCCCGAAAGGAATGCTAGATGAGCGATGACACCCGTGGGCGTGGCGATGATGGCAAGCTGCTGTACTGCTCTTTCTGCGGAAAGAGCCAGCACGAGGTGCGCAAGCTCATCGCCGGTCCCTCCGTCTTCGTCTGCGACGAGTGCGTGGAGCTGTGCAACGACATCATCCGCGAGGAGCTCGAGGACAAGGCCGAGCGCGCGCGCGACAAGCTGCCCAAGCCGCATGAGATCAAGACCGTCCTCGACGAGTACGTGATCGGCCAGGAGCGCGCGAAGAAGACGCTGTCGGTGGCGGTCTACAACCACTACAAGCGCCTGCAGACGCGTGGCAGTGGCCCGCGGCCCAAGGAAGAGGTCGAGATCGCCAAGAGCAACATCCTGCTGATCGGCCCGACCGGCTGCGGCAAGACGCTGCTGGCCGAAACGCTCGCCCGGCTGCTCAATGTGCCGTTCACGATCGCCGACGCCACCACGCTGACCGAAGCCGGCTACGTGGGTGAGGATGTCGAGAACATCATCCAGAAGCTGCTGCAGAAGTGCGACTACGACGTCGAGAAGGCGCAGACCGGCATCGTCTACATCGACGAGATCGACAAGATCTCGCGCAAGTCCGACAACCCCTCCATCACCCGTGATGTGTCGGGCGAGGGTGTGCAGCAGGCGCTGCTGAAGCTTATCGAGGGCACCATGGCCTCGGTGCCGCCGCAGGGCGGCCGCAAGCATCCGCAGCAGGAGTTCCTGCAGGTCGATACCTCCAACATCCTGTTCATCGTCGGCGGCGCCTTCGCGGGCCTCGACAAGATCATCCTCAACCGCACCCAGAAGGGCGGCATCGGTTTCACCTCCGATGTGCGCAGCGTCAACGCCCGCCTGCATGGCACCGACGTGTTCCACGACGTGGAGCCGGAGGATCTGGTGCGCTTCGGCCTGATCCCCGAGTTCGTCGGCCGCCTGCCGGTGGTCGCGACGCTGGAGGAACTGGACGAGCCGGCGCTGATCTCCATCCTCAAGGATCCGAAGAACGCGCTGACCAAGCAGTACCGCCGCCTGTTCGAGATGGACGGCGCGGAGCTGGAGTTCCGCGACGACGGCCTCGCGGCCATCGCCCGCAAGGCCATGGACCGCAAGACCGGCGCCCGCGGCCTGCGCACCATCATGGAAACCATCCTGCTGGACACCATGTACCAGCTGCCCTCGCTGAAGAATGTCAGCAAGGTGGTGGTGGACGAGAGCGTGGTGCTGGGCCATGCGCCGCCCTACGTGGTCTACAAATCCGAGGATGCGCGGGGCGAGAAGTCCGGCGCGCTGGCCGAGGAACCGCGCCGGGTTTCGGGCTCGACCCACTGACGCGTCCGGCGCCCTGAATGAGGGCAGTGGCCGTCCGCGCTGGCGGGCGGCCTTGAACTGGCGCTGTGCCGCCCCCAATGTCGGCTAGACTCCCGGTCAACCGATCGGCGCTGAGGGCGACAAGTGACGGAATCTATCCCCGTGGAAAAGAACATACCGGTCCTGCCGCTGCGGGACGTGGTGGTCTATCCGCACATGGTCATGCCGCTGTTCGTGGGGCGTGAGAAATCCATTCAGGCGCTGGACGCGGCGATGAAGCTCGATCCGCGCCGCATCGTGCTGGTGGCGCAGAAGCAGCCGGACATCGACGACCCCAAGCCGGACGACCTGTACCGCTTCGGCACCGTGGCCACCATCCTGCAGATGCTGAAGCTCCCCGACGGCACCGTGAAGGTGCTGGTCGAGGGCGTAGACCGCGCCACTGTCGACGCCATCCATGGCACGGATTACTACACCGCCGACATCACGCTGCAGGCGGATCTCGAGCAGTACGACGAAAAGGAGATGGACGTCCTGACCCGTTCGGTCATCTCCCAGTTCGAGCAGTACGTGAAGCTGAACAAGAAGGTGCCGCCCGAGGTGCTTACGGCGCTGGCCGGCATCGAGCAGTCGGGGCGCCTCGCCGACGCCGTGGCTTCGCACATGGCGATGAAGCTGTCCGAGAAGCAGAAGGTTCTCGAGATCCTCGATGTGCGCAAGCGCCTGGAGCATGTGCTGGTCGCCATCGAGGGCGAGATGGACGTGCTGCAGATCGAGAAGCGCATCCGCGGCCGCGTCAAGGCGCAGATGGAGAAGTCGCAGCGCGAGTACTACCTCAACGAGCAGATGAAGGCGATCCAGAAAGAGCTCGGCGAGATGGAGGAGGGCGGCAACGAAATCCAGGAGCTGGAGCAGAAGATCGCCCGCGCCGGCATGCCCAAGGAGGCGCGCGACAAGGCCACCGCCGAGCTCAACAAGCTGAAGATGATGTCGCCCATGTCGGCCGAGGCCACCGTGGTGCGCAACTACATCGACTGGCTGGTCAAGGTGCCGTGGAAGAAGCGCACGAAAATTCTCAAGGACATCGCCAACGCCGAGAAGGTGCTGGACGAGGACCACTTCGGCCTGGAGAAGGTCAAGGAGCGCATCGTCGAGTACCTCGCGGTGCTGCAGCGCGTCGACAAGATCAAGGGCCCCATCCTGTGCCTCGTCGGCCCTCCCGGCGTCGGCAAGACCTCGCTGGGCCAGAGCATCGCGCGCGCCACCAACCGCAAGTTCGTGCGCATGTCGCTGGGCGGCGTGCGTGACGAGGCCGAGATCCGCGGCCATCGTCGCACCTACATCGGCTCCATGCCGGGCAAGGTGGTGCAGAACATGGCCAAGTCGGGCGTGCACAACCCGCTGTTCCTGCTCGACGAGATCGACAAGATGGCGATGGATTTCCGCGGCGATCCGTCCTCGGCGCTGCTCGAAGTGCTCGATCCGGAGCAGAACACCGCTTTCAATGATCACTACCTCGAGGTCGATTTCGACCTGTCCGAGGTGATGTTCATCTGCACCGCCAACAGCATGAACATCCCGGCGCCGCTGCTGGACCGCATGGAGGTCATCCGTCTCCCGGGCTATACCGAGGACGAGAAGCTCAACATCGCCAAGCGCTACCTGCTGCCCAAGCAGATCAAGGCCAATGGCCTGAAGAAGGGGGAGCTCAAGGTCGCCGACGATGCGCTGCTCGACATCGTGCGCTACTACACGCGCGAAGCCGGTGTGCGCAACATGGAGCGCGAGATCGCCAAGATCTCCCGCAAGGCGGTCAAGAGCCTGCTGCTCGAGAAGAAAAAGGCCGCCTCGGTCACCGTCAACGCGAAGAACCTCGACAAGTACCTCGGCGTGCGCCGCTTCCGCTACGGCGAGGCGGAGGAGGCCGACCGCGTGGGCCATGTCACCGGCCTTGCGTGGACGGAGGTCGGCGGTGAGCTGCTGTCCATCGAGGCCGCCGTGCTGCCCGGCAAGGGGCGGCCGGTGGCCACCGGCAAGCTGGGCGATGTGATGAAGGAATCCATCCAGGCGGCCATGACCGTGGTGCGCAGCCGCAGCGATGTGCTGGGCCTGGAGAAGGATTTCTACTCCACCCAGGACTTCCACGTGCACCTGCCCGAGGGCGCCACGCCCAAGGATGGCCCGTCGGCGGGCATTGGCATCTGCACCGCCATGGTGTCGGCGCTGACCCGGATCCCGGTGCGCTCGGATGTGGCCATGACCGGCGAGATCACGCTGCGCGGTGAGGTGCTGCCCATCGGCGGCCTGAAGGAAAAGCTGCTGGCTGCCGCGCGCGGAGGAATCAAGACCGTCCTGATTCCCGTCGATAACGAGAAGGACCTGGTCGAGATTCCAGACAACATCAAGGGCAATCTCGACATCAAGCCGGTCAAATGGATCGACCAGGTGCTGCAACATGCGCTGACGCGCCAGCCTGTGCCGCTGCCTTCGACGGTGGCCGATGGCAAGCGCAAGGCGGCGCTTCCCGCCAAGCCCGTCCGGCGCGCCAAGCGATCGGGCAGGCCGCGGCCGCACTAGAGGCAGTTTCCGATTGCCTCCGGTGCCGAGGTTCCATAGACTACGCGCCCTCGCGCCAGCTCATGGTTGGCGCGGGTGCGGAAATGGGCCTGTTGGCGAGGGTGCTTAGCTCAGCTGGTAGAGCGTCGCCCTTACAAGGCGAATGTCGGGGGTTCGATCCCCTCAGCACCCACCACCGCAAAGGACCCCCTGGGGGTCACGCAACGGAGCGGTAGTTCAGCTGGTTAGAATACCGGCCTGTCACGCCGGGGGTCGCGGGTTCGAGTCCCGTCCGCTCCGCCATCTTTGGCAAGACTGAAATGCTTGATCTTTCGCCAGCTTAGGCGGCCCCATTGCCGGGGTTTTTCTTCCTGTTCAGGTTCTAGTGGCAATGTAGTGGCTAATCCGGGGGATTGCAGGGGCCTGTCGGGGGCAGCAATGCTCACGGTACATGCGCGCTCGGGAGAGCGCTCCATCGCACGCCGTATCGCCTCCACTTCTGTCTCTGTTGCGCCCTCGGTCCACGCCGCGTAAGTCGTCAGCATCGTGTGTGGACTGTGGCCGTCCTCCTTGGCGACCAGCAGCACGTTGTGGCCCACCATGAGGCGCCAGCTTACGAACGAGTGGCGGGCGTTGTACGGCTCCCGGTAGGGGATGCGGGTCTTCTCCAGCACGTAGCGCCAGCGGTCGTAGGGGTACGACAGGTTCAGGACCGGGGCGCCCTCCCCGGTGCAGAACAGGTAGTCGTGGGCGAGCCTGCCGGCGCGCGCCAGCTGTTCGCGCAGGGCCAGTTGGCGCTTGAGCACTTCGAGTGCCCGGCCGCAAAGGCGGATTTCGCGGTCCTCGCGGGTCTTGGTGCGGTCCTTCTCCCGGCCGCGGACCAGTGCTTTGGTGATGCGGATCGTGCCTTTGGCCAGGTCGCAATCGCTGGTTCTGAGCGCCATTTGCTCGGACTGCCGCAGGCCGGTGAAGAACCGGAACTCCTCGAAATTGCCGTGAGCCTCACCAAACTCGGCGTGCGATTCGGCAATGATCCGCTCGGCTTCCTCGATGGTGAACGGTTCGATCGGCAGGCGGTCCTTCCGGGCGATCCGCAGAGTCTTCAGGCCCGTCGCCGGATTGTGTTTCTCGGGGTGGTCCTTGTAGCCGAAGTCGAATGCGCAGCGGACGGCGCTGACCACGTTGTTGTAGGTCTTCTTGTTGCGGGTGTGGGCGGCCACGATGCCGGAAAGACGCGAATAGCGTACGTCCTCGAAAGTCTCATGGCCGATCTGCGGTCGCCAGACAGAATCCAGCAGCCGTCGGTAGCTCTGGCAGGTGGAGAAGGCCATGTCGTGCATGGCCATGCGCATCTCGCAGTGGGCAAGATAGGCGTCGAAGATCTGGCCGCAGGTTGGGAGCGCGGCCGTGGCGGTCCGTGCCTCGGCAAGATTGTCCCGCAGGCGGTAGTCGGGGAACTCCTCGACGAACGAAAAGGTCCCCGCCTCGATCCTCAGCTTGATGGCTTCGAGCTGGACTCGTGCTCGGCGGAGGTTGGCTGCGGTCGGCGCGCGCCGGATGGTCGGGCGATAGCGTTTGCCCTGGTACTTGAAGGTGAATTCGATGCGGTCCCTGCCTTTCGCCTGGACGCCGCCGGATTCAGACTTTCTACCCATCGGTGGTAACCCTCCACATCGATCATGACGCGCCCGTCCGGCGCGTGGACATACTCGCTTCTTTCCCGCCAAACGCCGCTCTCAATCTTGCGCTCCATGGCTTTCACCGTATAGCCAGTCATTGCGGCTGCCACGGGTAGCAGGACGTAGCGGGGTGATGCGACGGATGGCGTGGTCACCGCGAAGGGGACTCCAGGGGGCTCGGTTGAGGAGTCTGTGGCCGGCGCCGCGGGTGCGGGGAATGGAAGGGACGCGGTGCGCTGGTCGCGGAGCCGGCCCGTGCGGCGCCGTGGACGTGTCAGGGTGCTGGCCATCGTTGCATCTGAAGCGTGAAGTCAGTGTCCCGGCGCCAGAGGTTGAATACTCGTAGTCACTAACAGAACAAGTATCAGAAGACGTCGAGCCTTGCAAGCATCGAGGCATTTGTCACAGTTTCGGCCCAATATGCGTGGCGCATTTGCACTACCCATGGCATAGCCTTGAGCGTCCCCGTCCTCTGCAGGGACAGCAGCCATGTCCGTCGCCGCCCGAGCGCGGCGACCGCGCGCGCCGCCGTTCATCGATCCACCGGGTTACGCACGCCACCGCCCGGAAGCGACGGTTCTGTACCAGCTCGTCGAGCAGCACTATCCAGTTTTCCGGGATCTGCGGGCGGAAGCCGGCCGTCCGCTGCCAGCCTACGTGCAGGAGGAGTTCGACGCCTACCTGAAGTGCGGGAGGCTTGAAGCGGGCTTCCTGCGCGTGCGCTGCGAGCACTGCCACGCCGGGAAGCTGGTGGCCTTCAGCTGCAAGAAGCGCGGGTTCTGCCCTTCGTGCGGTGCGCGGCGCATGGCCGAGACGGCTGCGCTGCTGGCTGACGAGGTGCTGCCCGAACGCCCTTTGCGGCAATGGGTATTGTCGCTGCCGCACGCGCTGCGCTTCCTGCTCGCCACGGACCCGGAGGCGCTGACGCTGGTGCTGGGCGTGGTGTATCGAACGATCTCGCGCCACCTGCTCCACAGAGCTGGCCTCGCGCGCGTCAGTGGCGCAACCGGCGCGGTGACGCTGGTGCAGCGGTTTGGTTCGGCGTTGAACCTCAACGTGCACTTTCACATGCTGTTTCTGGATGGCGTGTATGTGGCCGCCGGCGCCGGCGCGCCGGTGTTCCGCCATGTTGCCGGACTGGGCCAGGACGAGCTGCAGGCGCTGGTCGAGCAGATCGCCTCCCGCATCGGCCGTGTGCTGGAGCGGCGGGGACTGGTTGAACGCGACATCGAGAACGCCTGGCTCCCCGGGGATGGCGTAGGCGGCCCGCTGGATGATCTGCTGGGCTCTTCGATCACCTACCGGATTGCCGTTGGCCCAAGATCCGGGCAGAAGCTGTTCACGCTGCAGACGGTGCCACCCCGGCTGCAGGGCCTGGAAGGCGATCCGAACGGGGCGGCCCGCGCCGGTGGGTTCTCGCTGCATGCCGGCATCGACATGGCGCCCCACCAGCGGCCGAAGCTCGAACGGCTGTGTCGCTACGTGAGCCGCCCGCCGGTGGCAACCGAACGCTTAGCCATGACTTCATCAGGCCACGTGCGCTATGCCCTCAAGAGCCCATACCGGGACGGCACCACGCA
>CAUJIK010000092.1 GCA_963205255.1 Pseudomonadota bacterium
CAGCGGCATGCGCTCGTCGTCCACCATGACCAGTGCGCCGTCGCGCTCCACCACCGGGCGTGGCGCCGCGAAGTACAGCGGCACGATCGGGATGTCCTGCTGGTGGATGTACTGCCAGATGTCCAGCTCGGTCCAGTTGGAGATGGGGAACACCCGCAGGCTCTCGCCCTTGTGCTTGCGCGCGTTGTACAGGTGCCAGAGCTCGGGCCGCTGGCGCTTGGGGTCCCAGCGGTGCTGCGCGGAGCGGAACGAGAACACGCGCTCCTTGGCGCGTGATTTTTCCTCGTCGCGCCGCGCGCCGCCGAAGGCGGCATCGAAGCCGTAGTGGTCCAGCGCCTGCTTGAGCCCCTGGGTCTTCATCACGTCGGTGTGCACGGCCGAGCCATGCGTGAAGGGGCCGATGCCGCGCGCCAGCCCCTCCGGGTTCACGTGCACCAGCAGGTCCAGACCCAGCCGTTTCGCGGTGTCGTCGCGGAACGCGATCATGTCGCGGAACTTCCAGGTGGTATCCACGTGCAGGAACGGGAAGGGGGGCCTGGCGGGATAGAAGGCCTTCATCGCCAGGTGCAGCATCACCGAGCTGTCCTTGCCGATGGAGTACAGCATCACCGGCTTTTCGCACTCGGCCACCACCTCCCGCATGATGTGGATGGCTTCGGCTTCCAGGCGTTGCAGGTGGGTGAGGCGGGCTGGGCTGGGCTGGGACATGGGGCCGGGAGTCTAGCCGATGAGGCCTCCCAAGGCCCCCGCGTGCCGGGAATGTGATGTTGTTCACTGGGTTATAAGTCGGCAGCGGCTCCGGGGTACGTAGAATCCCCGCAGTCATGAGAGATTCCCGGCCGGCTTGCTCCAGTTCCCCAGAAACCAGCGACAGACGCGCCGGGGCCGACCGGCGTCAGCGCCACTGGTACGGCCTGTGGGCCGGGCATGCGATGCAGCGCCGCCAGGGGCCGCGCCGCCACAAGGACCGCTATCTGGCCGTGGTCGACTGGCACCACCCCCAGTGGCTGCTGGTAGCCATGCTGATAGTGATTCTGTCCGCCGTCGATGGCATGCTCACCGTCCGTCTGATTGCGCTCGGCGCCACGGAGATCAATCCGGTGATGGCGCCGCTGGTGACGGGGGAAGGCGGCAATTTTGCTTACTGGAAGATGGGGCTGACGGTGGCGGGCGTGATCGTGCTTACGGCTCTGGCCCGTCTGCGCCTCTTCGGACCCGTCCGGGTCGGCGCCGTGCTGTACCTGCTTCTGGGCGCCTACATCACGCTGGTGTCCTACGAAGTCTGGCTGCTAACCAGCGCCAGATTCCACTAGACTATATATGTTGACTCACACCTAGAGATCCATGAACTCCAGTAACGGCTCGACCGGTGGCGCCGGCGATCTTGCGCGCCACACTGCCAGCACATCCCTGGCAGGCAGCAATTCGACCTACGTTGAAGACTTGTACGAGCGCTATCTGGCCGGGGAGTCCGTCCCGGCCGACTGGCAGAAGTACTTCACCGGGCTGTCGGTGGCTCGGGCGGATACCGCCCATGGCCCCATCGTCCGGGCGCTGACCGAGCGCGCCAGCCAGCCACGGCAGGCATCGGCGGCGGCGGCCGGTCCGCCCCAGGGAGAGAAGCAGGCGTCCGTGTCGCGCCTGGTGCAGATCTACAGCAACCGCGGCCATCTGATCGCCAAGGTCGATCCGCTGGGGCTGATGCAGCGGACCAAGCCGCGCGTCATGGAAATGGACTACATGGGCCTGTCGGAGGCCGATCTCGACACCGAGTTCTACACCGGCAGCCGGGTCGATTCGGTGCCGCGCCGCGCCAAGCTGCGCGACATCATGGCGCTGCTGGACCATATCTTCGCCGGGCCGGTGGGCGCGGAATTCGCCCATGTCTCGAATACCGACGAGCGCCTGTGGCTTCAGGATGAGTTCCTGCGCGGCCGTCTGCAGCAGAAATTCGCGCCCGAGGAGCAGCTCAACATCCTGCGCCAGCTCACGGCGGCCGAAGGGTTGGAGCGCTACCTGCACACGCGCTACGTGGGTCAGAAGCGCTTCTCGCTCGAAGGCGGCGATTCACTGATCCCGATGCTCGACGATCTGGTCCAGCGCGGCGGTGAGGCGGGCCTCGAGGAAATCGTCATCGGCATGGCCCACCGCGGCCGCCTCAATGTGCTGGTCAATGTGCTGGGCAAGGCGCCCTCGCAGCTGTTCTCGGAATTCGAGGGCAAGTACGAGCCGGCCCATCTGCAGGGCTCCGGCGACGTCAAATACCACAAGGGTTTCTCGGCCGACCTGCGCACCGCGGGCGGCAATGTGCATGTGACCCTGGCCTTCAATCCCTCGCACCTGGAGATCGTCAATCCGGTGGTGGAGGGTTCGGTGCGCGCCCGCCAGGAGCGTCGCGGCGATACCACCGGCGCCCGCGTGCTGCCGGTGCTGATCCACGGCGACTCGGCTTTCGCCGGCCAGGGCGTGGTGATGGAAACGCTGCAGCTGTCGCAGGCCAGGGCGTTCTACACCGGCGGCACGGTGCACCTCATCATCAACAACCAGGTGGGTTTCACCACCAGCGATCCGCGCGACACACGCTCGACCATGTATTGCAGCGACGTGGCGAAGATGCTCGAGGCGCCGATCTTCCACGTGAATGCGGACGACCCGGAGGCCGTGGTGTTCGTCACCCGCGTGGCGCTGGCCTACCGCATGAAGTTCCGCAAGGATGTGGTCATCGACCTGGTGTGCTACCGCCGCCTGGGCCACAACGAGGCTGACGAACCGGCGGCCACGCAGCCGATGATGTATTCGGTCATCCGCAAGCATCCCACGGCGCGGCAGATCTATGCCGACCGCCTGGCGCGCGAAGGCGTGCTGACGCCGCAGCAGGCCGATGGCTTCATGGAGCAGTACCGCGCGGGCCTCGACGTGGGGCAGCCGCAGGCGCGCGCCGCGCTGGGCATGATCGGCAACCAGTACACCGTGGACTGGTCGCGCTTCCTCGCCAACGACTGGTCCGAGCCGGTGGCGACATCGCTGGAAAGCGCCCGCCTGCAACGGCTGGGCGCGCGCCTCGTGGCGATACCGGAAGGGTTCAAGCTGCATCCGCGCGTCGAACAGGTATATGCCAACCGGCGCAAGATGCTGGCGGGCGAGCTGCCGCTGGACTGGGGCTGCGCGGAGAATCTGGCCTACGCCGCGCTGCTGGACGACGGGGTGCCGCTGCGCCTCACCGGCCAGGACAGCGGCCGCGGCACCTTCTTCCACCGCCATGCCGTGCTTCACGACCAGAACAGCGACCGCATCTGGATACCGCTGGAGCACATCAATCCGAACCAGCCGCGGCTGGCCATCACCGACTCGGTGCTGTCCGAGGAGGCCGTGCTCGGTTTCGAATACGGTTATTCCACCACCGACCCCTCCGCGCTGGTCATCTGGGAGGCGCAGTTCGGCGACTTCATGAACGGCGCCCAGGTGGTCATCGATCAGTTCATCTGCGCGGGTGAAGCCAAGTGGGGACGCCTGTCGGGCCTCACGCTGTTCCTGCCGCATGGCTACGAGGGGCAGGGGCCGGAGCATTCCTCCGCGCGCCTCGAACGTTTCCTGCAGCTGTGCGCCGAGAACAACATGCAGGTGGTGGTGCCTTCCACCCCGGCGCAGATGTTCCACATGCTGCGGCGGCAGATGTTGCGCAGCCTGCGCAAGCCGCTGATCGTGTTCACGCCCAAGAGCCTGCTGCGCCATGAGCTGTCGGTTTCCTCGCTGACGGATCTCACCGATGGCGGTTTTGCCTCGATCATCGACGAGACCGACGAGCTCGTGCCGGCCGATGTGCGGCGCGTGGTGTTCTGCAGCGGCAAGGTGTATTTCGACCTGCTGAAGGCGCGCCGGGCTTCCGGGCAGCGCGATGTGGCCCTGGTGCGCATCGAGCAGCTCTATCCCTTCCCGATCCAGGCGTACACGGCCGTGCTGCACCGCTATGCCGGCGCCGACGAAATCGTCTGGTGCCAGGAAGAGCCGCAGAACCAGGGCGCGTGGTACCAGATCCGCCATCGGCTCGAAGAGCCGTTGCAGAAGAGTCGCCAGCAGTTGCTGTACGCCGGCCGTGGCCCGGCCGCGGCTCCGGCCACCGGCCTTGCCAAGATCCATGACACCGAACAGCGCGAGCTGGTCGAGGCGGCGCTCAATGCCACTGTGCGCGAGAGCGGCAGTCGCGAGACCGCCAGACTCGTCCCCGATGCCCCGCCGGCGCCCGCTCGCAAGAAGTCCCTCTGATCTGCTGAAGAACAACCAATGACAACTGAAATCAAGGTTCCCAAGCTCCCCGAGTCCGTCGCCGACGCCACGCTGGTGAAATGGCACAAACAGCCGGGGGAGGCGGTGGCGCGAGACGAGAATCTTGCCGACCTCGAAACCGACAAGGTGGTGCTGGAAGTGCCGGCGCCCGTGGCGGGAGTGCTCAAGGAAGTGAAAGTGGCCGCCGGCACCACGGTCACCAGTGATCAGTTGCTGGCCATCGTGGAGCCCGGCGCGGTCGCCAGCACCGCAGCAGCAGCGCCAGCCGCCGCCGCCAGCGCACCCGCACAAGCCGAAGCCTCCAAGGGCGCGGCGAAAGTCTCGCCCGCCGCCCGCCGCGTGGCGGAAGAGAAGGGCGTCGATCCCGCCAGCGTGCCGGGAACCGGCAAGGGCGGCGTGGTCACCAAGGCCGATGTGCAGTCCTTTGCGCCACCCGCGGCGGCGCTGCCGTCGGTGCCGGGCGGCCAGCGCGTGGAGCGTCGCGTGCCGATGACCCGGCTGCGCGCGCGCATCGCCGAGCGCCTGGTCACGGCGCAGTCCACCCAGGCTCTGCTCACCACCTTCAACGAGGTGGATCTGGCCGCGGTGCAGGAACTGCGCGCGCGCCACAAGGACAAGTTCGAGAAGACGCAGGGCGTGAAGCTCGGCTTCTCGTCCTTCTTCGTCAAGGCGACCCTCGAGGCGCTGAAGCGCTTCCCGGTGGTCAATGCCGGCGTGGACGGTTCGGACATCGTCTACCGCGAGTTTTACGACATCGGCGTCGCCGTCTCGACCGACCGCGGTCTGGTGGTGCCGGTGCTGCGCGATGCCGACGCGCTGAGCTTTGCGCAGATCGAGAAGGCCGTGGGTGATTTCGCCACCCGCGCCCGCAACGGCCAGCTGACCATGGAAGATCTCACTGGCGGCACCTTCAGCATCACCAACGGCGGTGTGTTCGGCTCGCTGCTGTCCACGCCCATCGTGAACTTCCCGCAGAGCGCCATCCTCGGCATGCACAAGATCCAGGATCGGCCGATGGTGGTGAACGGCCAGATCGTCGTCCGTCCGATGATGTATCTGGCGCTGAGCTACGACCACCGCATCATCGACGGCAAGGAGGCGGTGCAGTTCCTGGTCACCATCAAGGACTGCCTCGAAGATCCGGGCCGGCTGCTGCTGGGAGTCTGAAAATCATGTCCGATTCGTACGATGTGATCGTCATCGGCGGCGGTCCTGGCGGCTATCCGGCCGCCATCCGCGCCACGCAGAACGGCCTCAAGGCAGCCTGCATCGACGGCTGGAAGAACCAGGACGGCAGCCACGCTTTCGGCGGCACCTGCCTCAACGCCGGCTGCATTCCTTCCAAGGCGCTGCTGGAGTCTTCCGAGCTGTTCCATCGGGCAGGCCACGAGTTCAAGGCGCATGGCATCGCCGTGCCCGGCCTTGCCATCGACATCGCGGCGATGCAGAAGCGTCGCGCGCAGATCGTCAAGGGCATGTCCGGCGGCATCGCCATGCTGTTCAAGTCGGCGGGCGTCACCGGCCTGCCGGGCACGGGCAAGCTGCTTGCCGAGAGCGGCGCCGATGGCGCGCGCGTAGTCGAATACACCACGCTCGATGGCAAGGTGGAGAAGCTCACCGCGAAGCAGGTGGTGCTGGCATCGGGTTCGGTGCCCACGCCGCTGCGCAGCGCGCCGGTGGATGGCAAGCACATCATCGACTCCTGGGGCGCGCTGGAATTGCCGGCGGCGCCGGAGCGGCTGGGCGTCATCGGCGCCGGCGTGATCGGGCTGGAGCTGGGCAGTGTCTGGCAGCGCGTGGGCTCGAAGGTCACCATTCTCGAAGCCCTGCCGGATTTCCTCTCCGTGGCCGACCGGCAGCTGGCCGGTGAGGCGCTGAAGCAGCTTCGCAAGCAGGGTCTGGATATCAAGCTTGGCGCCAAGGTCAGCAGCGCCACGGTGAAAAACGGCGCCGTGCACGTCAGCTACACCAATGCTGGCGGCGAGCAGCAGCTCACCGTCGATCGTCTGGTGGTGGCCATCGGCCGCCGCCCGTATACCGAAGGGCTGCTGGGCGAAGGCACCGGCGTGCAGGTGGATGAGCGCGGCTTCATCGTCGTCGACGAGCACTGCCGCACCGGCGTGCCGGGCGTGTGGGCCATCGGCGACTGCGTGCGCGGCCCGATGCTGGCGCACAAGGCCAAGGACGAAGGCCTGATGGTCGCCGAGCTGATCGCCGGCCGTTACGGCCACATGGACTACAACATCATCCCGTCGGTGGTCTATACCGCGCCGGAGATGGCCTGGGTGGGCCAGTCCGAGGATCAGGCCAAGGCCGCGGGCGTGCAGGTGAAAATCGGCAGCTTCCCCTTTGTCGCCAGCGGCCGCGCGCGCGCCATGGAGGCTACGGCCGGCTTCGCCAAGATCGTTGCCGATGCCGCCACGGATCGCATCCTGGGTGTGCACATCATCGGACCGATGGCCGGCGAGCTGATCGCCGAGTGCGTGCTGGCGATGGAATATGGCGCTACCTGCGAGGATCTGCAGCGCACCATCCACGCGCATCCGACGCTGTCGGAGGCCGTGCACGAGGCCGCGCTGGCCGCCGACAAGCGCGCCATCGATACACTGAACCGCTGAAGAAAGCGTGCGGCGGGCGTCAGCGCGCCCGTCGCACCTTGAACACATTCGGGATGCGCGCCAGGCGTCGCTGCAGACGCGACAGTTCAGCGGCATCCTTCACCGCAAGACGTACCTCGAAGCGCGCGATGCGATCGCGCGGATCGGTGTTGCTGGAAACCCCTTCGATGCTCAGGTGCTCCTCGGCGATCAGATCCGAGATGTCGCGCAGCAGACCGCGACGGTCGAAGGCTTCGATCTCGATGCGCGCCGCCACCAGGGCATCGCTGCCCGCCGCCCATTCGACCTGCAGCAGCCGCTGCGGCTTCTGGCGCAGCATGCGCGCCAGGGCGGCGCAGTCGGCGTTGTGGATGGTCACGCCGCGTCCCAGAGTCAGATAGCCGCGGATCGGCTGCGGCCGTATCGGCGCGCAGCAGCGCGCCAGGGTGATGGGCAGATCGCCCACGCCCTCGATCTGCACCGGCGAGCGATCCTTGCCCCCCGCGCGGGCGCGCGGCGCGGCGGTGCGTTCCGGCGCGCGAGCGCTCTGTTGCGCGGGCTCTGGCGGCGGTGCCGCGGGCGCCTGGACGGCTTCATCGAGCTTGCGGAAATAGGCGCGCAGTTTGGCGCGCGCGCGGGTGGAGACCAGGTAGCCCGCCGAGGCGGACAGCCAGTCGCGGCTCGGCGCCGCGGTCTTGCCGGCGAGGATCTGCACCACATCGCCGCTTTGCACCTGGTGCGTGAGCGGCACGATGCGCCCATTGACCTTGGCGCCCTTGCAGCGCTCCCCCAGATTGCTGTGCAGGTGGAAGGCGAAATCCAGTGGCGTGCCGCCGCGCGGCATGTCCACCACCTCGCCCTTGGGCGTCATGGCATAGACGCGGTCGTCGAACAGTCCCTTGGTCAGCCGGTCGAGGCTGTCGCCTTCGGCCGGCGCGCGTGAGCCGGAAAGCAGTTCACGCATCTCCTGGATCTTGCGCTCGTATTTGTGGTCCGAGGCGCCGCCTTCCTTGTAGCGCCAGTGCGCGGCAATGCCCAGCTCTGCCTGCGCCTGCATCTCGGCGGTGCGGATCTGGATTTCCAGCGGCCGGCCATCCGGCCCGGTGACGGCGGTGTGGATGGAGCGGTAGTCGTTGCTCTTGGGCGTCGCGATGTAGTCGTCGAATTCGCTGGGCAGGAAGGGCCACAGCCCGTGAGCTACCCCTAAGGCGGCGTAGCAGTCCGCCACGCTGTCCACGATGATGCGCACGCCGCGTACATCGAAAACCTGTTCGAAGGTGAGCTGCTTGCGCTGCATCTTCCGGTAGATGCTGTAGATGTGCTTGGCGCGGCCCAGCACCGTGGCCTTGATGCCGGCCTCGGCCAGCCGCTCCGACAGGGTGGCGCGCACCTCCTCGATGAACTGCTCGCGCGCCGAGCGCTTTTCACTGAGTGCGGTGGCGATGCGGTGGTAAGCCCCCGGCTGCAGCTCGCGGAAGGCCAGGTCTTCCAGCTCCCACTTCAACGCCCACACGCCGAGGCGGTTGGCGAGCGGAGCGTACAGCTCGCGCGTTTCCCAGGCGATGCGCCGGCGCTCCTCGGGCAGCAGGGCGCGCGAATGCCGGGCGCGCACCAGCTGCTGCGCCAGCCGCGCCACCACCAGACGCGGATCGCCCACCACGGCCAGCAGCATCTTGCGCAGCGTTTCCGACTGCGCCGGCGCAAGGGCGCTCTGCGCCGCCCAGTGCTCGTCGATGTTGAGTTCGCCGAGGCGCCGCAGCGCCTCGCGCAGTTTCAGCGCATCCTCGCCCGCGGCCTGGCGCACGGCCAGCGGCAGGGACTGCGCATCCTGGGTGCGCTTGCAGGCCGCATCCAGCAGGCAGGCTCGCGCAAGGTCGCCGTCCTGCGTGATGCCCCACACCACCTGCGCGGTTTCGCGCCCGAACAGCAGCGCGGCATCCTGGATGCCCGATTCATGCAGTTCATGCTGCAGCGCTGAGAAAGCCGTGTCGGTAACAGGCAACGGTGGCGATGTCGGGGCAGGACACATAGGTGCAGCGAAAGTGACTGTCCAGTCACGCTATCATACGAGGGATGCCCAGATCCGCCGGCCGTTCATGGCGTTCCTTCGATCCACAGCAGATGGCTGCGCCGGCGGCCCTGCGTCCGCGTGCGGCCAGCTGCCGCATCCTGGGGCTGGACCCGGGTTCGCTGCGCACCGGTTTCGGCATCATCGATTGCACGCCGCAGGGCGAGCGTCATGTCGCCAGCGGCGTGATCCGCACCGGAGGCGGCGAACTGGCGCAGCGCCTGCGCCATATCTACCGCGAGGTGGCGGCGCTCATAGAGCAGCATCACCCGCAGGAGGTGGCCGTGGAGCGCGTGTTCGTGCACCGCAATCCCGACAGCGCCCTGAAGCTGGGGCAGGCGCGTGGCGCGGCCATCTGCGCCGCGGCCCTGGGAGGCGCCGCGCTGTATGAATACGCGCCGCGCGCCATCAAGCTCGCCGTGGTCGGCACCGGCGCCGCGGACAAGACGCAGGTGCAGTTCATGATCCAGACCTTGCTGGCTGTGCAGGGGCCGCTGGCCGCCGATGCCGCCGATGCGCTGGCGGTCGGCCTGTGCCATGGCCAGACGCGTCGCCTGCAGGTTCTGATGCCCGAGGTCACGGGGGGCGGGACGCGATGATCGGCGCCCTGCGCGGCGTCGTCGCAGCCAAGGAGCCGCCACGCCTGCTGCTGGACGTGGGAGGCGTGGGCTACGAGGTGGAGACATCGATGTCCACCTGGCTCGCCCTGCCTGCCGTGGGGCAGCCGTTGCGCCTCGTGATCCACCATGTGCTGCGCGAGGACGCTTCGCTGCTGTTCGGGTTCGCCACCGAAGACGAACGGGCCTTGTTCCGCGCGCTGCTCAAGGTGTCCGGTGTGGGGCCGAAGGTGGCGCTGGCCGTGCTCTCCGGCGTCAGCGTGCAAGCATTCCAGTCGGCCATCGTCACCGAGGATGCCACCGTGCTCAGACGCATTCCCGGCGTGGGCCGCAAGACCGCCGACCGCCTGCTGGTGGAAATGCGTGATTACTTCAAGGATGCGCCCGTTCTGGCTGGCATCGATGCGCCCGTACGCGGTCCGCAAGCCGAAGCGCTGCATGCGCTGCTGGCCCTGGGGTACAAGCCCGCCGAGGCCCGCAGCCTGCTCGACGCGGCCGGTGATGCGACGGCTTCCACCGAAGAACTGATCCGCGCGGCACTGCAGCGCGCGGCGAGTGGTGTGGCATGAGTGAAACCCGTCTGGTCGATACTGGCGGCACGCGGGACGAGGAGGGGCTGGATCGCGCCATCCGTCCGCGCCGGCTGGCCGATTACATCGGCCAGGAGACTGTCAAGGCGCAGCTGGGGCTGTTCATCGAGGCGGCGAAGTCGCGCGATGAAGCACTGGATCATGTGCTGGTGTTCGGCCCACCGGGGCTGGGCAAGACGACGCTGGCGCAGATCATCGCCGCAGAACTGGGCGTGAACCTGCGGCACACCTCAGGCCCCGTGCTAGAGCGCCCGGGCGATCTTGCCGCCATCCTCACCAAGCTGCAGCCGCGCGACCTCTTGTTCGTGGACGAGATCCACCGCCTCAGCGCCGTGGTGGAGGAAGTGCTCTATCCGGCGATGGAGGATTACCAGCTCGACATCATGATCGGCGAGGGTCCCGCGGCGCGCTCCATCAAGCTGGCGCTGCCGCCGTTCACGCTGGTGGGCGCCACCACGCGTGCGGGCCTCCTGACCTCGCCGCTGCGCGACCGCTTCGGCATCGTGCAGCGCCTGGAGTTCTATTCAGAAGGGGAGCTGGCGCAGATCGTCGCGCGCTCGGCCGGCATCCTCGGCGTGCCCACCGATGCCGAAGGCGCCTTGGGCATCGCCGAACGCTCGCGCGGCACGCCGCGCATCGCCAACCGCCTGCTGCGGCGGGTGCGCGACTATGCGCAGGTGCGCGCCCAGGGACGCATCGACAGCGAAGTGGCCCGCGTGGCGCTGGATCTGCTCGATGTCGATCCCCAGGGCATGGACGCGCTGGACCGGCGTCTGCTGGCGACCATCATCGAGAAATTCGACGGCGGGCCGGTGGGCATCGAGAGCCTGGCCGCCGCCATCGGTGAGGAACGCGGCACGCTCGAGGATGTGGTGGAACCTTTCCTGATCCAGAAAGGTCTGCTGATGCGTACGGCCCGCGGACGTGTGGCCACGCGCGCCGCGTGGCTGCATCTGGGCAAGCCGGCGCCGCAGGCCGGCAGTGCGTTGCCGTTTGGAGAGGGGTCGTGAGCGCGTTCCAGTGGCCGGTGCGCGTGTACTGGGAGGATACCGATGCCGGCGGAGTGGTTTACCACACGGGCTATATCCGTTTCTTCGAGAGAGGGCGCACCGAATGGCTGCGCAAGCTGGGTTTTTCGCAAGCTCGCATGGCCGCGGAAACCCGCGTGCTGTTCTCGGTGGTCGATCTGACCACGCAGTTCATCCAGCCCGCGCGGCTGGATGACGAACTGGTGGTGCACACGCGGATCGCCGAAATGAGCGGCGCCACGGTAACCTTCGAGCAGCGGATACTGCGCCAGCCCGAGGGCGCGCCGATAGCCGAAGGTCGCGTGCGTGTAGCCTGCCTGGATGCGGGCAATTTCCGGCCCCGCCGTCTCCCCCCTGCATTGCGCGAGGAGTTCAAGTAGATGACTTCCGACCTGTCGATCCTGCTTCTCGTCGGCGAGGCCGGCATCATCGTGCAGATCGTGCTCGCCATCCTGATCCTGGCCTCGATCAGTTCCTGGTCCATCATCCTGCGCAAGCGCTCGTTGCTGTCGGCTGCGCGAGCCGAGGCTGAATCCTTCGAATCAAAGTTCTGGTCCGGCGGCGATCTGGGCGGCCTTTACCGCAGCGTGCAGGAGCGCGGCGGCGCCACCGGCATGAGCAGCATCTTCGAGATGGGTTTCCGCGAGTTCGCGCGCCTGCGGCAGGCCTCGGTGCCCGGCGAGCAGCTGCTGGAAGGTTCGCGCCGCGCCATGAAGGTGGCGCAGCTGAAGGAAGTGGACCGGCTGGAGCAGAGCCTCGCGACGTTGGCGACCATCGGTTCGATCAGCCCCTATGTGGGCCTGTTCGGCACGGTGTGGGGCATCCTCACCACCTTCGTCGCGCTGAGCGGCGTGCAGCAAGCCACGCTCGCCACCGTGGCGCCGGGCATTTCCCACGCGCTGATCGCCACCGCCGTGGGCCTGTTCGCGGCCATCCCCGCGGTGATCGCCTACAACCGCTATGCCGACCAGGTGGGGCGCATCGAGATGCGCTACGACGCCTTCATGGAGGAGTTCTCGACCATCCTGCAGCGCCATGCCTCGCGGCCGGCGCCGGTGGTGGAGTAACCCATCATGCCGGCACCGCAAGGGCGCAAGCGGCGGCTGATGGGCGAGATCAACGTCGTGCCCTACATCGACGTGATGCTGGTGCTGCTCATCATCTTCATGGTCACGGCTCCCATGCTCACCCAGGGCGTCAAGGTGGAGCTGCCGCAGGCGGCGGCCGAACCCATTCCGGTGCGCAGCCGCGAGGACCAGCAGCCGCTCATCGTTTCCATCGATCACGAGGCGCGCGTGTTCCTCAATCTCGCGCCGCAGCCGGAGGCGCCGCTGGAATCCGCCGCGCTGCTCGAAGGCGTGCGCGCGGCGCTGGTCGCCGCTCCCGAGCGCGACGTGCTGGTGAAGGCCGATACGCGCGTCGCTTATGGCCGCGTGGTGGAGACCATGGTGGTGCTGCAGCAGGCGGGGGCGAAGAAGGTGGGCTTCCTCACCGATCCACTCCCTGAACCTGCGGGCAGGCGGCGGTGAAGCAGGGCGCCGAGCCGGGGACCGGTCGCTCGGTAGTCCTTTCCGTGCTGCTGCACGGCGCGCTGGTGGCGGTCATCGCAGGCGCCGTGTTCCTGGTGCCGCGGCGCGAGCCGCCGGTGCAACGTCTGGCCATCGAAGCTTCGGTGGTGACATCCGCGCCCAGCCTGCCTGCCGCGCCAACGCCTCCTGCGCCGGCACCCGAACCCGAACCAGAGCCCGAACCTGTCGTCGAACCCGCGCCCGAGCCTGAAGTCGAGCCGCCGGAGCCCGAGGTGGATCAGGAGCAGCTGCAGCGTGAGGCCGAGGCCGCGCGCGTTGCCGAAGAGCGACGGCTTGCCGAAGAGCGCGAAGCCGCGCAGCGTCGGGAAGTCGAGGCGCGCGCCAGGGCGGAGAAAGAGCGGCTGGCGCGTGAAGCGCGGGAAAAGGCCGAGCGCGAGAAAAGGGAGCGCGAGCGGGTCGAGCGTGAACGTCAGGCCGCAGAGCGTGCCCGCGTGCAGCGCGAATCCGAGCTCAATGCACAGATCCAGGCCGAGGAGCGTGCGGCGGCGCTGCGCTCCAGCGGGCAGATGAACCAGTACATCGCCCAGATCAGCGCCCGCATCGAAAGGGCCTGGATACGGCCGCCTTCGGCGCGCGTGGGTCTGGAGTGCGAGGTGCGGGTCACGCAGGTGCCGGGTGGCGCGGTGACAGGCGTGCAGGTGGGCCGCTGCAATGGCGATGAGGCGGTGCGGCAGTCGATCGAGGCCGCGGTGTATCGCGCCTCTCCCTTGCCGCAGCCTTCCGATCCGGCCTTGTTCGAACGCAACCTGATCATTACATTCCGGCCTGAGGTCTGATCGATGCCATTGATGCCGTCCAAACTGTCGCTGCGACTGAATCACCTGCTGCTGCTGGCGCTGCTCGTCGCCGCTGTTCCGGCGCATGCCGAGCTGCGCATCGACATCACGCGCGGAGTCACCGATCCGATTCCCGTCGCCGTGGTGCCCTTTGCGCGTGCGGTGCCGGCCGATGGCGGCGTGGACGTGGCGGCCGTCGTGCAGCGCGATCTGGAAAGCAGCGGCCGCTTCCGCGGCATGGACCGTACGGGCATGCCCGTGCGTCCTTCGCGCGCCGCCGAGGTCGATGCCGCCCAGTGGCGCGCGCTGCGCAGCGACTATGTGGTCGTCGGCCGGGTGGTGGCAGGCAGCACAGCGCAGGTACGCCTCGAATTCGAACTGGTCAATGTGCTCACCGGGCAGACCCTGCTGCAGGATTCGGTGAGCGTGGCGCAGGCGTCGGTGCGCCATGGCGCCCATCGCGTGGCCGACAAGGTGTTCGAGAAGATCACCGGCATCCGCGGCGCCTTCTCCACGCGCATCGCCTACATCTCGGTGGATGGCCGGCCGCCCACCCAGCGCTATCAGCTCATCGTGGCCGATGCCGACGGCGAGAATGCCCGTGTGGCCATGCAGTCGCCGCAGCCCATCATGTCTCCTTCCTGGTCGGCGGATGGCCAGTGGCTGACCTATGTCTCCTTCGAGAACCGGGTCGCCGCGGTATTCGTGCAGAGGATCAGCAGCGGCGAGCGCCGGCAGGTGTCGGCCCGCGCCGGCGTCAATGGCGCGCCGGCGTTCTCGCCCGACGGCAGCAAGCTGGCGCTGACACTGTCCGGCAGCAGCGGCAACCTCGACATCTATGTGCTGGATCTGGCGACCCAGGGGCTGACCCGCATCACCGACGATCCGGCCATCGACACCGAAGCGACGTGGTCACCGGACGGGCAGACGCTGTATTTCACTTCCGATCGCGGCGGCGGACCGCAGATCTACACCGTGGCGCCGCGCTCCGGCCAGCGCGCCCGGCGCATCACCTTCGGATCGGGGTATGCGGCGCGGCCGCGTGTGTCTCCGGATGGCAGGCAGCTGGCTTTCGTCACCCAGGAATCCGGCAGCTTCCGCATCGCCGTGATGGATCTGGCGGGCAACCAGACTGCTGTCCTGTCGCGTGGCGGGCTCGATGAATCCCCGAGTTTCGCGCCCAACGGCGCCGCCCTGATCTATGCCGGCCGCGACCGCGGGCAGGGCGTGCTGGCCACGGTTTCCATCGACGGCCAGGTTTCGCAGCAGCTCAAATCCGACAGCGGCGAGGTGCGCGAGCCGGTGTGGGGGCCGTTTGCGGACTGAGCTTCGTGTCAT